>NZ_AP014545.1:2503333-2816250 GCF_016592435.1 Amphritea japonica ATCC BAA-1530 | reverse complement strand
TAGCCAGTTCTACGGTAAGGCTAAGGGCGTCGATAGCAGGGTGGGAACCATGCACCGGTGATTGGTCAACAACAGACAGTTTTAAGCTCATTTAAATCTCCTTAATATAATTAACATATTAACTATTTTTTGTGTTGAGATCAATGCAAGATAGTAGGAAGGCGAAACCCAGTGTCATGCAAATCGCTTCTTAGCTATTGTTTCTCGGCAGTGGCTTCGGCCTGTCTGTCATATCTGGTTGAGTGTGATGCCCTTAATATAAAAAGCCCGGCTGTCATGCCGGGCTTTCTTTTATCTGTTTATAAGCAAAGTACAAAGCTATCAGCTATTTTCAGGCTCACGTTTTTCCAGCGCCAGATAGTTTTCAATGCCTTTGATCTTGTCTTCAGGGTGATGGTTTACATACAGAACTGAGGTTTCACTTCCGGCGCAGATTTTTTCAATCAGGGCCAATACCAGTTGTCGGTTCATATCATCCAGACCCAGGCATGGCTCATCCAGAATCAGCAGAGGAGGGTGCTTCACCATCGCCCGAGCGATCAATAGTAGACGCTGATCGCCATAAGAGAGTTTATTGAACGGGGTATCTGCCCGGTCAGACATGCCCAGCAATGCCAGCCACTCATCGGCGATCTGTTTCTGTCGGTCGGTGGCTTTGGTGTACAGGCCGATACTGTCGTAGAAACCAGAGATTATAACGTTACGCAGGCCTGTGCCGACTTTGTACTCCCATTGCAGAGCGGTGGAAACGTAGCCGATAAACTGTTTTATTTGCCAGATGCTTTCGCCGCTGCCACGTTTAAAGCCAAAGACGAAGATATCGTTGACATAGCACTGTGGGTGGTCGCCAGTGATTATCGATAGCAGGCCGGTTTTACCGCTGCCATTGGGCCCACTCAACTGCCAGTGCTGATTGCGTTCGATGGTCCAGTCCAGAGAATCGATGATCCGGTGGCCATCGTAGGTAATATTGAGACTGCTCAGTTTTACTAATGGCTGGGTTGGGTCAAGGGTAGGAATCGCTGTTTCTGGATCTGCAGCAGGGACCGCAAGATCGGTTGTTTTCAGGTGCAGTAGTTGATAAAGCTCGTTGTATGCTTTTGTATCACTTCGGTCAATCCGATGGTGCAGGCGGCCATTATCCACATAGGCGATATGGGTGATGAAGTCCGGGAATTCATCAAAGCGGTTTAGCACCATCACCATAGGGACTGTCTCGACTAGCGTTGCCAGATACGCTTGTAACATCTCCAGCGTGTGGGCATCCAGTCCGTCGAAAGGTTCATCCAGTACCAGCAGATCTGGTTCGCTGGCCAGTGCGCGGATCAGCATTACCTTACGGGATTCACCGGTGGACAGTTTACGAAAAGCCCGGTCGACCAGTGTTTGCAGCTGAAACTTCTCAACCAGCTCATCGATCAGTTGTTGGTTACTATCACCGGGATTGAGGATCTCATGCACCGGGGTGCCTTCGGCGATAACATCCATGATATCGGCGTCATCTTTTTTCAGTTCGGCTTCGATCAGTTCCGCCTGCGCTTCAAAAGAGACCAAGCCTACTTTTGCAGGTATGCCGTCGATGCTGCCGGACAGGTTTTCGCCGGCGCTGGCTAATACAGCCGCCAGTGCGGATTTACCCGAGCCGTTGGCGCCGGTGACGACCCAGTGCTGACTGTCATCCAGCTGCCAGTTGATCTCTTCTAATTGAAAGCGGTCGTCAAAGTTAACGGTCAGGTTGTCCAGGCGAATATTCATATGTCACAGTATCCGGTAGGCGGTGTAAATGTTTAATAAGCGGTTGCTAGGCTAAGCGTGTTTTATAAGCACAGAGTAAAGTGCATGTTTACTTAATGCTTATAAAGCAGACCTAATTAATAAGCCCGAAAAAAAAGGCCAGGCGATTAAGCCCGGCCTCTTTTTAAGAAGTAAGCGTCGTTATCAAACGATCTTCTTCATGTCAGCCATGTGGCCACGCAGGGTAGTACCGATCGCTTCAACCGGGTGAGCGCGCAGTGCAGCGTTCACTTCGATCAGGCGAGCGTTGTCTACGCCAGTGTCTTCCAGATCCAGACCTTTACCGATAACGTCGGTCTTGATGTCCTTCATGAAGTCAGCCAGCAGAGGCAGACAAGCGTGGTTGTACAGGTAGCAACCGTATTCAGCAGTATCAGAGATAGTTGCATTCATCTCGTACAGCTTCTTACGTGCGATAGTGTTAGCGATCAGCGGCGTTTCGTGCAGAGACTCGTAGTATGCAGAATCAGCGATGATACCCGCAGCAGTCATAGTTTCGAATGCCAGTTCAACACCCGCCTTAACCATAGCAACCATCAGGATACCGTTATCGAAGTATTCCTGCTCGGAGATTTCAACATCGCCAGCTGGAGTCTTTTCGAAGGCTGTTTCAGCCGTTTCTGCACGCCAGCCCAGCAGGTTAACGTCATCGTTAGCCCAGTCTTCCATCATAACGCGGGAGAATGTACCGTTGATGATGTCGTCCTGGTGCTTGTTGTACAGCGGACGCATGATAACTTTCAGCTCTTCAGACAGGTCGTATGCCTTGATCTTAGCTGGGTTAGACAGGCGATCCAGCATGTTGGTAACGCCGCCGTATTTCAGTGCTTCAGTGACAGTTTCCCAACCGAACTGAATCAGCTTGGATGCGTAACCAGCATCGATACCTTCTTCAACCATCTTGTCAAAGCACAGCAGAGAACCAGTTTGCAGCATACCGCAAAGGATAGTCTGCTCGCCCATCAGATCGGACTTAACTTCAGCGATGAAAGAGGACATCAGAACGCCCGCTTTATGACCGCCAGTACCAACAGCGTATGCCTTAGCCAGTGCCAGACCTTCGCCTTTAGGATCGTTGTCTTCGTGAACAGCGATCAGGGTAGGAACACCGAAACCACGTACGTATTCGTTACGTACTTCAGAACCTGGGCACTTAGGTGCAACCATGATTACAGTCAGGTCGTCACGGATCTTCATGCCTTCTTCAACGATGTTGAAACCGTGAGAGTAAGAAAGGCAAGCGCCTTGCTTCATCAGTGGCATAACAGCGTTAACAACAGGTGTATGCTGCTTATCAGGCGTCAGGTTCAGAACAACGTCAGCAGTCGGGATCAGCTCTTCATATGTACCAACAACGAAACCGTTCTCAGTAGCGCTCTTCCAGGACTGACGCTTCTCTTCGATAGCAGCAGCACGCAGTGTGTAGGAAACGTCACAGCCGCTGTCACGCAGGTTCATGCCCTGAGCCAGACCTTGTGCACCACAACCGATTACAACAATCTTCTTACCTTTCAGTGCTTCTACGCCGTCTGGAAATTCAGAGATATCCATGAAGCGGCACTTAGCCAGTTGTTCCAGCTGCTCGCGCAGAGGCAGTGTATTGAAGTAGTTATTAGACATATCTGATAGTTCCGTTTAATTGAGTTCTTGCCCAGTTGGCAAAAACTGGAAATTCTATTTTTACCTTGTAGATGTAATGCTGTCCGCAAGGCTCAAATTCAGCAGGCCAATATTATATAGAGAGCTAGATAGATAGCTATACAGATGGGCCACTGAAATTTAATAAGCAGTACTCTATAGATTTTATGTTCTTGCGTATATTGATATATTTTCACTGCTGTATTGCGTATTTCGCAATAATGGAATTTATTTAATTTTTGCATAAAATTGCCGTAATCAGGCAATTTGAATGCGTAGTCTGTTATCCATTCATCAATTATCCGGCTATCATAGTTACCCTTTCCCATTTTAAATGTATCTGGAATATGAGGTTAACGATGTCGGCACTGATTCTTGACGGTAAAACTCTGGCGAAACAACGCGAGCAGATGTTAAAGCAGCGTGTGGATAAGCTGGAGCTAAAGCCGGTGCTGGCAACTATTCTGGTGGGTGATGATCCTGCGTCAGCGACTTATGTACAGATGAAAGTAAATGCCTGTGGCCGGGTAGGTATGGGGTCTCGTAGTGTAACGTTGCCAGAAACCACCAGTACCGAAGAGCTGTTGGCAACCATTTCTGAGTTGAATAATGACCCGCAGGTTTGCGGTATTCTGTTACAGCATCCCGTGCCAGCGCAGATTGATGAGCGGGCTTGCTTCGATGCGATTTCGATTAGGAAAGATGTTGATGGGGTCACGACTCAGGGATTTGGTCGTATGGCGATGGGGGAGCAGGCTTTTGGTTCGGCGACACCAGCAGGGATTATGACACTGTTGGATCACTACGGCATCGAACTGGCAGGTAAGCATGCAGTGGTGGTTGGCCGCAGTCCTATCTTAGGTAAACCGATGGCTGCGATGTTACTCAACGCGAATTGTACAGTGACCGTTTGCCACTCTCGTACAGCGGACCTGGCTGATCAAATAGGTCGGGCGGATATAGTGGTTGGTGCGGTAGGTAAGCCAGAGCTGATTCGGGCTGCATGGATTAAAGATGGTGCCGTGGTGGTTGATGCCGGATATCATCCGGGAGGTCTGGGAGATATTGAAAAAGATGGTCTGGAATCCCGGGTTTCCGCTCTAACCCCGGTACCGGGTGGCGTGGGACCGATGACTATCAATGCATTGATCAGCCAGACTCTGGAAGCCGCGGAGCTGTTCGCGTAACGAAAGTCGTTACCCTGTCCGTCGAGCTAAGCTTCGCGAGGTGACAACCATTATATGGTTAGTGCTTCGATGCTTGATTTGTAATCGGTAACCACACAGTTTTTACCTTTCTGTTTTGCCCTGTACAGGGCTTTATCCGCCTGTAAAATGAGATCCACCTCGGAGCTTTCTTGATTGAATTCTGAAACGCCAAAGCTGGCAGACAGTGGCTGATTATTGATATCGATTAATTTGAGTTCGGTAACCCGTTGCCGGATGCGCTCAGCCACTACCGCAGCCTCCCATATATCTGTCGCGGGCAGGATAAGGATAAATTCTTCTCCGCCGTAGCGACCACAATAGTCAGCCTCTCTCATGCAGGCTTTAAGAATTTTAGCGATGTTAATTATTACGCCATCACCGGCCAGATGGCCAAAGCGGTCATTGACCTTTTTAAAATCATCTATATCCAGCATGATGACTGACAATGGCTGGATATATCGAACGGCAATATGCAGTTGCTGTTCAAGCAGATCGATCGTGGCATTATGTGTTAGCAGGCCTGTCATGCTGTCTTGAAGACTGAGTTTCTTTAAGCGGATATTGTTCTCTTCCAGCTCATGTGTACGAGCCTGTACTAACTGTTCAAGTTCTAAATTTTTCTGTTCCAGCGACTCGCCTTTCAGCTCACCAATTTTTACTTTTTGGGCTTGCCTTAGTATGGCGCGATCAATCAGCGCATAGCCAAGCAGAATGACTTCAATAATCGAGCCAATCTGAATTGAATACAATGTCAGGAATGTTTGTGGCACCAGACCAAAATAGAGCAATCCTGCTATAAAAATACCAAAGAGGAAGATGATCCAGGCCATTAGGAAGTAACGGGCAGGCCGGTAACCACTGCGCCAGGATGAGATAGCGGCGAACAGTATAACCGGTGGAAGGCTGAGTCCGGCTAAGGTGGATAACTTAACTCCCAGTGCGTAATCCCCAAACAAACTCATGACAATACCCAGACTGTCCAGGCTGATCAGAAAGGCGACAATAGTGATCAGCTGAACGCTGTGTCGTTGCCAGATCCGTAAGAACCCCCCAGCAAACAGATAGCCGCCGATGCCGACAAAACCAACTGAGGCTGCTGTTAGACGACCAGAGTATTCAGATAGCTCAGGCCAGAGGTATTGATAGCTCAGGCCGTTCAGGCTGAGCTGAAAGATAATATAAGTTAGTAGATACAACGAATACGTAAGAAACAGCGGATCTCTGAGCTTGAGATAGAAAGCGGCCGCTACCATCATCAGTAAAATCATAATGCCGTAGTATGCGCCTAGCAGTAAATTGCTATTATCCAGGTATTGAATGAAAGCATCGTAACTCCAAAGATAAAGAGACACCTGGATGCTACCTTCTGAATCCATGCGCAGATAGTACGTACGAGACTCACCTGGGTGATTGGGGAGCTCAAACATAAAATTTCTAAACTGATACTCACGTTCGACAAAGGGTTTTGATTCACCCGCCTCGCTCATATGATAGCTACCGTCTGATTGGGGCAGATAGAGTTCGATATTATCGATACGAGGATTAGCAAACTCCAGTAACAGGGGAGGGGTTTTTTCGTTTTGGTGTAGGGTGAAACGGATCCAGTATGGGGTTGAGGTAAAACCCAGATTACTCCCTGTTTTGGCGATGGGTGCGAACGAGACGATTGAATCCGGTGTATCAATATCGGTGATCAGAATACTACGATTGGCATCTGCCGCTAATTCTAGTGAGGAAGTTATGGATAGCTTGTCAGTAAAACGGTCAGCAATGATTGTATTTGCGTTAGTTATAGGGCTGCTCATGATCAGCAGTAATAACAGAAGACCGTATATCGATAGTAGAGCTCTGGGAGGGGACTTTTTTACAGCGTCCATAACAAACACCCCTGGTACTGAGGCTGAGTTCTAAAATCCCTGAACACCTGAGACCGATCATCATGTAGGTCCCTTTTTTGTACCTGTGGCGACATTAGCATACGGCTTTGCATATTTCATTGATCAAAAGCATAACTTCACAGGTCAAAATTGATAAATTTCGCCAGCATATAGGTGAAATTTAAAAGGGAGTAATTGTTTAAATTTATGGCGTTAATATGGATAGCCTATGTTGAAACATGGGCAGGCCGAATTTAATTAATTACTCTGCGTTTCTTTCTCTTCGGTAAGTCTTTTTAAGCTTCTTTTAAGTACTTCTCATTAAGATAGGCGTTATAGGAGATCGGTCATCGATATGAGCGATAGAGGAGAAAGAAGATGCCGAATTTAGATTCACCCCAGGTAATAAAAGTCTGGGACCCCTTCGTCAGGATATTTCATTGGTCATTGGCACTGTTTTTTACGGTTGCTTATCTGACTGAAGATGATTTTGAAGCGGTACATTTTTATATGGGCTATGCCATCAGCGCGCTGATTGGGTTTCGTTTGCTTTGGGGTATCGTCGGACCAAAATACGCACGTTTTGGTAACTTCATTACCGGGCGTGACAAAGTCGTTAGTTATTTGAAGTCACTGTTAACCGGCAACGCTGAACATTACGTCGGTCATAATCCCGCAGGCGGCATGATGGTGATCGCGCTATTACTAATGCTGGCACTGACCTGTTTCTTCGGTATGACGCTGTTAGCCATTGAGGGTGATGGGCCACTGGCAGGTACTTTCGTTACGGTATTTAACGAAGACCTGATAGAAGATGTGCATGAGCTCTGCGCTAACGCCACTTTATTTCTGGTCTTTGTACATATAGCGGGTGTCATTGTCAGTAGTTTTCTACACCGGGAAAATCTGATTCGAGCGATGGTCACAGGTGTTAAAAAGGTCGTGGCTAAGAAGGATGAAGGAGAGACATATGTGGGCAAATAGGTGGTTGTTAGCAGGGGTGTTATCCAGCTTAGGAGTGGCTGCAAACGCCGATGTCATGGCGAATATTACAGATCAGAAACTGGATCAGTATCGTGTTCAGGGAGTTGAGAGTTTCAGCCCTGAAGCCGGATTGGAACTATGGCGTTCAGATAACAATGGCCGCAGCTGCACGCAGTGTCACGGTGCTAATCCAACCGAAGTGGGTAAACATGCAAAAACCGGAAAGGTGATTAAACCGATGGCACCTTCGATAAACCCCAAGCGTTTAACTGACAGCAAAAAAATCGATAAGTGGTTTTTGAGAAACTGTAAGTGGACTTTAAAACGAGAGTGTACTGCGCAGGAAAAAGGCGATTTCTTAGTTTGGTTGAGGGAGCAATAAAATGCTGAAGTCAGGTACGAAAAAAGTGATGGGCTATATTCGTTGGGGCGTGGCCGGTAGTTTTCTGATCGCAGCCTGGGGATTGGGCCTGACCGGGGTAAGTATCGCTTCGGGGAACTATGGTGGGCGCTCCGATAACTCTGTTGAAGCAGAGTTGTACCGGGAGGAATGTGGAGCCTGTCATCTGGCCTATCCAGCAAGGATGTTGCCAGTCGATAGCTGGACTGAAATTATGGCCACACTGGAAGATCATTTCGATGAGAATGCGGAAGTTTCTGATGAAACCGCGACAATGATCAATGCTTATCTCACTGATAAAGCGGGTAAACCGGGACGTGGAATGTTAAAAAGAGTTAAACAGGATATCCCCCTGCGTATCACTGAGCTGCCATACTTTGTTCATGAACATGATGATGTTCCGGTGCGATTGGTCCGTGGCAATGACGAGGTGGGGAGTTTTAGTAATTGTAATGCGTGCCATCAGCGTGCTGAAAACGGAGATTTTGATGAGGATTCGGTTCGTATTCCTGGCTATGGTCGTTGGGATGATTAACCTGGCACATGCCGGGTCTGATATTAGTGATAAACAGGTGAGGGCCTGGGTGGCTGAAGGGCGAATTCTACCTTTCGAAGAGATCTACGCCCGCAATAAGGATCGTTTGTCCGGTCACCTGCTAGATCTGGAGATCGAGCAGGAAGATGGTCGTATTGTCTACGAAGCTGAGCTACTGGATGCTAAGGGTGATGTATGGGAACTGTATATCGATGCGGTTACCGGCGAGGTAGTTAAAGAGGAACAGGACGATTGAGAATCTTACTGGTCGAAGATGATCTGGATCTGGCCGAGAGCTTAAAGCGTCGTTTGCAAAAGGCGGGTTACGTTGTCGAGATGGCGCATAATGGCACCGATGGTCAGTTTCTGGGAGATGAAGAGGTCTTTGATGCGATTGTTCTGGATCTTGGCTTACCAGAAATCGCAGGCCTCGATGTGTTAAAACACTGGCGGGAGAGACGTAATACTGTTCCGGTACTCATTTTGACGGCCAGAGATGCCTGGCATGAGCGGGTAGACGGGTTGAACGCGGGTGCAGATGATTATCTGGGTAAGCCCTTTCATGCGGATGAGGTGATTGCACGGCTGCAGGCTATTGTCCGGCGTACAGTGGGTAAAGCTGATAATGTGCTCGAATGGAATGGCGTGCAGCTATTACTGTCTGAACAGCAGGCGATCGACCAAAATGGCCAGCTTATCGCGTTAACGGCCATTGATTTCAGACTGTTGCGTCAATTTATGATGCACCCCGATACAGTCCATTCTAAAAATCAGCTGAGCGAGCAGGTTTACGAAGAGGATCGAATTAAAGACAGTAATGTCATAGAGGTCTACGTGAATCGGTTACGTAATTATTTTGGTAAAGATTTTATCAAAACCCAGTGGGGCAAAGGTTATCGTATCGGCCCCGTTGATAAATAGAGTTGTTAACTGAAAAATTATAATGACAGTATCTATCCGTAACCAGTTAAGCCGAAGTCTGATTATCGCCCTATGCGTGACGATGGGGGCTTTGTTGGTGGTGATTAACTGGGGCGTAGGGCAAATATCCCAGGAATATATACTTTCCCGTCTGAAGCACGATGCTGAGTCAATAGTGGCCGCGTTGGAACAAGACCCACTCAGTCAGTCCTGGCAGCTTAGCCCGCGAGGGGCGAGTAACGTTTATCAACGAGCGTTGTCGGGGCATTACTACCTGCTCTCAGGCCCCGATGTTGAGATTAGAAGTCGTTCCTTATGGGATTACCCAGTTAGTTTTGACACGCTAACAAAAGGCCAGGAAAACAGCTTCCAAATGCCAGGGGCTAACGACCAGCATTGGTTGGTCTGGCAGCAGGCATTTAGTAAAAACGGTACCCTTTTTACTCTGACGATCATCGAAGATAGCGCGCCACTGGATGCCTTAAAATGGCGTTATACCCTCTGGGCTGTGCTGGTGGTAGTCCTGGGTGCGATCGCTCTGTTCTTTATGCAGCAGTGGAGTCTGACACGAAACTTTCGCTATTTGGATTCTGTCAGAAAGAAGATTCAAGCCTTCCGCTATTCAGAAGAAAAACCGGATCTGAGTGGTATGCCCTCTGAACTGGCGCCGCTGGCAGATGATATAGATAAGTTATTGCAGCAACTCAAGCAACGGGTGAGTCACTCACGTAATGCTTTAGGTAATCTGGCCCATGAGATTAAGCGGCCCTTACAAAGGCTGCAACAGCTCCAGGATGAATCAGACATGGAGTTTGGGGCGGATATTAAAGGTCTGTTAAATGATATCCAGTGGTTGATTCAGCGAGAGATGAAGCGGGCCCGAATTGTTGGGGTTTCTTCACCGGGCCGACAAACGGATCTGCTAATAGACCTGCCCCCGGTGATTAATATTCTGGGTAAGCTGTATCCGGCCATCAGCATTGAAACGGACTTCTCTTCTGAGCATATTTTGCCCCAGGACCGGGACGATATGCTCGAACTGATCGGGAATCTTTTGGATAACGCCTGCAAGTACGCGATGAGTGAAGTAAATCTCAGCACCGCGGTGGTGGATAACCAGCTTATGATTCGTATCCGGGATGATGGTAAGGGACTGCCGCAGGAGAGTATTGAACGGTTGATGCTACGTGGGCAGCGCCTGGATGAGCGAGAAGAGGGAGCGGGTTTGGGGTTGTCTATTTGCAGCGATATTGTTGCAAGCTATCAGGGTCGGCTAACCCTGGAAAACATTGCCCCCCATGGCATTGAAGTAACCATTGGATTGCCATTGCGGTAGTGTATGTCTAACAAGTGGATACCGGAGGTCATATTAATAATCTGATGGATCAGTCCCATATTGATCTGGCACTGGCGGAATTGGCCAAACGGGATGCGGATATTGCCCGGGCGCTACCGCAGATTGGTACGCCCCTACCCCGCCAGCGTCCTTTCGGATTTTCTGCACTGTTGGCTATCATTATCGGCCAGCAGGTGTCGACTGAAGCGGCAGCAGCAATCCGGGGGCGGGTTGAGACCGTTGTGTTAGGTGGTGTCCCGGACGGAGAGCTAACCCCGGAACGACTACAGCTTACTGAGGATCAGGCGCTGCGGGATGCAGGGATGTCCTGGCGTAAAATTGAGTATGCTAATGGGCTGGCTGAGGCACTACAGACAGGGGTATTAGACCTGGATGCTTTGCCTGATATGACAGATGAAGAAGCGATTAAAGCGATATCATCATTACGCGGCTTTGGGCGCTGGAGTGCAGAGATCTACCTGATGTTTTCGTTGCAGCGGCAAGATATCTTTCCCGCTGATGATCTTGCGTTGCTGGTGGCTTTAGGACGGCTTAAACGGTTGGAACAAAAGCCGACACCAAAGCAGGCTCGTCAGTTAATTAAACACTGGTCGCCCTGCCGTAGCGCGGGTTCCCTGTTTCTTTGGCACTATTACCGAGGGGCTCCGGCGTAGCCAGAGTTGATAATTATTTCTGAATCTATTGTGCTTTGCGTGGTCGACTAGTGAGAGCAGTATCGATTAGTACTGCCGTCGCGTAGCCAAATGATCTCTACTTGAGGAGTATTTATGACCGATAGCCCTAAGGCTCACAGTATGAAATTCTGGCTCTCAATGGGGGTATTTCAGGTTGTCTTTGGTTTGGCTGTTTTTGGCCTGACCCGTGAGTACTATCTATCAGGTACTTCTGTGGTTAATACGCCTGCTAAGCCTGGTCTGAACTGGCCAACTGCCGGACAAACACTGTCTGGTGATCTGTTAACCGGCCAGGGTATGCCATCGCAAAATATGGGGCAGGGTAGCGGGAATACGGTTGGTGCAACTTCCGATCTTAATATACTGCAAGATCCGGTAGAGATCTCCCGTCAGGCGAACGAGATGTTCGCCCAGCAGGATTATGTGAATGCGGCGGAACTCTATGCAAAGCTCCTGGAGTTTGATCCTGAAAATGGTAATACCTATAACAACCTTGGATTGACACTTCACTACATAGGGCGCTCTGATGAAGCGCTGAAAATGTTGGAAGAAGGCTCTATTATTGATCCTGCTAACCAACGGCTTTTGCTAACACTTGGTTTTGTGAGTAATCAGTTAGGGGATACCGAAAAAGCACGTAATGCGCTTAAGTCGGCTGTGGCTTTAGGCGCTGATACGCAGGTAGGGCAATCTGCGACAAAGATGCTGGATGAGCTGCCCTGAAGCTTCGAAAACAGTGTGCTTAGAAACCTGAATCGGGACTGGTTAAGAAAATCTTTTCTTCAGGGGTAGAAATGCGACCGAGTACCTCATTTCTGTGAGGATAACGTCCGAAGCGTTCAATAATGACTTTGTGCTTATGTTCAAACTCGGCTGAAGAGGGGTTACCCAACTGTGCATAAAGTCGCTCTGCCTCTGTATGAATCATCAATGATTCGCTATGCATAAAAGGCAGATAGAAAAACGGACGTTTCTCTTCGCTGAGTTCTGTATCAAAGCCTTTCTCAATAGCAGATTGCGCTAGTGCTAAAGCCAGAGTGTCATGGGCGAACGACTGTGGTGTGTCCCGGAACATGTTTCGTGAGAACTGATCTAATACAATAATTTCTGCCAGGCTTCCAGAGGCTGTTTTTCTCCAGGGGAATAGCTCGCATGCTACCGCTTGAGTATGTATCTCGGAGAAGCGTTCAATGATCAGCTGATCAAACTTTACGTCTTTGATAAACCACTGGGCGTTATCTATTTCACTGAACCAAAAATTAATAATTTCCTGATACATCATTACCCCTAAAATACTTAGTTCTATTCCCTATTCCCAACCTGATCGGGTCAGGATTCTGATAGGTTTATAATAGCCTAATCGCAGTATCGACAACTATTCATCTGAAAAACAATATTTGTTCAAAAAATGTACAGTTTTGGCTCGACTTTAGGGCCTTAACTCTTTACAGTTCGCGCTTCTCTAAAGACTCTGTATTGCTCTGCTTACCGATACTTTATTTACTGCTCTCTTTTAGGACTTATCCCTTTGATCTCCTCTGCGAACATCACTATGCAGTTTGGCGCTGAGCCTCTGTTTGAAAACATCTCCGCAAAATTCGGCAATGGTAACCGTTATGGTCTGATCGGTGCGAACGGCTGTGGTAAATCTACCTTCATGAAAATTCTGAGTGGAGAGCTCACGCCGACAGCTGGCAACATCTCAATAACACCGGGTGAAAAACTGGGTATTCTAAGTCAGGATCAATTTGCGTTCGAAGAGTACAGCGTTATTGATGCCGTTATCATGGGCGATGCTGAGCTGTGGAAGGTAAAGCAGGAACGTGAGCGAATTTACTCCTTGCCGGAGATGTCGGAAGAAGACGGCATGAAGGTTGCCCATCTGGAAACCGAGTTTGCTGAGATGGATGGCTACAGTGCGGAAAGCCGTGCCGGGGATATTCTGCTGGAAGCGGGTATTGCAGAGAAATATCATTTCGGCCTGATGGGGCAAGTAGCACCGGGCTGGAAACTGCGGGTGCTATTGGCTCAGGCATTGTTCGCTAATCCTGATATTTTGTTGTTGGATGAGCCAACCAACAACCTGGATATTCACACGATTAGCTGGTTGGAGACGGTGCTGAATCAGCGCAAGTGTACGATGATTATTATCTCTCACGACCGTCACTTTCTGAATGCTGTCTGTACCCATATGGCCGATATCGATTATGGCGAACTGCGTATTTATCCCGGCAACTATGAATATTTTATGGAAGCTTCTTCGCTGATCCGAGAGCAGCTGCTGACTGAGAATGCAAAAAAGAGTGCGGAGATGGATGAACTACAATCCTTCGTTAATCGCTTTTCTGCTAACGCCTCTAAAGCAAAGCAAGCGAGTTCCCGAGCGAAGAAACTCGATAAAATAGAGTTGGATGAGGTGAAAACTTCCAGTCGACAGGTGCCTTCCATTGCCTATAAACAGGATAAGCGTTTGCACCGTCAGGCACTGATTCTTGAAGAGATGGGGCATGGCTTCGAGGGAAGCACTCTGTTCTCTGGTGGCAATCTGATCCTGGAAGCCGGGGCTAAGCTCGCGGTGATCGGCGAAAACGGGGCAGGTAAAACGACTTTTCTACGTTGTTTGATGAATGAGTTAGCGGTAAATGAAGGCACCGTTAAGTGGTCTGAAAATGCCAGAATCGGTTACTGCCCTCAGGATAGTTCAGCTGATTTTGACTGTGATCTGACACTTTTTGAATGGATGTCACAGTGGCGTACGCCGAAACATGATGATCTTAAAGTACGGGCGATGCTGGGACGCTTGCTGTTTACCGCTGATGACTTTAATAAGAAAGCCCGCGTCTGTTCCGGTGGTGAAAAGAACCGCCTTCTGTTCGGTAAGCTGATGATGATGGATATCAACGTGCTGATTATGGACGAGCCGACTAACCATATGGATATGGAAGCGATTGAAGCACTGAATGTTGCCCTTGAAGGTTTTGATGGTACGTTGATCTTTGTCAGCCACGATCGCGCTTTTGTGTCTTCGTTAGCCACCTGTGTTATCGAAATTAAAGACAAGAACGTGGTCCACTTTCCAGGGACGTTCGATGAATACCTGGAAGATCAAACTAAGGCGTCCAGAGTTGCCTGATCGTTTATCTTGCTAAACTGTTTCTGACAGATGTAAAAAAGCCCCAGTTTCTTACGCAGAAGCGTGGGGCTTTTTTTTATGCCCTTATCAGAGCATTTTACGTACGTTGTCGGTTGGAATGTAGGGCACTTCCAGTTCCTCCAGCTCTTTATACTCAAACTCTTTGTTAATTGCGGTGACCCATTTACTTGCCCGTGGCAGTAACTGACGGTCATCAGACTGCATCCGGCCTCGTGCAATTAGTATCCCCATGTCAGCGCCCAGGTAGCTGTAATCTCCCTCGCCGTAAACCCGCAGATAGAATGCATCATTGTTATCACTGACGTTGCCCCAGTCGATGCTTTGACGAACATAGTTGATGTCGCCATCGTCGTCCATGCGCCAGATACCCGTTTTTGGTGCTTTAGTGATCATCCGTACTCTGTCTTCGGTGTGCTTGAGAACCAGTTGAGTCCAGGTATCAAAGTCAGCCCAGCGCTTCTGAATCTCTTCAATATCGATGTCGAACTCTACATCCATAAATTCCAGCAGGTGCAGCAGCATCAATGGAATGCCGCCGTACTTTGAAGTGACCAGGTTGGTAAGCGGGCTGGCACCACTGATACGCGGGTTAATTTCACCCAGATATACTTCGCCATCATCCGTATCTACCAGATAATCAAAGCAGAAAGTACCACGGTAGCCGGTTTCATAGAGTTTATCGCCCATCGCTTTAACCATTAAGATGATCTTATCGCGCTGCTCACCTTTGAGTATTTCAGGGAAGATATCATTACCACACCAGCCCCCTTTATAGGGAGTTAGCTCTTCATAACCTGTAATATCGGTCTGTAATGGCCCCACTAAAGTGCCACAGCGAGTAGCTACAGCTTCCACTGTACCTGGGATGTGGTTGATGTATTTCATCACCTTCAGTGTTTCGCCAACGATTTTATCGGCGTTTTTATCCCAGTCAGCTTCGCTGCTGATGAAATAGGTGGTTTTACCTGAATCACCATAAGGGGTTTGTACTACCAGCTTATTCCCCAGCTTTTTCTCATCCGCTAACGCTTGTAGTTCTGCGTAGCTGGAGGCTTCGACATCAACGATATTGGGAGCACTCGGAACACCGGCTTCATTCGCGAGTTGGGTGGTGACAATTTTTGAATCCAGGCGGGTTCGCAAGCTTGCAGGCGGCAGAGCTATTTCCATGCCTAAACTTTTAGCGATCTCTTCTGTTTTCTCATCAAACATAACGGTCAGAATCTTACCCTTACCGCCCGATTTTTCGAAAAGTTCTACGGACTCTTTGTGGCTCAACAGATAGTTGGCCATATCTTCCATTGACTGAAACTCTCGCTCGGTATTCTGTGTTGGATTGGTCACCCGGAAGTGGCCTCCATCGAAAGAGTCGAAGTGAGAGATATATTTGAAGCCCTGAATCCACTGTCCCAATCCCAGAATGTTATAGGCGGTCGGTGAAACGAAGTAGATAGGTGTCGTATTGTTTCGAAAGAATCGATAGATGTCAGATAGGCTTCGAAGAGTATCAGGTGTGCTCATAGTAGCGTCCTTTATATTATTATCGTTAGATAAGGTTGAGTCTGTTGGTTTTATCTCACTAACACTCTTCGGTGTTTGCGGGAAAATGATGCTGCGAATCTTGCATAAGATTGAGGTGAATCTATTTGTCAGGATAGTCATGCGCTTTTTAATACACCCCGGTCTATGGCTGCTTGGTTATACATAGTGAATATCCAGTGTCTGTTCAGGGAACAGGTCGAAGCTCAGGTTGAGGCTTTGATGTGGCCAGAGATAGCTGACCTGTCCCTCTGCAGGCAGATATACAACGGTATACAGCGTGCCTGATGAGTGAATGTCATGCTGCCGATACAGGGGGCTGTAGAGAAATTGAGCAGCGCTGTCCTGTAAGGTCGTTTCCTGTTGTGCAGCAAGCTTATTGAGCGCATCCAGGCGGGTAACAGAGTCCTCAAGAAACACAGGTTTCCCTGGCTCTACCGATCCCTGATGATTGGTTGAGGTGGTTGCATGACTGACACAGATATCCCGGTCCGGTGCGATAAAAACGGTAGAATGATTACCTGTCTTATCAACCAGTGCGATGTTGTAATCCAGGTGCACGGGAACGCGTCTGAAAACCTCTATTGCTTCTTCTACATTACTGCAGGTTTCCAGTACATAGCGAACCACGATGGTGATCCCAAATCCTTTTCCTTCCACCAGGCGACCGCCATAGTTAATAGAGATACTCAGACCTGCATCGTTGATACCGTCGAGCGCCCCCCAGATACAATCTGCCGTCGCGATGACTTTTTTATCCAGCCATTGGCTCTGCATAATGGTGCCTTCACAGAGAAACGCAGGAAAATCATAGTTGCGGATCAGGGCTGTCTGCTCTTTCTTATAGATCAGTTGTGAACAAGCAGAATAGAAGGTCGGAGGACAGTACAAACTGAGAAAGCGAGCTTGTAAATCATCGCAATCTAACAGTGTCGTCAGCTTTTTATACAAGGGGACCAATTCAGGCATGTGTTGTTTGAGTGCATTGATGCACTCCAGATAGCTGGGGCGTGCTTCCTCTCCTTCATCCAGATACCAGGCCCGGTAGGCTGGCCAGCTTTTACTAAAAAGTTCGCTGAACTTCTCACCGGGTGAAAGTTCACTGATGACGTCAAACTGCAAATTTTTCACTTAGATACCGTCCCCCGAAGCTGTGCCAATCGAGCGCGGGCGCGTTTCATCTGATTGATGATGCCTTTGCTGTCATCTTCGTCCGGGTTGCTGTCTGCTTTAGGTTCAGCCGCAGAATCTTTCGGTGAGTTGTCCCACCCAATGACTTTTTCTAATTGCTCGGCAATATTAAGGACAGAGGCATCCGTCCCCCGGGGGCCTTGAATCTGAATTGATAGCGGCAGACCTTCATCACCTAACCCCATCGGCATGGCACAAGCTGGCATACCTGTCAGATTGGCATCGTACATAAAGGTTGCCCAGTCGAGCCAGGGGTAGGTAATGCGGGTGGAACCTACATATTTAGGGTGGCGAAGGGAGTGTTTGAACGCTTCAACGCCTAGAGTAGGCGTAATAAAAGTTGTACAGTTATTGCGTTCGAACATCGCCTGGTAAGCTGTATGAATTGCTTCCCGGTGATCTTCAGCCGCATCAAATTCTTCTTCGGTAATACTGGCACCAAAGGTCATAGAATCCAGAGTGCCTTGTTCCAGTCCTTTAAGGGGCTGATCCTTATCTTTTTGAAAGCTCCAGGTATCGTACATGGCTGAGGTTGCCCAGGCGATAACGGAAGAGGGCAGGTGCGGATTGTCGTATACGACTTCAGCGCCCGCTTCTTTTAGCTGAGCGACAACCCAGCGAAAGGTCATTCGCACATCATCGTCAATAGGTGCATGGCCTAGGTCTTCAGAGATAATCACTTTCTGGCCGGCCAGTGACAAGGGTTGAAGCGTGTGGGCATTCAGGGAATCAATATAGGCGTGTTCATCGTTATTTGCAGCTATGACTGAATACATCAATCGGGCATCAGCCACCGTCCTGGCCATAGGGCCATAGGAGACAATGGTGCTCCAGGATGGGTTGCAAGGTTCTCTCGGCACCGCTTTATAGGAAGGTTTAAAACCGACAATACCGCAAAAAGCGGCAGGGATGCGGATTGAACCGCCACCGTCACCTCCCAGAGATAAAGTGCCGGCACCTGCTGCTACAGCAGTGCCAGCACCGCCGGATGAACCACCACAGGTACGCTCTCTATTCCAGGGGTTGGTTGTTGTGCCAAAAAGTTCTGATGATGTTGTTCCTGTGAGACAGTATTCCGGGCAGGTGGTTTTTGCAAAGATAACCGCCCCGGCTTCTTCCAGACGTTGAACTGCTGCGCTGGTTTCCTGGGGGATAACGTCTTTTTCGGTGCGTGAGGCACTCGTCACGGGAACGCCTGCAAGCCACTGTGATTCCTTTATAGTGATCGGTAAACCGCACAGAGGTCCGCCCAGACCCTGGGCTAACAGTTCATCAGCTTTAGCGGCGGCCTCACGTGCACGATCGTATAGTTTTACAGAAAATGGATTATAGGTTTCAGCGACATACTCTGCTCGTTGAATCGTTTGCTCAAGCAGCTCAATGGCCGTCATACGGTGAGCGCGAAGGTCTTCGAGTAGTTCAATTGCTGTTTTATTACCTGAATCCATCTGACTTCCTTCATTATTTTGGGTGTTTAAGGTTCTGTGATTCGACCCTGTTTCGAGCTGTTCTATATCAATGTTGTCGAATCTAATTTGTTGTAGAACCTTACATCATGACCCATAATGTATGTCCGTATTTTTCAAAAAGCAACACCATGGATCATGATGTTTACTAATGAGAGTTTAGAAGTCTATCTGGAAATTGCCGGAAGTGTGACACAGGCAGAGCTCCCAATCTGCCGTGAGCAGGGGCGCCTGGGTGATTATGCTGTCGCTTATCGTATCTTTAGAAACAAGCAGGGCGGAGGTTTTGGCGATCCTGATAAACATCCTTATGCCTGGGCTGCATTAGTTTATGTGGATGGATTACCGTTACGATTAAACAGTGCCAGAGGTGACTGTCGTGAGTGGTCAACGCTGGATCGTATAGGTCAGTGGATGGTGGATAACGGTTTCAGGTACTGGTGGACCCGCAACGATCTTGAGTATGTAGAGGCTCCTTTGGCGGCAGAGGCACTCGCAACCATTCCAACCGTTGACACTGTAGTGGGAGCTACCACGGCTGATGTAACGGATGCAGAGTCTGAGGGTGTCCCGGCCGTTGAGTCTGGACTGTCAGCGGATGTTGATTCAGGCCCACTGGCGACGTAGGTTCAACCATTGCCAGAGCGGGTGTTGCCCGCTGCCGTCTCACACGATCAGAGGCCCTGGTATGGGGGAGTTATAAGCCCTCCGCCTGACAAGGCTTATCGGATATCTGATCTGTTAAGGGGCGTGTATGTTGGATAACAGGAAACACCCGGTCATATCCAATATTGAATAATAGCGTGTAAGTCATAACGGCGAACACCATCACAATGTCTACCATGAGTGCCTGTAAAAAGGTCACATTAAGCCACCAGATAATCAATGGCAGCGATGTGGCTGTCAGTGTTACTTCGAATCCAATCGCATGCAGTATTCTTCCGGCTAATTTCCGTTCGGTTGGAATCTTTCCCCGCTTCACGTCATAACGATCAAATCCATAGTTGAAAACTGGATTGATCAGCATCGCTTTAAGGCTGAGAACGATAGCCAGCATTCCCACATCAACAATATCCCGATTCAACATAAGCGACATCATGGGTGCCAGTAATGTTAGTAATAGCGCTTCAAACATGAGGGTATGGCGGAGCCGGTCTAGCGGTGTACGAGTGATAATGGCCTGATTCATGATGGCTCCTGACGGTAGATATAGGGTTGCAGATGATTAGATGGAAGTATTCTAGTCTTTAAATAGATAGATAAAAGTTAGATAATATCTAAAAATCAGATAGGTGGAAGGGTGGTACATGGCGGTAATCGATCAACTGGAAGCCTTTATTCTGGCGGCTGAGACCGGGTCATTTTCTGCCGCTGCCCGACGGTTGGGTAAAGCCCAGTCAGCCGTCAGTACTGCAATCAGCAATTTAGAGTTAGATAGCAATGTTGTGCTGTTTGATCGAAGTCATCGTAACCCGGTGCTCACAGAAAGCGGGGAAGCTCTGCTTGAATATGCCCGGACAGTTCGACACAGCCAGCGTGAGTTCCGAGTGCATGCACACGCCTTAGGGCAGAGCGGTGAGATTAAGCTTTGTCTGGCTGTTGAACAGAGTGTTTCTAACCCTCAGTTGCTGGATATTCTGCATCGGTTCGAGCAACGGTTTCCCCACATTCAACTAGAGTTACTCGATCCTGGTGGCAGTGATGTTGCCGAGCTGATTCGTACAAATCGGGCAGACATTGGTTTAATGTTAGAGCGAGAGGCATATCCACAAGGGTTTGGCTTTAGAGGAATCGGCTATTCAGAGCTGGTAGCAGTTTGCCGGCATGATCATCCGATGGTCGCAAAACAACCGGTCAGTCATGCCAACCTGCGAGGCCATCGGCAATTAGTATTAAGAAGTCTGGATCTGCACGATCAGAGTCATGAGCGCCTGACGTTCAGTCCGAGTGTCTGGTTCTCTGAAAGCCCGTATATTATTCTTGAACTACTCTGTAGTGGCTTAGGTTGGGCGTTTTTACACCGTAATGTAGTGCAGGCAAAGTTACGGACGGGGGAGTTGCTAATTTTGCAGCGGGATTACCAGAAAGTAGCGTCATTACAGGGGGTAGATGTGGTATGGGCGGAGAACCGTCCCCTCGGTAGTGCTGGTAGCTGGTTACTCGAAGAGCTTTCGCATCTGGATCTGACTTTATCGTCTGATAATTAAACGGATTCACACTCAGCTGATTTCAGGTTAATTCCAATCGTCGCACCGTCTCGTAACAGCTGGGTCATTTTGTCGGCGGGCAGTGGATGACTGTACATAAATCCCTGAAATTCGTCACACCCGTTATTGCGCAGGAAAGTAGCCTGCTCCTGGGTTTCTATTCCTTCGGCGATAACACTCATACCCAAACGCTTTCCAATGGTAAGAATTGTGAGGGTTATCTCTGTAGAGCCGCTACTGGTTCCTATTTCCTGGGTAAAAGACTTATCAATTTTCAGACGATCCAGCGGGAAGTGTCTAAGATTACTCAATGATGAATAGCCGGTTCCGAAATCATCAATGGCTAAAATGATTCCCTGCTGTTTGATCTGATTCATCATTTTAATCGCAGTTTCCATATCCCACATGAGAGAGCCTTCGGTTATTTCAAGCTCAAGATCTTCCGGCTTTATCCCGGTCTTCTGAATGATTCGTTTAACAGCGTTCCCCAGATCAGGGTCGATAAACTGGAGGGGTGATACATTCACGGCCAGTCGTAATGGAGGCAACCCTTCATCTTGCCAGGCTTTGAGTTGCTTACAGGCATTGTTCATTACCCACTCCCCGATCGGGCGGATTAAGCCGACATGCTCTGCCACGGGGATGAATTCTTCAGGAGAAACCGAACCCAGCTGAGGGTTGTTCCAGCGTAATAATGCTTCAGTGCCGATGATTTGGCCGCTATTTGCCAGAATTTGCGGCTGATAATAGATCTCAAATTCGTCTCGTTCGAGCGCGTGTATCAGTGCTTGTTCCAGTTGCGAGCGAATTTTGAGCTGTTGACCAATATCGGCGGAGTAAATGCAGAGATGCTCGCTATCATCTATTCGGGATTTAAACATTGCGGTATAAGCATTTCGAAGTAACTGATTATCTTCGTTGTCATCCCCGGACCAGACACTGACCCCTATCTGTGGGGACAGCAAAAGAGACTCTCCATTTACCTCTATTGGTTGTTGTAGTTGCTTTAGCAGGGCTACAGCGGTGTCTTCAATGCTTTCTTTATCGTTTGTTTGGGTTATCAGCACCGCAAAATCATCACCATTCAGATGAGCGATGAAATCATTCTCGGATACTTCAGACCTCAGGCGCTCTCCAATGGACTGTAATAATAGATCACCTATCGGTCTGCCCAATGTTGTACTGGCCGATCCTGGCCACTCAAAATGAATAATCATCAGCCCCGTGATCTGATTAGCTGCTTTTTTGAGCGTCAACTGGTTCAGCCTGTCTTCCAGCATCCCACTGTTGGGCATGCCGGTTGCGCGGTGGTGCTGTGCCTGATACTGAAGCTGCGTTAGAAGCTTCTTACGTAAACTGGTATTCAGATTTAGCTGCCACATGGTCCAGACTGGCCAGATAGCGGCGATAGTTATGACTGTTGAAACCGGCGAGAACCACAGCTGATAAAAACTGAGTAGCGTCAGCGTAGTAATCAGAGCGGCGCCTATCATGACGGCAGAGGACAACAGGCTGATCCGCAGAGGCAGTAAAAGAAGAATGACAACACTGCTGATTAGTATTAATGCTGAACTGAGTAAAAAGTGCTGTGTACGAGTGAGTGAATAGATCGCTTTACCTTGGATCAGAGCATTGAGAATATGTGCATTTACTTCCACCCCGGGCATCCGCTCATGGTCTTGGGCCGCCGGTGTAGCTAGAACGTCGCCTAACCCTGTTGCAGTTGCCCCTACCAAAATATATTTATTACGGATGAGCTGGCCTGGAACTGACCCATTGACCAGATCAATCCAGGAAATGATGGTTGGTTTTTGATCTCTTGCCGCAAAGGGGATGAACATGCTTTTTTGTCTCACCCAGCTTTCGGATTGGTTACTGTCTGTCGGGTGATTTTCTTGAAAATCGGACGGTAAGCTAAGAGAAGGGTCTTTACCTGCGGTCTGAAGCATTGCTAACGCCAGGGCTGGCCAATGAGCATCATTGATCCCACCATAAAGAAATACACGACGACAAAGGCCGTCTTTATCGAGTTCAGTATCGACATGGCCAATACCTGCAGCGTTGATGGCCAGCTCTGGCAAGGGGAGTAACTCGGTTATCATTCCGTCTTGTTGGATGCCGGGTGCGGCAGCTAATACAACTCGGTTACTTTGGTGTAGTGCGATGGCGAATGCTTGATCCGCACCGGGGTCATCTCTTTGGGGTTCAGTAAAAAGAATATCAATGCCGATGGCTGCTGCGTCCATCTCTGTCAGTCGATCAACTAATCGAGCGTGCTCCCGACGAGACCAGGGCCATCGGCCAAGCTGTTCAATGCTGTTGTTATCTACCGCAACAATGACAACCTCGTCGCTCATCTCTCCGGCATGAAAGGGATACATCAGGTCATATGTCATGAGATCCAGCCGTTCAAAGATACGGCTGCTGTTCAGGCCTGTGTTAAGCAGTATCAGCAGCAGTACTAATAGGCTGGCGTACAGCTGGGGACGGTGTGATTCGATCAACAACTTCATCTGTTTACAGCAATATAAGCAGCATAATGGAACCCCAGATAGCCACAGGCGTATAGTCGGTAACTGGTACCACTTTTTGAGTTGCTCCCCAAGGCCCGATATAACCATCGGTTGCAATTGTGCGTACTCTTAAATAACGAGGAGTATTTTTAACCGGCTGGAAACTCATTTCTGGTTTTGTGAGTATTGAATCGGTTTGAATATTATTAAATGCTTTATCGTAAGCCAGTTGAACCTGGTAGGTCTCTCTGTCATTGGTGGATGGCCAGCTGGCAACCAGCATTCCATCTTCCGACGCACTCATCTGTGCATCAACTTTAGCGGGAATTGGTTTGGTCTCCCATTCCCGAATAAGGCCTGCTGGCCCGAATTCATTATCCGCAGTGACACTCGTTAAACGCCAGAAATAGTTGCCCGGAACAGGCAGTGCTGAACTGTCATATCGGTTACCACTAATACCCTTATCATCCACAATTAAATTGTTAAATGTGGCATCGGTAGCTATCTCCAGGTGATAACGAGCGGCGTCTTCTGAAGCTGTCCATTGCAGTTCAGGTGATTGCCCCCGCAAGAGTTTTTTATCTGCGGGTGATAGTTGAACCGGGGGTTGTGGTCTGGCGTCCAGGGTGAACGCGAGAACACTGCTTTGTCCCTCAAGCCCCAGTTGGTCGATTCCGCGAACACGGGCAAAGTATTTACCGTCGGGGAGATCAGGTAAAGGAGCCCGGGAATATTCGCTGATCTGTTGCCATAGCAATGTATTAAAACTGGCGTCTTCTGATACTTCTATACGGTATTCGCGTGCATCTTCGTTAGTTTGCCAGTTGATTATCCAGTTGATGCTACGAATAGGGCCGTCAGGTTTTTTAAACGGTGGTGGCGGTAGTAATTTTTTGGGTGGGATAGGGGCCGTGCCGGTAGCAATCTGGGTGCCGTAGCCTGCTTTAATGAGTCTTTTCTTGTCGGCACCGCTCACGACTACTTTGCCGTGAAGCACCTCAATATTAGACAGCTGACCTTCATCAGCGACGGTTGCGCGGTATTCAGTTCCCCTGACCGCACTAATGGCTGAAGGGGTTTCAATTTCAAATCGAGAGCCAGGCCCTGACGCAGGGGTTACCCGGGTATCCATTCGACCTTTCAGCAAGTTTAATCTGGAATCAACCATCCCAGTTGTGCCGTGGGCACTGAGATGGTCAAATCGAATCAGACTGTCGCTGTAGAGTGTCAGCACGGTGTTATCGGCAAAGCGAATCGCCAGCGTGGTATCTGCACCGGAGCGAATCCGATCACCTAACTGAATCTGGCTGCCCTCTGTAAGAGGGATAACACTGTTGTCAGCCGCTCGCAGTAGTTCAGCTTCGCCACGTAACTCGGATATTTCAGCTGGTACCGGATTGCTTCGAATCCATTTTAACGGTACTCGCAAACGTGTGCCGGGCTGAAGCTGACGCGGGTTTTTAATATTATTGAGCTTCTGAAGCTGCTGAAACCGTGTGACCCGGTCCAGGTGCTTTTCACTGAGGTTCCAGAGGTTGTCGCCTTCAACCGTAGTATAAACCCACTCTTGTGCCTGGCTCAGTGATGAGTGGAGTGAGGTTGTAAGTAAAACGATTAAGCAAAAAGAGAAGTTAAGTGCTATCCGGCTGACAGTCATCGTTTGGCATTCCTTTCGTAATGGTTAGCCGTTATTGCTACATCCGAGCAGGAAGCTTCATGGCTACAAAGCCTCTGCATAGTCTTGTCTATAACGTAGACTAACTAAGGAAAATGCGAACCAGCTCTTGATGTCTTTGCGTGTTGGCAGAGAATACCCAGAGATGCTTTGCAGCTTCCTATAATTCAATGAATTATCAGAAACCTGTGAACCGCAGTTAACAACAAAACAATAAATTACAAAAGGTTAACTTCATTCAGGTTATTAACACTTTAGATCAGTTGACTGGAATACTACAGCCTATATGAGTGACATTTTTCTCAAAATGGTGATTCTCTTATATTTTCTGCGTTGAGCTGACAGATGGGTGTGAGTCTGAGAGTCTGGTTTCTTTATAACCTAACTGAACCGAGATCATTTTAGCGGCTTCTTTTAGCTCTTTAGTCCATTTCAAATTACGCCTTTCTATCGGCGCCGAAATAGATAGCCCTGCAACGGGCAGGTTCGTCTGATCATAGATCAGCACACCGATGCAGCCTACGCCGATCTCCGCTTCTTCATTATCCAGAGCATAGCCGCGCATGGCTGACTGCAGACACTCTTCGGTCAATAATGACAGCGAGGAGAAGGTATTCTGAGTATAGGATGGCAAATTGGTGCGTTCTGCATAACGACTGATCTCTTGTATGCCGCCCATGCCTAGCATCAGCTTTCCGACACCGGTGACATGCAAAGGAGCTCTACTGCCGACCAGTTGATGTACATGCATCATCCGATTCGGAATCGCTCGCTCAAAATAGATGATGACATCACCTTCGCGAATCGTCAGGTTAATACTCTCCCCCAGTTTGTCCCGTAATCGTTCCATATAGGGCAGGGCAACTGCTCGCAGATCAACGTCGGTATGACGTTTATTAGTGAGTTGCATTAGTCGGTTTCCCAACCAGTATTCACCGTTGCTGTTGCGATCGACAAAACGATTATCGATTAGCGAGTGGAGTATTCGGTGAGCAGTAGAAGGGTGGAGTCCTGTTTCGGCACTCAGTACCTTAAGCGTAACCGGTTGCGAGTAACGCGAGATGGCATCTAGAATCTGAGCTGCGCGATCGATTACTTGAATTCGGGTAGCGGGTTTGTTGTCTGACATTGAACGGGGTCCTGAATTTTCATATCTCGTATTCTAATAAATAATGGTCTGATTTCATATTGTGAAAAAGGTGGGCGTTTACTCCTGATGTTACAGCCTCATTGTTAGTCGTCATAAACAGGCCGAAAAATGACCGCTGCATTAGAGGTATTTGATTGGGGAATTTTAACGAGGTTTGAGCCACCCTTCCCAGGTGATCTTTGTTACTGAAGCGTCAAGGGGGGGATAGTGATCGGTTAGTAAAAGCTAATGTCGTACTTTCTTATACTTTGCATCGAGATGCATTGTATAAGGGGATGAAATGGAGCGGTGCTATACTGACATTCTGAATGAGGTTTACGGCTATAAGAGCGTCAACAGTTCATGGCATAACCGATGATTTTTCCCCGGCAGGACTCATCATTATAATTATGTTGCTGCAGTATAGAGAGAATAACTCATGAAATTACTCCACAAGAAAAATCTATTTTGCTGGACTCAGTTTGATGAAGACAGAGATATAGACTTTCACAGTTACCTTTGGGTGAGGGATGGCGGTAATGTGATTTTTGATCCGCTACCTTTAACAGCCCATGATGAAAACCATCTGAAATCATTGGGAAGTGTCAGTCACATCATCATTTCTAATTCTGATCATATTAGGAACGCTAAGGTTTTAGCTCAACAAACCGGTGCTGACATTTGGGGGCCAGCTGGTGAAAAGGCTAGCTTCCCTATTCCATGTACACAGTGGTTAAGTGAAGGCAGAAGTGTTATTGATGGGCTTGATGTCTATGCTTTGAATGGCTCTAAAACAGAGGGTGAGCTCGCCTTCATTGTTGAAGGAAGCACGCTTATCACGGGTGACCTTATCAGAGCGCATTCCGGTGGTAAGCTTTGCATGATACCGGACGCTAAACTACAACATCTAGAACAAGCGAAAGCCTCTGTAAAAAGGGTTGCATCAATCAAGGGTATTGACGCTATTCTGACCGGTGATGGCTGGCCTGTCTTCAGAAACGGTGAGCAAGCTTTGTCAGAGCTGATTGCTTCACTTTAACGAGTCACAAAGAAGAGCCTAAGCCTTTATATACATCAACCTCGGTGTTCTTTGTGCCCTCTGTGGTAAGCCGTTCTTAATGCTATTAACGGCAAAGATGCACCACCGAGAACACCGAGAACACCGAGCTCACAGAGAAAGACAAAAGCTTTTTAATTATTCCACTCGGTGCTTTCCGTGCCCTCCGTGGTAAACCGCTCTTAAGGCTTTTAACGGTAAAGATGAACTACCGAGAGCACAGAGTTCACAGAGAAAGATAAAAGCCTTTTAATTATTCCCTCGGTGTTCTCCGTGCCCTCTGTGGTAAACCGTTCTTAATGCTTTTAACGGCAAAGATGAACCACCGAGAACACCGAGCTCACAGAGAAAGACAAAAGCCCTTTAATTATCCCCTCGGTGCTCTCCGTGTCCTCTGTGGTAAACCGTTCTTAATGCTTTTAATGGCACAGATGCATCACCGAGAACACAGAGTTCACAGAGAAAAGCTAAAGCCTTAACCCTAATCTACGATCTGTCAAAGCGCTTAGGCAAAGACGAAGTATTTGCGCACGGTCTCTACTACTTCCCAGGTGCCTTTCATGCCCGGTTCAATAACGAATACATCGCCGCCTTTCAGGTGCACGGGTTCTTCGCCTTCGGGTGTGATGATGCAGTAACCTTCAAGGAAGTGACAAAACTCCCATTTATCGTAATCTACTTCGAATTTTCCCGGTGTGCAGATCCAGGTACCCATTATCTTGCTGCCATCTTCGGAAAGGTAGGCGTTAAGGTTCACTGTGTGTGGATCACCGCCAATACGCTTCCACTTGGTAGCGTCAACAATTGGAGTGGGGCAGGTTTCGCGCATGACTGTGATGAAATCGGACATATCAGCTCCATAAGATTGATTGAAAGATCTGTCATTGTAGGTTCGCTGGATATTCAGAGTTGTCCGGCTCCGACCTGATTGATGCCAAAACGCGTCGTCAAAGCACTAGATGATTAAAGGATCGGAAGAAGGCTATCGAGCTTCGGTCTTAAGGTGAATTCTCTTATAGGTGCTTTGAGCATTCGCTGCGGCAAAATAGCTGTTATCTGACCTTGTCTGAATCCCTGTTTTTTTCTTGCTGGAAGTTTCTTGCTCACCTTTCACTGCATGATGTTTCGCAGTAACCAATGCTGATAATGATTTTCTCAGATGGCATACCCATAAAGAACTCGAACAATGATTTTTTCTGTCTCAGTAAGGCGCTTAAACCTATTATCTTTTATAAAACATAGTGTTATGTGTTTTTTGAGGAAGTATCACTTTGGAGGTATAGTGCGGTTTTTGCCATTTTCGAGTTCCCCGGCTGTTGATCTGTGTCAACAGATCTAAACCCGTTATCACGTAGTTTGAGCTCTACATTAACCCGCAGGCGATCTGCAACCCCGCAGCGTCACTTGCAGCCAGACCGTTGGAATCCAGGTTAGCAGCCTATTAAATGTCTGCTTTTCTGGGGAAATATTCAGAGAGATTCATCATCCGGTGAATCTTGTCCTGACCAAGAGGTTTCAGGAGATAATGACATGAGCCATTTGCTTGATAGACTAAGATATTTAAAGAAAAAGCCGGAAAGCTTTGCTGACGGTCACGGCCAAACCACCACGGAAAGCCGTGATTGGGAAGATGGCTATCGCCAACGCTGGCAGCACGACAAAATTGTACGGTCTACCCACGGGGTTAACTGTACCGGCTCCTGCAGCTGGAAAATTTATGTCAAAAACGGCCTGATTACCTGGGAAACCCAGCAGACCGATTATCCACGTACCCGACCTGATCTACCGAACCACGAACCACGTGGTTGTCCGCGTGGTGCCAGTTATTCCTGGTATATCTACAGTGCTAACCGACTGAAATATCCGACTATTCGTAAGCGTCTGCTGCAACTTTGGCGTGAAGCTCGTAAAACCCATACAGATCCAGTGGATGCCTGGGAATCAATTGTCGAGAATCCAGATAAGGCTAATTCATACAAGTCTATCCGTGGTCTGGGTGGTTTTGTTCGTTCCAGCTGGGATGAAGTCAATGAAATCATTGCTGCTTCTAACACGTACACTATTAAACAGTACGGTCCGGACCGGGTTGTTGGTTTCTCGCCAATTCCTGCTATGTCCATGGTCTCCTATGCAGCAGGATCCCGTTATCTGTCACTGATCGGCGGTTCTTGTCTGAGCTTCTACGACTGGTACTGCGATCTGCCGCCAGCGTCGCCAATGACCTGGGGCGAGCAGACCGACGTACCGGAATCGGCAGACTGGTACAACTCAAACTACATCATCGCCTGGGGTTCTAACGTACCGCAGACGCGTACTCCGGACGCTCACTTCTTTACAGAAGTACGTTATAAGGGTACTAAAACCGTCGCAGTAACGCCGGATTATTCCGAAGTTGCTAAGCTTTGTGATCAGTGGATGAACCCTAAGCAGGGTACCGATGCTGCACTGGCGATGGCGATGGGACATGTGATCTTAAAAGAGTTCCATGTTGATAATCCAAGCGAATATTTCCAGGACTACGCCCGCAAATACAGCGATATGCCATTCCTGGTACAGCTGGATAAGCGTGAAGATGGCAGCTTTGCTCCGGGTCGCTTTATTCGTGCCGCTGACTTTGATGCGTCGCTTGGCCAGGAAAACAATCCTGAATGGAAGACCGTTGCTTTTGATGCTGGCAGCAATAGCTTTGTGGTGCCAAATGGCTCTATCGGTTTCCGTTGGGGTGAGAAAGGTAAGTGGAATATTGAAGAGAAAGAGGGCGGTGAAGGTAAAGAGACTAAACTGGCTCTGAGTCTTATCGAAAACAATGATGAGATCGTCTCTGTTGGCTTCCCGTACTTCGGCGGAGTAGAGCACGAGCACTTCCCTAACAACACCTTTAATGATGTGATTCACCATAATCTGCCGGCTAAGAAGATCAAGTTAGCCGATGGTGGTGAGTCTCTGGTTGTTACCGTTGGCGACTTGATGCTGGCAAACTACGGTGTTAACCGTGGTTTGGGTGGCGATTTTGTTGCTGAAAGCTTCGATGACAATGCACCGTATACGCCTGCCTGGCAGGAACAGATTACCGGCGTTGATCGCAAGGTAGTTATTCAGATCGCTCGTGAGTTTGCTGATACTGCGAATAAGACCAAAGGTCGCTCCATGATCATCGTGGGTGCCGGTATGAACCACTGGTATCACATGGATATGAACTATCGTGGCCTGATCAACCTGCTCGTGATGTGTGGTTGTGTCGGTCAGTCTGGTGGTGGTTGGGCTCACTATGTAGGGCAAGAGAAACTGCGCCCTCAGTGTGGTTGGTTGCCGCTGGCGTTTGGTCTCGATTGGCAGCGTCCACCCCGTCATATGAACGGTACCAGCTTCTTCTACAACCACTCTAGTCAGTGGCGTTATGAGAAGCTTGAAGTGGATGAAATTCTGTCGCCGCTGGCAGATAAGTCCAAGTATACCGGCAGCCTTATCGACATGAACGTACGTTCTGAAAGAATGGGTTGGTTGCCATCTACACCGCAACTGAATCAGAACCCGCTGGGTATTACTAAGGCCGCAGCAGCTGCCGGTGTATCGCCGCAGGATTATACTGTTGATCAGTTGAAATCTGGTGGTATTCAATTCTCAGCTGAAGATCCTGATAACCCAGTAAACTTCCCACGTAACATGTTTATCTGGCGCTCGAACCTACTGGGATCATCCGGTAAGGGCCACGAGTACATGCTCAAGTATCTGCTGGGCACCAAACATTCTGTGCTGGGTGAAGACCTGGGTGCAGGGGGCGGACCTAAGCCAGAAGAAGTTAAGTGGAATGACAAAGGCGCTGAAGGCAAGGTTGATCTGCTGGTAACGCTGGACTTCCGTATGTCCACTACTTGTCTGTATTCCGATATAGTCCTGCCGACCGCTACCTGGTACGAGAAGGACGATCTTAATACTTCAGATATGCATCCGTTTATTCATCCGCTTTCAGCGGCGACTGATCCTGCCTGGGAAGCTCGCTCTGACTGGGATATCTATAAAGAGATTGCGAAGAAATTCTCTGAGGTTTGTGTGGGTCATCTGGGCGTGGAAGAAGATCTGGTCAGCGTGCCTCTACTGCATGACTCACCGGGAGAACTTTCTCAGCCGTACGATGTTAAAGATTGGAAAAAAGGCGAGTGTGAACCGGTTCCTGGCAAAACTATGCCGAACCTGGTGGTGGTTGAACGTGACTACCCGAACACTTACGCCCGCTTCTCATCAGTCGGACCATTGCTTGAAAGCATGGGTAACGGCGGTAAGGGTATTAGCTGGGATACTAAGGATGAGGTTGAGTTACTGAAGAACCTTAACTGGACGCATACCGAAGAGGGTGCCAGTAAAGATCGCGCCAAAATAGAAACGGCGATTGATGCTGCGGAAATGATCCTCAGTCTTGCACCGGAAACCAATGGTCAGGTGGCCGTGAAAGCCTGGGCTGCGTTGAGCGAGTTTACCGGTCTGGATCATACTCATCTGGCGAAACCGAAAGAAGAAGAGAAAATTAGATTCCGTGATGTACAGGCGCAACCTCGTAAGATCATCTCCTCACCGACCTGGTCAGGTCTGGAAGACGAGCATGTTTCCTACAATGCGGGTTACACCAACGTTCACGAGCTGATTCCATGGCGCACCCTGACTGGCCGACAGCAGTATTATCAGGATCACCAGTGGATGCGTGACTTTGGAGAAAGCCTGCTGGTTTATCGTCCGCCGATCAATACCAAGACGGTTAAGCCGATGATGAACAAGGTGACTAACGGCAACCCTGAGATCGCACTGAACTGGATCACTCCGCACCAGAAATGGGGTATTCACTCTACCTATAGTGACAACCTGCTGATGCTGACGTTGTCTCGGGGTGGTCCGATTATCTGGATGTCCGAAGTGGATGCAGAGAAGGTTGGCATCGAAGATAACGACTGGGTTGAAATCTTCAACACCAACGGTGCAATTGCAGCCCGTGCGGTGGTGTCACAGCGGGTTAACGAAGGTATGACAATGATGTACCACGCTCAGGAACGTATTGTGAATATTCCTGGCTCGGAGACCTCGGGTACCCGTGGTGGTATTCATAACTCGGTTACTCGTGCTTGTCCTAAACCTACCCATATGATTGGTGGTTATGCACAGCAGGCGTACGGGTTCAACTACTACGGAACTGTGGGTTCCAACCGTGATGAGTTCGTCGTCGTACGTAAGATGAAGAACATCGACTGGCTGGATGGCGAGAATAACGATTATGTTCAGGAGGCGGTAAAATGAAAATCCGTTCTCAAGTAGGCATGGTGCTTAACCTCGACAAGTGTATTGGTTGTCACACCTGTTCGATTACCTGTAAGAACGTCTGGACCTCCCGCGAAGGTATGGAATACGCGTGGTTCAATAACGTTGAAAGTAAGCCTGGTATCGGCTACCCGAAAGAGTGGGAGAATCAGGACAAATGGAACGGCGGTTGGGTGCGTAAAGCCGACGGTAGTATTGAGCCGCGTATCGGTGGTAAATGGCGGGTATTGGCAAATATTTTTGCCAACCCGGATCTGCCAGAGATCGACGATTACTACGAGCCGTTCGACTTCGATTATCAGCATCTTCACAATTCACCGGAAGGTAAGCATCAGCCGGTAGCACGTCCGCGTTCGTTGATTACCGGCGACCGGATGAAGAAGATCGAGTGGGGTCCGAACTGGGAAGAAATTCTCGGTACTGAGTTTAAGAAGCGTTCTGTTGATAAGAACTTCGATAACGTTCAGAAAGAGATCTACGGCGAGTTCGAGAACACGTTCATGATGTACCTGCCGAGACTTTGCGAGCACTGCCTTAACCCGGCTTGTGCTGCATCCTGTCCATCGGGTGCCATTTATAAGCGTGAAGAGGACGGTATCGTTCTGATCGACCAGGACAAATGTCGTGGCTGGCGGATGTGCGTCAGTGGCTGTCCTTACAAAAAGATCTACTACAACTGGAAATCCGGTAAGTCCGAGAAGTGTATCTTCTGTTACCCACGGATTGAGTCTGGTATGCCAACCGTCTGCTCTGAAACCTGTGTTGGCCGTATCCGTTACTTAGGCGTGATGCTGTATGACGCAGACCGCATTCAGGAAGTTGCCGCTTCTGGTAATGAGCAGGATCTGTATGAGAAGCAGTTGGAAATCTTCCTGGATCCATTTGATCCAGCGGTGATTGAACAGGCGCGCCGGGATGGTGTGACCGACAACGTACTTAAGGCTGCGCAGAATTCACCGGTGTACAAACTGGCGATGGACTGGAAACTGGCTCTGCCACTGCACCCTGAGTACCGTACCCTGCCAATGGTTTGGTACGTGCCACCATTGAGTCCTATCCAGTCTGCTGCTGATGCTGGAAGTATCGGCATGAATGGCGCGATTCCGGATGTCGAGAGTCTGCGTATCCCAGTGAAATATCTGGCTAACCTGCTTACCGCGGGTGATGAGAAACCAGTCATAAGTGCTCTGAAACGTCTGTTGGCCATGCGTGCCTATAAACGTGATGAGCAGGTAGAAGGCAAGATCAACCTGGAAGTTCTGGAAGAAGCCGGTTTGACCGAGCACCAGGCGAAAGAGATGTACCGCTACCTGGCGATTGCCAACTATGAGGACCGTTTCGTTATCCCGACCAGTCATCGCGAGTTGGCTAAAGAAGCGTTCCCCGAGCGTAACGGTTGCGGCTTTACCTTTGGTAACGGCTGTGCCGGTGGCGAAACTGAGTTCAACCTGTTTGGCGCGAAGAAGCAGAGCGTCACCATGGTTGAGAAGGTCAGCGGCGTACAGCAAGTGGATCCCCAGTTACTACAGGACGAGGAGGCTTAAGATGCGAAGTCTAAAAGTAATCTCGGCTCTATTGAGTTATCCGGAAACGGAACTGTTTGAGGCACGTCAGGCGCTGATTGATGAAGTGCGCTCTGATACCTGTTTGGCTGGTGCACAGCGGGATCTGCTGATTGAGTTTATTGAACAGCTCTGCAGCCAGGATCTGATGGATGCTCAGGAGAACTATGTGTCGCTGTTTGACCGGGGTCGTTCGTTGTCGCTGCTGTTGTTTGAACATGTTCACGGCGAAAGCCGTGACCGTGGCCAGGCAATGGTGGACCTGATGGCGATTTACGAAGAACAGGGGTTTGCAATCGGTGTACGTGAACTACCCGATTATATCCCGCTGTACTTAGAGTATTTATCGATGCGGTCAAACTCGGAAGCACAGCAATGGCTGGTAGATGTAAGTCATATTCTGGTCTTGCTGGAAACTCGTCTGCACCAGCGGGAGTGCAACTATGCTGTGCTGTTTGAAGCTTTGCTGAGCCTCACTGGTTTACCGGTTGAGCGCGAAGAGTTGCAGAAAAAAGTGGCTTCGGAGGTACGTGATGACACGCCCGAAGCGATGGATGAAGTTTGGGAAGAGGAGATGGTGCGGTTTACCGAAAACAGCGCCCAGGACTGTGGCGATAATGCTGTTGCCCAGCGTCGTCGCGAGTTGGATCAGGTACAGCCGCTGAATATTCAGCCGGCGTCACCATCTGCTCCTTCTGAATCAGCCGGTTCATTCTGAGCCTTGGAGAAGAACAATGTCTTATTTGAATGATCTGTTTTTTGGTGTTTATCCCTACATAGCTGGTGCTGTATTTATCATCGCCAGTTGGATCCGATATGACCGTGAGCAGTTTACCTGGCGGGCAGGTTCCAGCCAGATGCTGAACTCAAAGGGGTTCCGCCGGGCCAGTAACCTGTTTCATGTTGGCGTATTGGCGATCTTTTTTGGTCACTTAGTTGGCTTGCTGACACCGCATGCTCTGTATGCGCCGTTTATGTCTGCCGGAACTAAGCAAATGATAGCAATCATCGTCGGTGGCACAGCAGGTTTAGCTTGTTGGGTTGGCGCGTTGATGCTACTCAAACGTCGTTTGGGTGATGCCAGAGTACGGGCAACCAGCACCAAGGCGGATATCTTTATTCTAGTGCTTCTGTTTATTCAGGTGAGCCTGGGGTTACTGACTATTCCGTTTGCACTGGGACATCTTGATGGCGGTGTGATGCTACTTCTAGCCGATTGGGCTCAGGGGTTAGTGACCTTTCAGGCTGATGCCGCTTCGCATCTGCTGACTGTTGGTATTGTGTACAAGCTGCACATCTTCGTTGGCCTGACTATGTTTGTGGTGTTCCCCTTCACCCGCATGGTTCATATCTGGAGCGTGCCGGTGAAATACCTTGCTCGTAACTACCAGGTAGTACGTCAGCGTTAAGCTAACAGCGGGGGGACTCTGTCCCCCCGATTTTGCTTTAATGATCTAATTCAAGACTATATGAGGTACCCCGCATGGAGATGATCGATCATGCAATGGTAAGTGGCGAAGCACCTGAGTTTACACCAGTGATGGTGAATGGCACGTTGCTTGAAGAGAAGCGAATCGTAGAAGAAACTCAATATTATCCCGCTGAATCCCTGGAAATGTCACGTGCGCAGGCCGCCCAGGCATTGGTAGTACGTGAGTTGTTGTTACAGCGTGCGGATGTACTGGAGCTAGCGGTTGAAATTCAATCTGATGAAACTGAGGAAGAAGCACTGATTCGCCTGCTGATTGCACGCGAAGTAGAGCTGCCTCAGGCAACCGAACAGGTTTGTCTTCACTACTATGAGGCCAACCAAAACAAATTCTGTACTCAGCCACTATTGGCTGTTTCCCATATTCTGCTGCCAGCGGCCCCGGAAGATCATGAAGGCCGGGTTGAGCAAAAGGCGCAGGCCGAGAAATTAATAACGACCCTGCAGCAAAATCCAGAGTTATTTGCTGAACTTGCACAGCAACATTCTGTCTGCCCCTCGAAAGAGCTTGGCGGTCAATTGGGACAGATTGATAAGGGTCAGACAGTAGCTGAGTTTGAACGTCTGATTTTCAGCCTTCCTGAAGGTTTGGCTCAACGTCCATTGGAAAGCCGCTACGGTTTTCACGTTACCCGAATTGATAAACGAGTCGAAGGTGAGCAACTACCTTTCGAAGCAGTTGAAGATCGGATTCGAGCTTATCTGATCGAACGTAATTATCGCCGTGCCGTCAACCAGTACATTCAATTGCTGGTATCGGATGCTGACGTAGAGGGCATTGAACTACAAGCAGCAGATTCTCAACTGGTGCAGTAAGGCGACCGGAGAAGCAGGCGATGCTATCAGATTTGTTAGACAATAATCGTAGCTGGTCGGAGCAGATTGAGCGGGAACAGCCAGGTTTTTTTAAGCAACTGGCTGCCCAGCAACATCCCGAATATCTCTGGATTGGTTGCTCCGACAGCCGAGTTCCGGCTAATCAGATTGTTGGTATGTTACCCGGTGAACTGTTTGTGCATCGTAATATCGCTAATCTGGTATTGCACACCGATCTGAATTGCCTTTCCGTCATCCATTTTGCCGTTCAGGTGCTCGGGGTTAAACATATTATAGTGTGTGGTCACTATGGTTGTGGTGGTGTCCGTGCTGCTTTGAGTAATCAGCGTTTTGGACTGATTGATAACTGGTTACGGCATATTAAAGATATTGGTTACCACTCCCGGGAAGAACTGTTGGCTGAAGCTGATGAAGAGTGTCGGGTTAATCGTCTTTGCGAATTGAATGTACAGCAGCAGGTGAAAAATATTTGTCACACCGGCATCGTACAAGAAGCCTGGAAAAGAGGGCAGTCACTGTCGGTACATGGTTGGATCTACAGTATAGAAGACGGCCTGATTAAAGATCTTGAGGTGGATACAGATAGCGATGGTGATATGCCCGGTATTTATGCCATGCAAAGATAGTTAGCCAGGGCTGGCTCAGAGTATCGAGTCTTATCGATCATCGAGCAGATACCGCATTTAATTACGTTAATACTTCCCCAAGGGAACCGGTTGGTTACCACTACGTAGTAATAGATCAATGAAAACTGGATTTATTGCAGAGGATCTCAGCGATGATACAAACGCCACAAGGCCTGGTTGACGGACTGGGAAGAAAGATTGATTACGTACGGTTATCGGTGACTGACCGCTGTGATTTCCGTTGTGTCTACTGCATGGCTGAAGATATGGAGTTTCTTCCTAAGGCTAAGATTCTATCGCTGGAAGAGATAATTTCGTTGGGAGAGTCGCTGGTTAATTTAGGCATTCGCCGAATTCGGCTCACTGGCGGTGAACCTTTGGTACGCGGTGGGATTGTCGAATTGGTTCGAGGCTTAGCGTCGCTGCCAGGGCTCGATGAAGTGACACTGACCACTAACGGCTCGCAACTGACTAAACTGGCACAGCCATTAAAAGAAGCGGGCCTGAAACGAATCAATATCAGTCTCGACAGTCTGAACGGGGAGCGATTTTTACGCATGACACGACGGGACATGCTGGCCCGCGTTTTGGCAGGTGTTGATGCTGCTGTGGCGGCTGGATTTGAACGTATCAAGCTCAATACTGTAGTGATGCGTGGCTACAACGATGATGAGATTTTTGATCTGCTGGAATACGCCCAAACACGGGATATTGATATCAGCTTTATTGAAGAGATGCCGTTGGGAGAAATTAGCAGCCATGATCGTAAACAGGCTCGTTTTTCCAGTGACGAAGTAAAACAGTTTATCGAACAACGTTTTCAACTACTGCCCAGTGCTGAGACGACTGGCGGGCCTTCCCGGTATTACCGCATCCCTGGCCAAGCTGGTCGGATCGGCTTTATTTCCCCTTATAGCCATAATTTCTGTAGTAGCTGCAATCGCTTGCGGGTTACTGCTGAAGGGCGTTTGTTACTCTGTTTGGGTCAGGAAAACTCAGTGGATCTCAGGTCGGTTTTACGGGGCTACCCAGGTGAGCCTGAGCGGCTTGAAAACCTGATACGTGATGCGGTTTGTCGTAAGCCGGAAGGCCATGGGTTTACCGATCCCGATGCACCTCAGGTGCTTCGCTTTATGAACATGACAGGTGGATAGTATGATTATATTACCTGGTGGGGCCAATGTTTCTTACCACTCGTTGGAAAAAGTGCGACAGAATGCACTGCTATCAGCACTGACTGATGGTCAGTTCTACAGTTTGATGAAAAAAGCCAAGCTCATAGAGCTCGATGATGGTGATCATCTGTTTATGCAAGGCGATGAGGCTAAGCGCTTTTTTATTGTGTTGCAGGGAAGTATTAAGTTTTTCCGCCTGACATCGGGCGGTAAAGAAACTGTTATTAATGTCTTTGGTGAGCAGGACCCTGTTGGTGAAGCCGCTATGTTTATGGCGGAGAAACATTATCCGGCTAATGCTATGGCGATTAAGTCAGCTGCTGTGTTGTCTATCTGTTGTCAGGATTACCTGCAACTGCTTCATCAGTCGTATGAAAGTTGTTTTGGTATCTTAGGCTCCATGGCGAGCCGACTGAAGCGAAGCATTAGTGATATTGAAGTTCTGACACAGCAGAGCGCTGTCCATCGCGTCGCCCATTTTATTCTGAGTCTTATTGATGAGAAATCCCCTGATCCAGTGGTTGTCAGACTGCCTGCGACGAAACAGTTGATTGCGTCAAGGCTGGCGATGCAGCCTGAAACATTATCCCGGGTTATGCGTGAACTTAAAGAGAAAGAGTTATTAGATGTGCAGGGGCGAAACCTGACGATACACAGTGTCGCCGGTTTAAAAAGGCTCATTCAATAAAACGCCCAATCTGTTGTCTGCATTTGGAATTGATTTAAGGAATATTGCCATGGGGCATGCGAAAAAAGATGTACGATTTCAACCTTTGAACATAGCGCTACTGACCGTTTCAGATACCCGGACATTTGAAACAGATAGTTCGGGTGATACTTTGCAACAATGTCTGCAGGATAGTGGACACCGGCTGGCTGACCGGCAGATCAGGCCTGATGATATCTATGAACTGCGTGCTGTAGTATCCGACTGGATTACCCGGGAAAATGTGCAGGTTGTACTGGTCACCGGTGGTACCGGTTTTACTGCCCGTGATACCACGCCGGAGGCGTTACGACCGCTGTTTGATAAGGTGATTGAGGGTTATGGGGAGTTATTTCGTCAGCTCTCCTTTGCTGAGATTGGCACCTCTACAATTCAATCCCGGACCGTCGCGGGAATTGCCAATCGGACTTTGATTTTTACTATGCCGGGTTCTCCCGGGGCTTGTCGTACTGCCTGGGAAAAAGTGATTTGTGAACAGCTTGATGCCCGTCATCGTCCCTGTAATTTTGTTGAAATGGTACTGCCGGATGTTAGCAGTAGTTGCGGGCCACGATCATGAGTGGGTGTAGTTGTGACAGTGATGCGCTAATGCCCTTTGCTGAGGCTTTAGAAACATTATTAGCGTCGGCTCAATGCATTTCAGAAACTGAAACAGTGCTTCTTGACCAGGCTAATAATCGAGTCCTGGCAGAGCCTGTGATTTCGAAGATTTCGGTACCCCCTGCGGCTAACAGTGCAATGGACGGCTACGCGGTGAATATCGAGTCTCTGACAGCGGGTCTTTGCCTACCCATTAGTCAGCGTATAGCTGCTGGAGAGCAGGGGGTGGTATTACAACCGGGGACCGCAGCGCGGATTTTTACCGGCTCTGAAATCCCACCCGGCGCTAATGCGGTGGTCATGCAGGAACGCTGCATTCGACAGGGAGATAACGTTACTTTTGAGGGCATACCTGAAGCCGGCGCCAATATTCGCCCGGCAGGGCAAGATATACAGCCCGGAAGATGTGTGGCAGAAAAAGGAGCCCGATTGGATGGTCGCCACCAGGGCGTAATAGCGTCAGTTGGCATCAACCGTGTGAAGGTCTATCGGCGTTTACGGGTTGAGATTATCACCACCGGTGATGAACTGGTCATGCCGGGAGAGATCTGTGCGGGTGGGCAGATCTACAATTCCAATTATTTTGTCCTCAGGGGCATGCTTGAGGCGCTCGGTTGCGAGGTGATATTCACTGGTATCATCGGTGACACGTTGACGGAAACCCGTGAGGCGCTCAGTTTAGCGGCCGAACGTGCTGATTTGATTATCAGTAGTGGAGGTGTGTCCGTAGGCGAAGAAGATTATGTAAAGGCCGCGGTTGAAAGCCTTGGTGAACTGGACCTCTGGCGTTTGGCAATCAAACCAGGAAAACCGCTGGCATATGGTCGGGTGGGCCAGGTTCCTTTTCTGGGCTTACCCGGTAATCCCGGTGCAGTACTGGTTACATTTCTGATGATCGCACGCCCTTATCTGCTTAGCATGCTGGGCAGTAACTCGGTAGAGCCCGCATGCTTCCCCGTTAAAAGCGGTTTTACACGTGATAAGCCGATAGCCCGGGATGAATTTTTGCGGGCTAGCCTGGAGTGGTCAGAGGGACAACTTTATGCTGCACCGGTTCATAGCCAAAGCTCGGGGGTATTAAGTTCGTCGGTGCTGGCGCAGGGGTTTCTGCGGATACCGGCGCAGCAGAAGGTTTGTGAAAACGATCTATTGCCCTTCTATCCCTTCGACGGACTGTTGAGCTGATATGGCTGATACTGGATTTACCCGGTTAGCGGGGGTTGTTCTTGCCGGTGGGCAGGGCAGTCGTATGGGTGGACAAGACAAAGGATTGGTACCTTTTCGTCATGCGCCAATGATTAGCTGGACGTTACAGCAAGTCAGGCCTGCGGTTGATCATCTGATGATTAGTTGTAACCGTAATATGCATCTCTATTCCCGCTTTGGAGAAACCCTGGTGAGTGATCATGAGGTGGGGTATTGCGGTCCGCTGGCCGGTATTCAGGCTGCTTTGGCCGAACTGGATACAGACTTCAGTCACTTGTTGGTACTTCCCTGTGATACCCCTCTGTTGAGTTTACAGGTGATCGATCAATTGGTGGATAGCGCCCGGCAGTACCCCGATCATATTGTTTTCCTGAAAACGGGAGACCGTGAACATTATCTGCATGCCGTCATTCCGGTATGCTATCAGACGGCATTGAAACAGTGGCTGGCCGCTGGTCAGGGGGCTGTGGGACGTTGGTATCGGCAGTTTCCACACTATGTTCTGGATGCCAGCAGGGATGGCGATTGTCTACTGAATATGAATACACCCGAACTGCTGGCTGTGGGAGCCTGACGTGCCCTTAGTCACCCGATAGCTGAGAATAGCGGATACAATTCGTAGCTAAGCTAACGCTTCGTGTCCTCCTTCTCAGGCTGCTGATATTAAAATCAGCCTGGGGAGTATTAACTGAAAAACACTTGACTGGGTTTCTTAGCTTAGCCTCGTTTCCGGGGTATTAATGGCTCAGGCCAGCTGATGATAAATGTCGAGATCTAACATGATTTAGTTTACAGGTATAAATGTAGTTCCAAGCCTAAAAAATAGGTAATCAAAACTGATATAGAGGATTAAATCTTATGAATACCCGCTCAGAAATGGTCGCCAGCGATATCATGTCAAAAGATTTATTAACCGTGTCAGAACACTGGTCCATCCAGGCATTAATTGAGTTTTTTAATCGGCACAAGATCACCGGTGCTCCTGTACTGTCTGCACAAAAAGAGTTTTCCGGGGTGGTAAGCCTGAGTGATATTCTCACATTTGACGGTAAACCTAAGCATTCCATAAATGAAAACCCAACTACTCAGTACTATTACAATAGTCTTGAAGGGTATTCACCAGATGAATTGGGTTTTTCTGAAGGCAGCCAGCATAAAAACCATCTGGTCGCGGAGATTATGACTAAGTCTATTATCTCGGCCCCTGACACAACCCTTGTCACTGAGCTTGCAGAAACGATGCATAGCAAAGGAGTACACAGGATTTTTATTACCAGGGATGAACAGATCTGCGGTGCGGTTTCGACTCTGGATATCCTGAAGCTGTTATCAGGCATAACGCTTTATCGGACTGAAAGTAACGCGTCAGCTAAATAATAACGATAGGGTTAGTCTTCAAGGAGGCTGTCACTATGCCTCCCTTGTTTTGTTTCGTCTGTTTGTTGATCAATTTTCCTGTTTCCTCCTCGTACTAACATTACTTTTCGATACCCGATAGTTTGTATGAATCGTCATATTTCTTCGTTTAACAAAAGCCTTTGTATTGGCTCCATCTCCGCCTGTTTCAGGCTAAATCACCTAGAAGATTAGCTGCGTCGAATCAACCTGAACAGAGATGTACAGGGGCATTTGGACAAAGATAGCATCGTAAAACGCCTAAAACCTTTATCAGATATCCGTAAAAAATAATTGATGGCCTTGATATCTATCAATGTCTCGAGAGGAGTTGTTTATACATAATGCACTACATCTTGTGTCTTAATTTAATAAATAGCACTATATATTGTATAGGTTAATAAATGAGCAGGAATGACAGTGTTGCCGTACGTAGTACCATCGATGAATACCTGGAGCGTAGTGACTGGCGGGTTAACGCTAACGCTAATCAGGGCTATTCTCTGGGTGGCCTGATTCTGAATGTCTCCGGCAAGGTGATTGCTAACTACTGGTTGAACGAGGTGTATACCCCGCAGATTGGCGTAGCGCACCGGGAAGGTGATCTGCACATCCACGATCTGGATATGCTCTCTGGTTATTGCGCAGGATGGTCTCTGCGTACTTTGCTATATGAAGGTCTGAACGGTGTTCCAGGACGCCTGGACAGTGGGCCGCCGAAGCATCTCAGTAGCGCTATGGGCCAGATCGTCAACTTCTTTGGCACTTTACAGAATGAGTGGGCCGGGGCTCAGGCATTCAGTTCCTTTGATACCTATCTGGCACCCTATATCCGTAAAGATAACCTTAGCTATGAACAGGTGCTGCAATCGATGCAGGAGCTGATATATAACCTGAATGTGCCATCGCGCTGGGGTACCCAGACACCCTTTACCAATCTGACGTTTGACTGGCACTGTCCAGATGATCTGAAGGAGCAGGTGCCGGTTATTGGTGGTGAGGAGATGCCGTTTGCCTACGGCGAACTGCAGCGGGAGATGGATATGATCAACCGTGCGTATCTGGAAGTGATGGATGCGGGGGACGCCAAAGACCGGGTCTTCACCTTTCCGATACCCACCTACAACATCACAAAGGACTTTGACTGGGACAGCCCGAATGCAGACCTGTTATTCCGTCTGACTGCTAAATATGGTCTGCCGTATTTTCAGAACTTTATCTGCTCAGATCTTGAACCGAGTATGGTGCGCTCTATGTGCTGTCGCTTGCAGCTTGATTTGCGAGAACTGCTTAAGCGGGGTAACGGGCTGTTTGGCTCGGCGGAGCAGACCGGTTCGCTCGGTGTGGTGACGATTAACTGTGCCCGGCTGGGCTATCAGTGCCAGGATGATTCCGAACGCCTCTACGAGCAATTAGATCACTTACTGTTGCTGGCCAGGGACTCGTTGGAGCTGAAGCGTCAGCGCATACAGCAATTGATGGATGAGGGACTGTTTCCTTATACCAAACGCTATCTGGGCACTCTGCGTAACCATTTTTCCACCATCGGGGTGAATGGCATTAATGAGATGCTACGTAACTTCAGTGGGGATACGTTTGATATCAGCAGTGATCAGGGACAGGAACAGTCGTTACAACTGCTGGACCATATTAATATGCGGCTGACTGAATTTCAGGAGCAGACCGGGCATCTATATAACCTTGAAGCGACCCCGGCGGAAGGCACGACTTATCGTTTTGCCCGTGAGGATCGCAAGCGTTGGCCGGATATTCTTCAAGCTGGCACCCGGGAACATCCTTATTACACTAATTCCAGCCAGTTGCCGGTGGGCTATACAGACGACCCTTTTCTGGCACTGGAGAAACAGGATGCCCTACAGACCCGTTATACCGGTGGCACCGTATTACACCTGTATATGCGTGAGCGGATCTCCAGTGCACGTGCGTGCAAGCAGTTGGTGAAGCAGTCGCTGAGCCGTTTCGCGCTGCCATATCTGACTATTACCCCGACATTTTCAATCTGTCCTCAGCATGGTTATCTGGCGGGGGAGCACGAATTTTGTCCGCGCTGTGATGAGGAACTGATGCAGCAAAAACTTTCAGAAGAAAAGCAAACAACTGGCTGTGCCCTGGCGTAATCAGGTCAAAACTATATCAAGGAGCAAAAACCATGAAAGCAACGTACGTATTGAAAACAGAAGAGCGCCAGCGGTGTGAAATCTGGACCCGGGTAATGGGCTATCACCGTCCGGTATCTCAGTTTAATGCCGGTAAGCAGTCGGAGCATAAAGAACGTCAGCATTTCATCGAAAAGAACTAGCTTAGAGGAGTAGCGGATGGTTGCAGGTCTTCAGGTCAGTGGCATGACGCCGCTGACGACCATCGATTTTCCGGATCACCTTGCGTGCGTACTTTACACGCAGGGTTGTCCGTTGCGATGTGGTTATTGCCATAATCCAGAGCTTATTCCGTTCCAAGCCGATACTGTGCCTGTCAGCTGGGACGATATTGATGACTTTCTCCTGCGTCGTCAGGGGTTGCTTGAAGCGGTCGTGTTCAGTGGCGGCGAACCGACCCTGCAAGCAGGGCTGCCCGTAGCGATACGGAGGGTAAAAGACAGGGGCTATAAAGTAGGGCTTCACTCTGCAGGAGTACAGCCTGCCCGCTTGAAAACGATACTAAACCATCTGGATTGGGTTGGCCTGGATGTGAAGGCGCCATCCCATCTCTACGCCCGGGTCACTGGGCGAATTAATCAGGCGGTCAAAAATCGTCAGTCACTACAACTGCTGCTGGCGTCCGGTATTGCTTTTGAGTGCCGGACCACCGTCAGTTGGCAGCAACTGCAACCCGAAGATATTCTGTTGTTGGCACGGCAACTGGCCGCTGAAGGGGTAACTCGCTACGCCCTGCAGGTTAGTCACGGACAAAATTGTCTTGATCCTCGATTGCGAGGGACGATCAGTTTGGGCGCTGAACCGTTAGCGGATCTGCGCCGGGATCTGGAATCACTGTTTTCGGTGTTTGAATGGAGGGGGTAAGAAACCCTCAGAACTTTGGCCGCTTGTAACTTCCCTGTCAGGGTTTCACCGGACAGTATTGTGTATGTGCGGTTCTACTTTAACCAAAAAGCGATCAGTGTGAACAGGGCGGTCATAAACCACACCAACGACATCAATTGCCAGAATAATAGTGCGTTGGGGGTCTTTTGTACTTTCTCCCGAGGCACCAAAAAATCAGGGCTGGGCTCTGTCAGGTCCTGCATCATCTGGTCGATGCTATCGTAGCGTTGAGTAGGGTTTATCATCATAGATTTCTCCAGCGCACGATCAAACCAGATAGGAATAATCGGGTTGTAACGATCAGCTGGAATATAGTTGAGTTTTTCGAGTTGTTGGGGGGTTTCACAACTTTCCAGCGCGTTGCCGAAAGGCAGCTTATGGGTGAACATTTCGTAGGTAATGGCAGCAAGGGAAAACATGTCGCCCTTAATACCCGTGTTCTGGCCTAACCGGAATACCGGGTCGGAGTAATTCATGGTGCCAAGAATCCGGTCTCTTTCCAGGGGAACGAATATCTCATTGATACCCGCGACGAAGACGGAACCAAAATCGACAATGACCGCGCTGTTGTCGGGACGCACTACTATATTGCTCGGTTTCAGATCCTGATGCAGGGTTTCACGCTGATGAAACGATTTCAGCCCTTCGGCCATCTGTTTGACCAGTTTAATAACCAGAGCTGGTTTGGGTGATGGGTTCTCGATCATCCAGGTGTCGAGGGCTACCCCCTCAATAAACTCCATCAGGTAATAGAGAAAGTTTTTTGCCCGGTTAGGGATGTGAACGGGAACTACATGGGGGCTTTGAATACGGCTGCCTACCCATTCCTCCATGATGAAACGTTCAATATAAGCAGTATCGTCTTCGTAATTACGGGAGGGGGTTTTCATTACCCATATTTGATCCGTTTCCAGGTCACGTACCCGGTATAGCTGACTGCGATTGCTGGCATATAGTTCTTTTTCAATCAGGTACCCGTCAATCTTCATACCCTGCTCCAGTTCTGGAGGGAAGGGTAGTAAGGTCAGGCGATCGTTCATCTGATTGATAGATTCATCATTAAGCTGGTCCACCCGTACTAACTGACAACTGAGGTTGTCGGTACTACCTGCTTCGTAAGCGGCTTCTAACAGTTCTTCACAGTTCTGCTGAATATCTTCAGAGGCGAGGGACAGCTGTTTTAACATAGCGGGTGTCAGACTATCGTGCACACCATCGGTGGATAGCAGGAAAAGGTCTCCCTGCTGGATTTCCATGGAGAGGTAATCTATTTCCAGGTGGGTATCCATGCCCATGGCACGGGCCAGACAACTGTCTTTACGGTTGAGCTGAGTTGTATGGTCGGTGGTTAGTAATTCAAGTTCGTTGTTGCGAATAAGGTAAATTCGGCTATCGCCGATATGGAATAGATGCGCTGTTTTTGATTTGATGACCAGTACCGAAAGGGTACAAATGTGGCCCCGGGATGTAGACAGATATTCATGACTGCGGGTATAGAGCAGGCGATTGATCGCCGTTAGTACCTTTTGCGCCGACTTACTAACGGTCCATATGTCCGGAGTGTCAAAATAGTCGCTGAGAAATTCCTGAACACAATAACGTGCGGCTTCGCCCCCGGCTTCAGCTGTACTAACGCCATCAGCAATAACGGCAGCAGCGCCTTTGGTTGCCAGTAGGTTACCCTCAGGGTGGAAAAAACCGAGACAGTCTTCGTTTTGCTCCTTACGTCCCTGGTCGCTGCGCTGGCCAGCCGACAGTTTTATAACGCTGTCTTGCAGGTAGATAGTTTGCGACTCAAGATCATTCATCGATTCGTCCCTTCTCTTCACAAGGTAAAGGGTGGTGGTGTCGTTAGCAACACCCCACCCCAGAACTATCCCTCGACTTGTGGATTATTCAACATTGATCAACTGTACAGTGCCATCCGGTAGCACTTCGGCTATCTGACCACTGGGCTCGTCCATAAATTGTACCAGGAAGAATACTACGGCAGCGGAGGCGCCGATCACCATAAAGAATGTAGAATAATCAACGAAGCTAAGTACGGTTAGGTAACACACCGCGCCAACGTTGCCGTAGGCTCCGGCCATACCGGCAATCTGACCTGTCATGCGACGCTGAATCAGTGGCACCACCGCGAAGACAGCGCCTTCGCCGGCTTGAACAAAAAACGAACAGGCCATAGTGGCAATAACGGCCAGCGGAATCCACCATTCACCATCAATCTGGCTGAGGACGAAATAGCCCACCATCAGACCCAGAATCAGCACGCTCAATGTTTTACGACGTCCGATAGTATCACTCAGATGGCCACCGGTAGGCCGTGCGACTAAGTTCATGAAGGCAAAACCTGATGCCAGTAGGCCTGCTTTGACCGGATCCAGACCTTCGAAGGTTTCCAGAAAGAACAGGGGTAGCATCGATACCACCGCCAGCTCGGAGCCAAAGGTAACGAAATAGGCAATATCAAGTACCGCAACCTGTTTGAACTTATAGCGTTGAATTTCAGGTACGCCGTTTTTGAGGTTCTCTTCATTTACATGATAGATGGCTCGCAGTTGCACTACAAAAAGAACCGCCAGTACGACATAGATAGCGTAGGTAGAGAACTGATCCAGTAGGCCAATGTTGCTGGGTGATAGTTTCCAGGCAAGCACCGCGAGTGCGGCATACATCGGAATGTTCATCAGAATGTAGAAGACAAAGTCTTTCTTGCTGGTAACTTCCAGACCACCGTGTTTTTTGGGTTTGAAATAGGTAGAACCCTTCGGTGTATTACGCGCTACTTTGTAGAATATAAAGCCGTAAATTATCGCGATTATACCGATGGATATCAGGGCATAGCGCCAGCCGTTTTCACCACCGTACATCAGAGCGATAGTCGGCAGTGTCATGGCACCGGCAGCGGAACCAAAGTTACCCCAGCCACCGTAGACACCTTCGGCAACACCGACCTGTTTTGCCGGGAACCATTCACCAACCATACGAATGCCGATAACAAAGCCAGCGCCGATAAAGCCACTGAGAAAGCGCATAATGGCTAGTTGTTCATAGGTCTGTGCCAACGCAAAACCGATACAAATAAAACCGCCTATGACCAGTAGCATGCTGTAGACGATTCTGGGTCCATATTTATCTACCAGCGTGCCGACCACAATACGTGCGGGAATAGTGAGTGCTACGTTGAGTATCATCAGCGCCTTGACCTCAGCACCGCTAAGGCCGAATACATCTTTGATGTAAGCGAGCATTGGAGCATGGCTGAACCAGACCACAAAGGTCAGGAAGAAGGCAAACCAGGTGATGTGTAATGTTTTAATTTTGGGGTCGCCAAAATTAAGTAAGCTAAATTTGCTAGTGGACATTTGACTGCTCCGGAGGTGTTAACCTCTGCCCTAAAGATGTAAGGATAGAAAAATTTAGGTTACAAAATAGGCCTTTTCACGATAAAAACCGTTGATACATATCAACGATAGGGAGTCTCTTCTATGCCTGTTTATGCTGATATACTCCCTTGGTGGTAGGGTATGATATTTTTGTTAACTATATGATTTATAATATAAAAATGTATTTTAATGAGTTGTGTTTTATATGCTTTTGCTGAAATGACCTCTTAGGAGGTATCTAAGGCTGAATTGGCAGATATCGGAGGTATTTAACCGAGAAGAAAATAATTTTGCCTTCAGAAGTGGCTGTATCATTCCATGATAGAAGTCAAACTTTGAACGTGCAGAGGAGGTAAGGTTATATCACTTCAGGATGATTTGTTTTCATTGGGTGCTGGGTTAGCCTGAATGACGTTGTTGTGCCGATATATATCAGCGACACCTCCAAAACCCGTTTGTGGACTGATTCAGGTTTGGTGTCAGTGGCATGCAATAATTCAGGCTCAAATAGACAGAAATTTTGCCCCTCGTTACTTCTGTCCGAGGGGTTTTTTTGTATCTCGATGGGAACTACTTCGTCGTAGTTTGATTCATTAAAGAATCAGTAAATCCCGATGGCATATATACAGACATAAGGCCGATCCTGGTTCTTTATCAGCCAAGCCCTTCCTGAACGGCCAGTACCGCGACTTCTACCCGAGAGCGCAAGTGAAGCTTTTTAAAGAGATGTTTTACATGAACCTTCACGGTGCCTTCAGTAATATTTAGTTTACGGGCAATTAACTTATTAGGCAGGCCGCCGGCGATTAGTTTAATGATCTGCTTTTCTCTGGGGGAGAGACTATTGATGTCCGGTCCTGTTCGTTTACGGTTGCTTTGTAGTGCCTGGGCCAACACGGTAGACAGACGTTCACTGATAACCATCTTTCCATTAGCAGCCTGATTCAGGTTGGTCAGCAGCTCTTCAGGTTCCATATCTTTGAGAAGGTATCCATCTGCGCCGGCTTTCAGCGCTGCAATGACGTCTTCTTCATTATCAGATACGGTAAACACCACAACCCGGGAGGTGATGCCTGCATCTCGTAATAGCTTAAGAGTTTCGATACCGTTGATTCTGGGCATGTTCAGGTCTAGCAGTATCAAATCGGGCTCTAGTTGAATCGCCTTCTCAACGCCTTCTTCTGCATCGCTGGCTTCACCTGTCACTAAAAGCTCAGAGTCCAGCTCTATCAGTTGTTTTACCCCTTTGCGTAATAGGGGGTGGTCATCAATCAGAAGAATTGATGCGGGTCCGGATTTATTATTATCTTCTGTATTCATTACTATCTCTTAAGTCTGTTTAGCCGAAAATTTGAGGATCACCCGGGTGCCGCTTGATTCTCTATTTTCCACTTTAAGTTCACCATTAAGGGTGGAGCTTCGGTCCTGCATGATGACCAGGCCGTAGTGGCCGGAAGTATCTTTATTTACAGGCAAACCGATGCCGTTATCTTCTACGCAGACTTCCATGTGGTTGCCGCTTTGGGTTACCTGTACAGAAGCCTCAGTCGCCTGACTGTGTTTTACCACGTTAGCGAGAGCCTCCCGTACTAATTGTAATACATGAATTTCTTGGTTGGCGGTCAAACTCTGCGGCAATAAATTGTATTTTAGCTTGATCTCAGAGTTTAATCGGTCAGAAAATTCTTTAACAGTAGATTCAAGAGCGGGTCGAAGTCCAGGCTGATCTAAAGTCAGACGGAAAGTGGTGAGTAGTTCCCGTAACTGGTAGTAAGCATTGTTGAGTCCTTCTTTCAGCTCATTAACAACATCATCGATCTGTTGTTCACTCTGATGTTTTTTTCGCAAGATTTGAAGTCGGCCAACCTGCATCTTCAGATAGGAAAGCGATTGCGCCAGCGAGTCGTGCAGTTCGCGGGCGATAACGGCTCGCTCCTCCATCAGGGACATGTGCTGCTCCTGTGAGGCTTTCAGTTCCAGTGATAATACAGTTCCCAGGTTATCAACCAACGTTTCTATCAGGGTTTTCTGGTCTTCTGTGAGTGGAGAAGAGAGTGCGTAAGCTATGGTGAGCTCACCAAAATATGCCTCTCGGGTTTGAATAGGAAAGTTAGCCGATTTATACGGACGGTTTTTCAGTGAGGGTACGATACAGTCGCTACAGCTTGTCTGCATGCAGTCTACTGGCCGTTTCTCTTGCTGGGTGGTTAGTAGTCGATAACTGCTGGGCTGACTTGGATCGCATAACGTAACGCTTACAGGGCCAATTGGCAGCGTTTCTTCCAGTTCTTTCATGACGGGCATCAGACGGCGACAGATGTCCTCATCCTGGTTGAAGCGTCGGGTTGCTTTGTACAGCAGTTGTAGTCTCTGGTTAGTATCACGGAGCTCCGTCGTTTTCTGCTGTACACGGTTTTCCAGGTCGGCATAAATTTTAGACAGCTCTCCTGCCATGTGATTGAACGTTGTGCCCAACAGGCCCAGTTCGTCATCACTCTGATAATAAACCCGGGCGGTAAGTTTACCTTCACTGGCTTCTTTGGATGCACGCAATAATTGTCCAAGGGGCTCAACCACATTGCACTTAATATCATATAGGGCGATAAAGATGATGATTACAGTCATTAATAAGCTGATGCCCTGTACCAGACTGAGCAGTTTGATTTTTGACTCAGTACTGTGTTCCAGCAATCTGACCATATGATCGATACGGGTTACAAAATCTTTAAGCATCTCCAGATTTTTAGCGCCATTAACTGGGCTTTGTTGTAGCTCCATTTTTAAACGTGGAGATAAAGCGCTTTGCCACTCTGACATCAGAGACTGATAAACCTGATAGAGTTTGTGATCCTTACCCTCGGGAATAACATCTGTCAGCACCGTATCATTGATACGAATGTCAAACTCGTCGATGGAATCTAATACTCGGGTTAAGGCTTTATTCGATGGGGCGCTTTCGTACTGTTGGGTTTCAGCAACGATTCGATAAGACATCATACGCAGAGAACCGGCCAGATTTATACCCGCGGCGTCTCCCTGAGTGCTTTCTGCCACTATCACCGAGCTGATCATGCTGATGAGTGCCATCAGGCTGATCGCAAACATCGCCGTACCCAAACGGGTGATGATAGACTTTTTTAGAAAATTCATTTGGGCTCCTGTCCTCAGAAAACGTCTGTACTCACAAAGAACCTGTGTGTTATCTGGTGTTTCTTCAGGATTGAATCAGGGTATCAAAAATACAAGGTAAAACATAAAGTTACAACTATTGCTGGTGGTACTACTAAAGAGGTATTTTGAGAAAAACGCACTAATTTCAGTGAGTTGTGTATTGATTTGGGTCAATACCCGTATGCGGTAGAGGGTTTAGCTTAGCAACAAGTCCATAAACCGGATAGTGACCAATGCCTGCCCAGGAAACCCAAAAACAGATATCAGCCCTGATCATGAGTACCTTGCTCTTTGCGGCCTGTTTTGCCACCTGGACGCTGATTTCGGTTATTGGTTTGCAGATTAAACAGGATTTGCTACTGAGTGAAACCGAGTTCGGTTTACTGATAGCAACCCCGATTTTAAGTGGTGCGTTAGCTTGTTTACCGATGGGTATTCTGGCGGAACGTTTCGGCGGCCGTAGACTGATGTTAGGCGTGGTATTGCTCGTGAGCATACCGTTGTATGGTTTCGCTTATGCACAGTATTACTGGCAATACCTGACGCTCGGACTATGTATCGGCTTTGTGGGTAGCACCTTTGTCATTGGCATTCATTACGTTTCATCCTGGGCTTCACGGGATAATCAAGGTCTGGCAATGGGAGTCTTTGGTGCTGGTAACCTTGGTGCAGCACTGACCAACCTGGTTGCCCCGCTGATTATTATTGCTTACGGCTGGCGTATGGCGCCTATTGCCTATGCTTTTGTGCTGGTATTGCTGGTGCTTTTTTTCTGGTTGTTGACCCAGGATGATCCCGTACATCAGCGTCGCAGCGAACAGAAAAAATTGCTATCTCTGAGTGAAATACTGACTCCGCTGCTGGAGCTACGGGTGTGGCGCTTCGGTTTGTATTACTTCTTTATGTTTGGTGGTTATGTCGCACTGACACTCTGGCTGCCAGATTATTATGTCCATCATTATGGGCTGGATCTGAAATCAGCTTCTTTCATTACTTTGTTGTTCACGGTGCCGGGAGCGTTAGCCCGGATTCTCGGTGGCTGGTGCGCAGACCATCTTGGCGCGCGTCAGGTTAACTGGAGCGTGTTCTGGGTCTGCTTGTTTTGTTTGTTCTTCCTATCCTATCCCCCAACCACGATGACTATTCATGGTTTTGAAGGAGACTTCACCTTTGCGCTGGAAATGCCTGTTTGGTTGTTTACTGCGTTGATTATGGTAGTGGGCATCGCTATGGGGTTCGGGAGTGCCAGTGTGTACCGCGTCGTTTATGACTATTACCCGGACCGGATGGGAACGGTTGGAGGCGCCGTAGGACTGCTGGGTGCAATCGGCGGTTTTGTCCTGCCGATTATGTTTGGCCTGGTGACAGACCTGTTTGGGATTCGTAGTTCCTGTTTCATGTTGCTATACGGATTACTAGCGCTGTGTATGACGGTTATGTATTACGGCATTAACCGGCAGGAGAGCCAGAATCGTTTACAGGAAGCGATTCGAAATAACTTTTTACAAGAAAAACTTGATTCCTGATTGTTGGGCCAGCGCAGACGTATAAGTCAACGCTAAGCCAGCACAGGTAGGGTTTGAAATCGTAGGCAGCAGGAGACGAACTCCTGACTGCTTTATTCTGGAGAGTCAGTCATGTCTGATCTAAAAAAATGGGATGTCGAGAACGATAAGTTCTGGGAAGAAGAAGGGAGGAGGGTAGCTAACCGCAACCTGTGGATTTCTATCCCAAGTTTGTTGTCTGGATTTGCTGTCTGGTTGTATTGGGGCATCATTACCGTACAGATGCTTAATCTGGGGTTTGATTTTGATAAAGCGGAACTGTTTACGCTAGCGGGTATTGCGGGTCTGACCGGAGCAACACTGCGTATACCCAGTAGTTTCTTTATCCGGATAGCGGGTGGTCGGAATACTATCTTCTTCACGACGGCATTGTTGATGATACCTGCTGCAGGTGCTGGCTTTGCCTTACAGGATAAGGATACTCCACTGTATGTATTCCAGATTCTGGCGTTCTTGTCGGGTATTGGTGGTGGTAACTTCGCTTCTTCAATGTCCAATATCTCTTTCTTCTTTCCTAAAAAGAAGCAGGGTCTGGCACTGGGTCTGAATGCTGGTTTGGGTAACGCAGGTGTTACCACAATGCAGATTTTGATTCCTCTGGTGATGACTTTTGGTATCTTCGGCGGTGAGCCGATGATTCTGGAAAACACCTCCGGTACGCTGATTGGTAAGATTCCTGCCGGATCTGAAACTTATATCCACAATGCTGGTTTTGTCTGGCTGGTGCTGCTGATTCCTCTGGCAATTGCTGGTTGGTTCGGTATGAACAATATTCGTACTGATGCTGTATCGCCTGATATTGGCTCTCCGATCGGTTCTATGGGTAAGATTGCAGGTCTACTGTTGATCGGTTTCTTCACCGCCGCTTGTGGCTTGTACATTATCTTGCCAGCCCCTGTTGGTATTGGTGCACCGGGTTGGGCGAAGTGGCCTGTTATCGCGGGTATCCTGTTCTCAACTATCATGCTGATGAAGATGATTCCAGGTGATATCAAACCAAATCTTCAGCGTCAGTTTAAGATTTTTGATAACAAGCATACCTGGGTGATGAGTATCATCTACACCATGACCTTTGGTAGCTTTATCGGTTACTCAGCAGGTTTCGCACTGGCGATCAAAGTAGTCTTCGGTTATCAGCATTTGATGGTTGATGGCTCAATGACGCACAACGTTGTTAATGCGAATGGCCCATCTGCATTGATGTATGCATGGATGGGGCCCTTTATCGGTGCCCTGATTCGTCCAATCGGCGGCTGGATGGCCGACAAGATGGGTGGTGCTAAGGTTACTCAGTACTGCGCAATTATCATGATTGGTAGCGCACTGGGCGTAGCTTATTTCCTTAAAGCAGCTTACCAGTCAGCGACTCCGGAAGAGTTCTTCGTTCCGTTCCTGCTACTATTCTTGCTACTATTCGCTGCAACCGGTATCGGTAACGGCTCAACCTTCCGTACTATCGCGATGGTATTCCCGAAAGAACTGGCGGGTCCTGCCCTGGGTTGGACTTCGGCTGTTGCTGCATACGGTGCGTTCTTGATTCCTAAGATCTTCGGTGAGCAGATTAAACTGGCGACACCTGAAAATGCGTTGTACGGTTTCGCTGCGTTCTACCTGGTTTGTCTCATTCTGAACTGGTGGTACTACCTGGGACCAAAAGCTGAATATAAAAACCCGTAACAGGGTCACTATCGGGGCCTTCGGGCCCCGTTTTTTTTGCTCAACTAAAGGTTGCAACAAAGTCATCGTCAATGAGCTACGTATATAGTTGCTAACCCCTTATCCTCTCGATGTTTAAGACTTCTTCGGCTATATAGTTCCTCCTCAGCCAAGGTTTCTGCACACCTTCTATCGGTCTATGTGGATTACTGAACTCAGCATAAGACAGTTAAATTCTGATTTCTGATGTAATTGAACATACAGACAGTCAGGTTTCTACGGTTTAGTGCTGCTTTACTAATTTTCTCTAAAACAGGAATGAACTGTAATCATCCTCACTAAACTGTCTAAAATCCTTTATCATATGCGCCCGAGAATTTTAGGGAGGTGTGGACCGGCCGCTAATGGCTTAGAATATCCGCAAAGAATAGCGTGAAGCTATTCGCACTTTCCTTAGCTATAGCAAGGCATACAGAGGATTTATCATGAAGTTTTCAGCATTAGATCTGGCTCCTGAGATTCAGCAGGCTCTGGATGCCTGTGGCTATAGTCAGATGACCCCTGTGCAGGAAAAGGCCATTATCCCTGCACGACGGGGCCGAAATCTGTTAGCGAATGCCCAGACGGGCACAGGTAAAACGGCTGCGTTTAGTCTGCCTATCCTGCAACAGATACATGATCGACCTAAAGCAACCGAATCTGGCTGTCCACGGGCACTGATCCTAACACCCACACGAGAGCTGGCCGAACAGCTGGCGGACACTATTAAGCGCTATGCTCAGTTTCTACCCCTGACAGTGACCGCACTTTATGGCGGTGTGAACATGGATGGTCAGCGTAAGAAGCTGAAAGCTGGCGTTGATATTGTGATCTCTACACCGGGTCGTTTGCTGGAGCATGTGGTGCAATGCAATGTCAGCCTGGCTAAAGTTGAGTTTGTAGTATTGGATGAAGCTGACCGAATGCTGGATATGGGCTTTATTGCCGATGTTAGTGCATTACTGCAGCAAACCCCTGAAAAACGTCAGACGTTGATGTTTTCAGCAACCGTTACCCCTACGGTAAACGAGTTTGCTAAAAAGCTGATGACTCGCCATGACGTGATTCGTGTCGCCAAACAGAATGCGACGGCTGATACTGTGGAGCATGTAGTCTACCCGGTTGAGGAAAAGCGTAAGGCTGATCTCTTTGCAGAGCTAATTAATAAGCATCAGTGGTACCAGGTTCTGGTGTTTACCAGTACTAAGGCTCAGGCTGATTCATTGTTGGTTGACCTGAAGATCGATAATATTCCGGCGGCTATCTGTCATGGTGATAAGTCTCAGGGATCGCGCCGTCGTGCGATTGCTGATTTCAAAGCGGGTAAAATTCAGGTACTGGTAGCGACTGAAGTGGCAGCCCGGGGGCTCGATATTCAGGGACTTGAATTGGTCGTGAATTACAATCTACCCTATCTGGCGGAAGACTATGTACATCGTATTGGTCGTACCGGCCGCGCAGGCTCAGAAGGTAAAGCGATCTCTTTTGTAAGCCGCGAAGAGGAACGGGCTCTGGACGATATTGAACGTCTGATAGGAGCGCGGATTCAACGCATCTATATGCCGGGTTACGAAGTAGGCAGCCGGGATAACTTGCGCAAGCAGCTACATAAAAAAGCCCATAAACCCCGTACTAACAAAACAGGACGCACTAAAATTATTCGTGCAAAAGGCGGTACGATAAACTCGACAGCTAAGAATAAGAAGAAGTAAAGATAAAAGATAACAGTGGCTGGAATGTCGTAAAAGCTACGGCTTGCTAGCCACGTTATATATTCCCTCCTGACTCTCTCCTTAACGTACCGTTAATATCTTAATAATGGTTGAAGACTTTAGTCTTATGGTATACAACTAAGGTATGAAGATTAGCTGGCGGCTTGCCAGCTTTTTGGTCTTTATCAGCGGTAATAAAAAAATAATAATAAAGTAGCCGGAGTGGTTACAGGAGCACGCGAGAATGATGTCTGTATTAAACAATCAGAATGACTTCTATAATTTTTTAAAAGGCTCAGGAGTCCCGTTGAAGCATAGCTGGACTCCTCGTCAGTGCAGTCAGGCGACTCTTGCCTGGTTAGTTGATCAAAACGATATTGTTCGGACTCAGTTTGCCGTAACGGTGACCGAGCTTCAGGATAATACCGAGGTACTACAACCCGAGATTAGAGAAGCCTTATCGATTCTGGCTGAAGAGTGATCCTGGTCTCGTAGCGTTTTAAAATCTCTTCTTTGTCATAGTTCAGTCAGTCTCATCCGTATTATCATACTGAAAAAAACTGATACAGTTTTTTCCTTTCTTTTTAGCTATATACATAGCGTGGTCAGCCCGACTTAACAGACTTGATGTATCCCGGCCGTGGTCGGGATAAAGCGCAATACCAATGCTGGAATCAACTTTTAGAGTGAGTCCGTCCTCAGTTGTAAAATTACGTTTTATAGATTGTTTGATTTTTTCAGCAAGCTCAAGCGCAGACGTAGTATTGTTGATATCGGGCAATAAAATGACAAACTCGTCTCCTCCCAGTCTGCTAACCGTATCTTCTTCGCGTAATAGTTTACGCAGCCGCTGGGCGGTTTCAATTAGCAGCTGGTCGCCAGCTTTATGGCCATACTGGTCGTTGATCTCTTTAAAATAATCCAGATCGATGAAGAGTACTGCCAGCTTTGAGTTACGACGGGCTGAGTTTTGCAACGATAGCTCAAACCGGGCATCCAGTAATAGACGATTAGGGAGGCCGGTGAGAGGGTCGTGATGAGCCATATGCTCAAGCATCTCTTCCTTAGCTTTCAGGGCAGATATATCCGATATAGCACCGACGAAGTGAGTGATCTTTCCAGCAGGGTTTTTGACCGAACTGATTGAACTCCACAACGGGATTATTTCACCGCTCTTTTTCTTGTTCCAGATAACACCTTTCCAGCAGCCTTCTTTTATAATCTGCTGCCACATTGATGCGTAGAAGCTCTGATCTTGCTGGCCGGATTTAAGAAATCGTGGGTTTCTCCCTAATACTTCTTCTTGCTGATAACCGGTGATCTGCTGAAATGCACTGTTTACTGAGACAATCTCAGTATTGGCATTGGTTACAATAATTCCTTCTTCGATATTTTCATATACTGTCCTGGCAAGTAGTTTCTGCGCCTGAGCCTCTCTTTGTTGAGTGATGTCCGCAATCAGTATGACGGCACCGATACATCGATCATCTTTGACTATAGGAGAGAGCCTGATTTCAGCGATAAAGTTTCTGTCGGATTGATCGCTTAAAGGTATCTCGTAATGAAGATCTTTCTGCGTTGCCTGAAAGGCTTTCAGAATAGTCTGGACTGAGGTGTCATCCGCATATACACCTGATAGCTCAGGTTGTTTCAGTACTTCAACCAGAGGTTTTCCCAGTAACAGTTTTTTTTCGGAGTAACCAAACAGCTTCAGGCCGGCGATATTTGTAAAAGTACAGTGTCCGGCTATATTGATACCGAATACCCCGTCAGCGGTTGAATTGAGCAGTAAGCGCATTCGATACTCACTTCGGTGTATGCGGTTCAGGAGGGGAGTTGTGATCAAATGAAAGCCGATCGCGCCGATGAATATTAATATTACACCGATAGAGATACTGATTACTGATGCCCGGATAAAGGGTTTGCGAAATTCTGCAAGATCTATCTTGGCGACGATGCCATAGTTCAGAAGTTTTATTGGTTGATAAGCAGCCAATACCTGTACCCCCCGGTAATCTTCAGTGACGAGGGTCCCGGATTTACCGGCAAGTGCAAGCTGCATAGGTATAGCTACATTTTCATATTGGTATAGCCGTGTCTGATTATGTATGTTGTCTGGACTTGTATGTAGATGACCGAGAAGAAACTCAATATTACCGTTAATCTGCTTAGCTAAGGCAAACTCACCTGTGTCCCCAAACCCCCTGTGATCCTTATAGGTATTAAGAAGTAAAGCCAGGGCTGTTGCTTCTGTCTCAGCGGAATAGGGCTTAGCTTTACCTTCTAGCGCACTGAATGTGATGGATTCAATGAGCTGGGCCTGGCTTCCGACTGTTTCTGTCAGTCGTTCTGATGCATGCTGAAAAGCCGTTTCATAAAGCTGTTGGATTGTGGTGATGATAACTATCAACATCACCGTAACCAGGATGGCTATCAGCATATGTGTGCTTTTATAAAGCGAAAATCTCATTCCTATTTACCCTTCATTTCTCATTACTCAGTTTAGTTGAGATAGCTAGGGAAGCTTAGTGGGGAGAATGTTCATAGGTATTTCAACGAGATATATCAATGATTACGGCGAGTTGATATAGGAAATAGCCGGTGTGTTTGATCTGGGTCGCTTTTTTATAAACAGCGGCATGATATTAGGACTTTTTCTTATATACCCCTCAGTCTCAATTTCTGAAAATAGTCACAGAGAGTTGTTTTAATCTGATTGATGTTGAAATGCTCTGACTGTTAATAATTCTAAGGAGCTGGGCATGTATACGGGTACAGTGAAGTGGTTTAACAATGCGAAAGGGTTTGGGTTTATAGTGTCTCCAGATTTTAATGAGGATCTGTTTGTCCACTATTCATCGATTGTTAGCGAAGGCTATAAAAGTCTGAAAACGGGTCAGGAGGTGCAGTTTGAAGCCGCACCGAAGACAGAGGGCGTACACGCTGTCAATATAATGCCGCTGGCAGCAAGTTAAGCTTTAATAAATTTAGCATGAAGCCTGGGGGGGAGTTCATGTTTAGATGATTCATCTGATAACGTTGCGCTGTTGCTTCTCCGCACGCTGAGCTGAGAACAGTTCAGATACGCCCATCCTGTTCACAATTCTCATTGTCAGCCGTTATACTTCTATATGAAAATTATGACGGAGAGCCTGATGCACAGATTGACACCTTCCTCCGCTGACGTGCTTGCTATCCCCGTTCGTGAATGTGGCGAACCACTTGTTGATATTCGTGTTATGGCGGGGCTGCAATACGGGCCCCCACCGGAATGCCCCGAAACGCAGAATGACTATACCTTTGTCCGGCAAGGGGTTTATGAACGCTTGCTGCATGCACAGTCACTGTTACCAAGAGGGGTTGCTTTGCGGCTATATGAGGGTTATCGAAGTCTTAACGTTCAACGTATGTTATTTGCCGATGAGCTTGATAGAGTGCGTGAGCGCCAGCCAGAGCTGCCTGAATCAGAGCTGTTTGAAGAAACGACCCGGATGGTATCAGCGGTCGCTTATCCGGATGGAACGCTCAATATTCCTCCGCACAATACCGGTGCAGCAGTCGATCTGTTTCTGGTTGATGAGAGTGGCCAGGCGCTGGATTTCGGTATGGATATTTATAAGTGGATAGAAACAGAGCCTGATCTTTGTTTGACTCATGCGCCGGGAATTAGCGATGTCGTCGTGCAGAACCGTCAGATGCTGGTGGACGCTATGACGAGTGCCGGCTTTGTGAATTACCTTCAGGAGTGGTGGCACTTCTCATACGGCGATCGATTCTGGGCCTACCTGAGCGGCCATGATCATGCGATATATGGTGGGGTAAGTCACCAGTAAACAGCTTGTTCATGGTCGTTGTTACCAGAAATGTGCCAAGTCATTACAGACCCAGAGTGTTAATGAATGACGCTTATCAAAGAGAGCATAACTCAGATGAGGGACGGAGATTCACGTTATAAATTCATCTGAGTTAGCGTAAAGGTAGGTTATATCCCCAGGAAGTAATATGTACTTCTACAGCCACAGGTTTGTTTGGCTAACTTATGCGCGTTAAAAGTCAGCGATTACATCTCATTACATTTACAAACAACTTACTACATTTCCCCGGAATCAGGTTTACACCCTGCAGTTAGTCTATTTCCTGTACTCAGTTTATCTGTCAGCCCCTCCAGAACTATTCCCCTTATGTTTTGGTTGATTGGCAGTGGTTATAAAATCCTGGACAGATTTCAGGGCCTGAAGATTATAAAAATATCGCGCGCTAGCGGAGGAAATATCGATGAAGAAATCAAATGACCGGAATGTGTCTGGTTATCTGCTGACAGCAGCTGTTGCAGCAGCAACCGCAGCAATGGCTATGCCAGTACAGGCGTACAATCTTTATAGTGAAAATGGTTCTGAACTGAACCTGGATATCGAAGCTGTAGTAGGTACGTTCAGTAGTGATGAAAACTATTTCGGCAAAACGGGTGATGGTTCCAGCTGGCAGGAAGGTTATCTTAAAGCCGGCTTGAGCGGTAGCCATGCCTTAAGCGAATTAAACTCTGTATACGGCGGACTTAACTTTGTTTCTTCAGGTACCTGGGGTGATGGCGATGCTGGCGGAAATACTGACGGTAGCGAACGTCGTACCGCAGTCGAAGATGCTTATGTCGGTTTCCGAACTGATATGCTGGACCTGTCTTTTGGTCGTCAGAACTTCTCAATCGGTGACGGGTTCCTTATCAACGGCGATGCATTAAATCTGGGTGAGGGAGTGTTTCCTGACTCAAACCGAGGTGGCGCATATTGGTTAGCAGCCCGTAAAGCATTCAACCAGACAGCGATTGCACGTATTGGCGGAGAAGATGGCCTGCGCGGCGATCTTTTCTATCTTGAATCAGATAATAAAGCACAGTCTGAAGTTGAGCTTGGCGGTGCAAACATTGAGTATGTTACTGAAACAGGTACTTTCGGTGCTACGTATATCAAAGGTCTTGATGCCGTAGATAATGCTAAGCGTGATGGGCAGAAGACTGTCAGTGTTCGTTTTCAGGGTAATGCCGGTGTCGAGAACCTGTTCCTGTCAGCGGAGTATGCTGATCAGTCGCAAGGTGACAGCTCTGATGATGCAAACGCATGGTATGCAGAAGCGGGCTGGACCTTTTCTGATGTAGCCTGGACGCCACAGCTGACCTATCGTTATACGAAGTATGAAGAGAATTTTGACTCGTTGTTCTTTGGCTTTAACCGTGGTTACGGAACCTGGTTCCAGGGCGAAGTGGCAGCCAACTATGCTGGGCCATTTGGTTCATCCGCATCTATTCAGCATGTTGCCCTGAAAGCATCTCCAACCGAAATGCTATCAGTCGGAGCGTTGTATTTTGACTTCAGCGACTCAACAACTTTTGGTGCTAACTCTGAAGGACAGGAATTAGATCTTTATGCCGAATGGGTTGTTAATGAGCATCTGATTATTAGCCCTCTGATTGGTGTCTATTCTCCTGATAGTAGTAACCAAACTCAGAATACTACTTCTGATAACTTTTATGCTCAGGTTATCGCGATTGTACCGTTCTGATTGTGTAACATAACTATAATATAGGCCGGGATTCTAGGATCCCGGTATTTCGGTAATGAAGGAATATGAGAATGAAAGAGTATTCACTGATTATTAAAGGTCAGAAAGTCGCCGGTAACGGTGGCAATTTTGACGTTTTGAACCCAGCGACTGAAGAAGTTGTTGCTCTCTGTCCTCAAGCCAGTTTAGAGCAGCTTGATGAGGCAGTAGTTGCGGCACAGGCCTGCTTTGAAACCTGGCAATATTCTAGTCATGATGAGCGTAAAAAATTGTTACATGACATAGCCGATCGTATTGAAGTCAATGCTGCTGAATTGGCTCAGATTGTTGTTGAGGAGCAAGGTAAACCTATGTTTCTTGCACAGGCTGAAGTGGGCGGCGCTGTTGCCTGGACCCGTGCGACAGCAGACCTCGAGCTACCAATCGATATTCTTGAAGAAAACGAGAGTAAGCGAATCGAAATCCACCGTAAACCGCTTGGCGTTGTCGGTTCTATAACGCCGTGGAACTGGCCGCTGATGATTGCTGTCTGGCATATTATGCCGGCTATCCGTTCTGGTAATACTGTCGTTTCTAAACCTTCAGGTCTGACACCGCTAAACACGTTGCGATTGGTCGAAATTATCAATGAAGTGGCGCCGCCAGGGCTGGTCAATATTGTTACCGGAGAAGGTGATATTGGTAACGGCATGACGAAGCATCAGGGCATCCGTAAGATTGTATTTACGGGCTCTACTCCAACAGGTCAGACCATCATGCGAGGGGCCGCTGATAACCTCAAACGCCTGACGCTTGAGCTAGGCGGTAACGATGCAGGTATTGTACTAGCGGATGCCGACCCAGCTGCGATAGCTGAAGCTATCTTCCAGACCTCATTCCTTAACATGGGGCAGACTTGTGCTGCATTGAAACGCCTTTATGTTCATGACTCTATCTATGAAGAGATGTGTGAGAAATTGGCAGAAGTGGCTGCTAAACAGGTGGTGGGCAATGGTCAGACAGAAGGCGTTACTTTTGGTCCTATTCAGAACAGGAAGCAATTGAATCTGGTTAATGGGTTAGTCGAAGATGCCCGTGCTAATGGTGCACGAGTTCTATGCGGCGGCTCTCCGATAGAAGGCGCCGGATATTTTTATCCGCCAACCATTGTTGCTGATGTTACTGATGGCTGCCGTCTTGTTGATGAGGAACAGTTTGGCCCTGTATTACCTGTAATTCGTTACAGTGATGTTGAAGATGCGATTAAACGGGCAAATGCGGCCGATGTAGGGCTGGGAGGCTCAGTCTGGTCTTCTGATACTGCTAAAGCGGCAAAAATAGCAGCCCGTCTGGAATGTGGAACCGCTTGGGTGAATGGCCATGCCGAGTTGCTACCATATGCGCCATTTGGCGGCTGTAAAATGTCGGGATTTGGTGTTGAATTTGGTCAGGAAGGTTTATTGGAATACACATCGGCTCAGGTTATTAATATTAATAAATGAGCCGTATTGATAAAAAGCCTTCAGGCTATTGCAGTAGAGTGATCAGTAAGATTTAAACAAGTATTAATGTTTCAGGCTAGCCTATCGCTGCTGATGGGTTAGTTTGAATAACGTTTAAAGCGTTCTTTCTCACCTGCCGGGAGGTCCCCGTGCACATGCTTCCTGGCTAGAATCGGAAGTTTTGCCCCTCGATCGAGGGGCTTTTTTATTTACACGATGAGGGCTCTCAGTTGCCTGAACGGCTCTGTTGGGTATGTTGGTGTAGTTCTTTTAGGCTTATTTCCAGAAGAGTATTCAACTCCGCGTGTGTACCCTCCGTTATCGCTTCGTTTTCCTCCTCTAATGCTTTGGATTTTAGTGACAGGGCCAGAAGACCAAAATTCGCCGATGCCCCCGCCAACTGGTGAGCAATATTTCGAAATTGTTCGTCATTGCCCTGCAGGCGCGATTGTTCCATCTTAGTTGTAAGTTGTTCGCATTGTTGCTGTAGCTGATCGATCAGTTTGGTGAATTTTTCCTGCCCAAGCATGGAGCAGTGTTGGTCAACCAGGTGTTGGTTCAGCAGAGGAACCTCATTACGCGTGGCAGTAGTCAATTTCGAACTGGATCCTTCTTCAACAGGGTTTGTCATAAAGGTATTAGCGGTCTCAAGGTTAGTATTGTGCTTACCGATTAGCTGTTGCAGTTCTTTGTATTGAAGCGGTTTACCTACCACCGCATCAATACCCGCAGCATGATAGTTATTGATTTCCGCCTCAGTAACGCTAGCGGTGAGAGCGATTACTCGAATATTGGCTTTTTTAGGGTTTAGGTGTGCCCGTATTCGGCGTGTGGTTTCCATGCCATCCATATCGGGAAGATGAATATCCATGAGTATCAGATCATAGTTATTTTGATTATGTTTTTGCAGGGCGGTATAGCCGTTTTCTGCAATGTCGACCTGATGACCATCGCTTTCCAGTAGTCCCTGAGCAACCAGTTGATTGATGACCGTATCCTCAACCAAAAGAATGTGCAGGGGTTGTCCGGGTTTTGGTGCTGACACCGCTGTAGTATTACTCTGGTCTGCAGAAGTTAATACATAGGGGATACTGAACCAGAACTGGCTGCCGTGTCCCTCGGAGCTGCTAAAGCCGATCTGTCCCTGTTGAAGTTCAACAATTTTTTTACTTATGGCAAGACCCAGTCCGGTACCGCCGTAGCGACGAGTAATGGAAGAGTCAGCCTGCGAGAAATGTTGAAAAATACGATGATGTGACTCTTCTGGAATACCGATACCGCTATCTTCAACAATGAAGCTGATGTTTGCTGATTGAACCGTTTGGATGCATTTGACTGATATTTTAACAAAACCTTGTTGGGTGAATTTAATCGCATTGGCGCAAAGGTTCATCAAAACTTGTCCCAGGCTCCGTCGGTCACCGAATATGGTGTCAGGTAAAGGGTCAAGAATATTCAGTTCAAATGAAAGGTGTTTTTCCTGCATCATGGGTCGTAGCATCAATTCGAGTTCATCGAGTACCTGACTGACAGAGAAGGGGGTCTGGTCCAGTTCAACCTGGCCGGCTTCTGCTTTGGTAAAGTCGAGTACATCATTGAGGATAGATAACAGGGTCTGCCCGGATTGATAAATTGCCTTCACTTGTTTCTGTTGTTCAGGGTGGAGATGGCCTTTCTCAAGTAGTTGAGCCATGCCGAGAATGCCATTCATAGGCGTTCTTATCTCGTGACTAATTGTTGCCAGGAACTCAGACTTCGCCTGACTGGCGGCCTCAGATTTTTGAAGGTTTAGCTGAGCTTGCTCTTTTGCTTTACGTTCAGTGATATTAGTAAGAGAGCCTTCGTAGTAGAGGGGTTTGCCCTGATCATCTAGTTCTCTTCGTGCCGAAATGGAGACATTGACCGGTGAGCCATCCCGCCGTTGCCACTCTGTTTCGAAGCCTGTCACCCGGTTATCATCAGACAAAAGATTCAGGAACTGGTGCAGGTCCTGGCTGTTGATAAAGCACTGACTACCAATATCAGTGATGGTGTTGAGGAATTCTTCAGGGTTTCGGTATCCGAGTAGTTCGGCTAAGGCGGGGTTGGCTGAGATAAAGTGACCTTGTGCGCTGGCTCTGAAAATTGCTTCCACAGTATTTTCAAACAGTGAGCGAAACTCCTGTTCTGAATGCTCCAGACTTGAGTAAAGTTTTGCATTCTCGATGGAGATTGCCGCCTGTGCTGAGAGAATTTGCAGGGTTTCCATTCGGGAAGGGTCAAATACATTTCGGCTTTGGTTATTTTCTAAATAAAGAAGGGCGGTTAGTTCACCGTGATACAAAATTGGCATGCAAAGTAACGAACGGGGTTTGTGCTTGCGGATATAACTATCCTGCATAAACATGTCGTGACGGTGGGCATCACTGAGTACCACAATCTCTTTGGTACGGGCGGCGTAATGAACAATGCTCACCGGCAAGGTTGTATTGTTATCCAGAGCCAGACTGTTGAAAAACTGAGGCGCTCTTTCAAGGACTGTTTCCGCTTCTATATAGAGATTACCTTTTTCTTTAAGAATAAGAATTGCCCGCTGGGCGCCGGCACTTTCCAGCGCCAGTGCCATTAGTCTTCCCAAAAGTTTCTCGAGCACTATTTCATCTGAAATAGCCTGGGAGGAACGGATAACCGAGATAGTGTCCAGTTGTTGATTGGAGAAATGCTCAGCCTGATCGACGCTGACAAGTGTGTTGTTTCTGTTATTCTCGCTGAGATTCCGACCACCGAATAACTCAGGATATTGCGTTTGTAGTTGGTGTAGTTTTGGTTTGAGTTGTAGGTGGAGGTAGCCATTCCAGGCCTCGTTTAGGTAGGTGCGGGCAATATTCTGTTTATCCCATTCAATATAGCAACGACCAGCCAACTCCCGGGCCAGGGCGGCGATAAGGTAAAAGTGGTTCTTTTGGGCAGCATTGATCGCGCTATCGTAAAAGTCCATCGCTTTACTGAAGTGGCGATTAACGCGATACAATTCAGCCTGTAGAAGATGCTCAACGTGTTGATGGTTTTCTGGACAATGGCGTGCCCAACGTTTAAATCGTCGTAGAATTTGGCGTACTTTTTTTAACTTATTACTTTGTTGCAGAATACTGGTTTCAGGAATAAGCGCTATCTGGGAAAGTGCGATTATAAATTCGAAGCAGGGGGCCGTATAGGTTCCGCCAATGTGTGGCAGGTAAGGGCTACCTGTTTCACAATGGTGATTTGCCTGTTGATAGCTCCCCATAATAAAGCAGAGTATTGCACTGTAATAGTGGTACAGACAGATCGCTGTGCGGTGATCTTCCTGGTGGATTTCATCTAATAATTGCTGGCTGAAGAAATCTCCAAATAAGCGGGTTGGATCATCGCTATTACCTAGTAGGTTATCTATCGCTTGCAGGGCCAGCAGTGAATATTGAGTGGATTGTTTCTGGCCATATTGCCGGAGAGAAGCCGTGTGATTCTCTATGATGGGTTTTAGTTCTGCGAAATTAGTTGTTTGATTAAACGCAAACTGAATCCAGGCTGCAAGACAGTAACTACCCCATTCGATATCCCCGCAGTCTAACGCTTGTTGATGTCCGTCGAGTAAGGATTCGAGTGATAGATTCAGAGGTTCTTTCCAGTGCCGTACATAGGTATCAAACAGAGAGCTGGTTCGGTGGTGAATTAGTCTATTCGGCTGGCGCTGGTCAAGCTCCATGGCGATTTTACCTAACGCATAACCCTGATTGATGGCTGAATATGTACCACACAAAATACCGCCATACCCGGCAAAAGCCATAGAGGAATGCGCTGTCAGTCCACGAGTCAGTGTTAGCTCTACTTCTTTAGCCATAACCAGGGGGCGTAAGGCCGAACTGGAAAACTTCACTACTCCGAACATACTGGCCAGAATTGATAATGCTGCCAGGTCGTAGGGGTCTTGCATCGGTTTGGCTTCCAGGATCTGCTCCCGGCTACGTCGATGTAACAGCCATTGGGTACGAAGTACTCCCTGCCAGGTCTGCCTTTTACTGGGTTTGACGGGTAGCTCAACGCCTAGCATGCGTAATATTTGCAGAGCGACTTGCATCGCTTGCTCGAACTGATTTCTGGCAACATGAGATTGAATTCTTATCTCATAGACTTTTACCTGATCCAGAATATTGTTGCTATTCTCAATAACCTGATCGATCAGATAGTTCATCTGTTCGAACTGAGAGCTAATGTAAGCGGCTTCTGTTCCACTGGTATAAAGCGATAATGTTAGATCGTAATGTTGTTGCCAGCGATCCTCTGAGAGTAACTCAATACCCGTCTGAAAGTACTCCTGGGCAGCATCAAAGGCAGCTGAGTCCAGCGCCTGTATGCCTGATTGACAGTTAAGCGAGGCGAGCTCTATCAACTGATCTTCTGACTCGATCAGGTTTCGGGCACTGTTGAGGTGATTAGTGACCTCGAATACCGGAATGTTGTGCCGATTTGAAACGCGCTGCTGCAAAAGCTGGCCGATCTTCAGGTGTAATGCTTGTCGCAGGTTTTCCGGAATCAGAGAGTAGGCGGCTTGTTGAATTCGGTCATGTATAAATCTAAATCGATGGCGATCAAATGTCAGGCCAGAACTGCTGGCATAGTTGATATCCAAAGGAATTAATAAACCTTCGCGAACAGCATCCATCAGGTTCTTTGTCGTGGTGTTTTCACTTTGTTCTAACACAACAGACAGGGTATTAAGATCAAACGGGCTACCGATACAGGCAGCCATTTGCAGGGCTTTCTGGCTTTCATCTGAGAGTTTTTGAATCTTACTGACCATCAGATCGATAACGTTATCGCTCATCTCCCGAGATTGAATCTTAGTTTCGTCCCATTGCCAGCGGTTTTGATGGAAGCTGATTAGCCCTTCGTCATAAAGTGAGTAGAGTAGCTGGATTAAAAAGAATGGATTTCCCTGGGTTTTCTCCATGCAGATCTGAGCGAGTGCTGTGCAATGCTGAGGCTCAGTGCGTAAAGTATCAGCGATCAATCGGGTCGTTTGAGTTTTGTTAAGCGGTTCAAGGAGAATCTCGCTAATGCGACAATTTCCCTGTTTCAATCGATTTATTGTCAATGCCAAAGGGTGTGAATGGCCGACAGCCTGATCACGATAACTACTGACAATCAGTAGATTAGGCATATCGCCATCTTCACATAAAGAAGAGATCAGGTTGAAAGATGCCAGATCACCCCAGTGTAGATCGTCAAGAAACAGAAGGAGTGGGGTTTCAGGCGTCGCAAATGCACTAATGAGTGCTTTGACCAGAATAGAGAAACGGTTCTGTTCTTCAAAAATAGACAGTCGCTGAGACGTTAATGGTTTCCCAATGATCAGTTCAAGTTCTGGTACCAGACTTATAAGAGTGTGTGCGCTTTGTCCCAGTGCTTTACATATAAGATCGCGATGGACAGAGATATCCTGATCGCTTTCAGTCAATAACTGTCTGATTAATCCCTGTAAGGCGAGAAATATACCTGAGTAGGGTCTGTTTCGGCGAAATTGATCGAACTTACCACTGATAAAACGACCATTTTGCTCATGGATATAGTGGCGCAGCTCGTGCACAAGGCTTGATTTTCCAATGCCCGCATAGCCGGTAATTAGAATTAACTCCTGGCTTTGAGGGGCTCTGTGATCAAAGCTACTGCGTAGTTTCTGAATAATTGCGGCACGTCCATAAAGACGTTGCGGTACGGAAAAGTTTTCAGAGATATCTTTGCGGGCTATGTTAAAGAGTGGGATGTTTTGTTGCTGATTCCAGCAATTAAGACATTTCCTGAGATCTTCGGTGATACCAAAACTTGACTGATATCGTTCGGATGCATCTTTGGCCATTAGTTTTAGAATAATCCGGCTTAGCATCTCAGGTAATGCTGGATTAATATCATTAGGGGCTTTGGGTTGTTTGGCTATATGACAGTGGATCAGTTGTAGCCGATCTTCCCCCCTAAAGGGAGGGCGTCCGCAGAACATCTCATACAACACCACTCCCAGACTATAAAAATCACTGCGATAATCGATATGACGATTGATGCGCCCGGTTTGCTCCGGTGCCATATATTGCAGATCATCGATGGATAGTTGCTGTGAATTCCAGCTGGCTTGCTCTCGGGCTAGCCTGGTAGAAATTGCAAAGTCGATTAGCTGAACATCTTCGGTGTCAGGTAACCAAAGGATGTTATCGGGTGATAGTTTTTTATGGATAACCCTTTCACTGTGTAACCGACCCAGCAGCTCGCTGAGGCAGATCACCATGGGTAATACCTGCTCCCAGGGGTAGCGCTTTTTTTGCATCATCTGTCTGAGGGAAAGGCCGCCCAGGTCAGGGAGTATGAGCGTTGTTTGGTTATCAATACTGTTTAGGGGTAATGGCGTGGCTACACCCTCGATATCCAGTGAACTGAGTAACTCATACTCATGTTCAAAACGACCGATATCTTCCGGGGTTGTGATATTTCTATTGAGTTGCTTAATGATGACCGGTTGAAGGTCACTGTCTCGAAGAGCGCGACTGACAGTGCAGTGTTTACCACGGTGAATAATTGTCTGGATCTGAAAGCCAGGAGTATGCTTCATCAATTATCCGATCTCACCGGCAAACATGTAGCCGGCCCCATGGGCTGTGAGAATGAAATGGGGATCGTTAGGGTTGTCATAAAGTTTACGTCGTAGCCGGCCTATCAGAACATCGACAGAACGATCATTTGGCGTCCATTCACGATCATGAATGGCGTCCATCAACTGATCTCGGCTGAGTACCTGTCCACGACTGGTGATCAGTGCGTGGAGAAGTTTGTATTCCCCTTCGGGTAAGCGTTCAGATCCGTCTTCAGGGCTTTCCAGCAGTCGTCGACTGCAGTCCAGCGTCCAGCCTTCAAACTGGATTAATCGGTTAATTGGGCTTTCTGAAGAAGAGGGCTCATCGGTTACCCGCCATAATAAATTCTTAGCTCTTACCAAGAGTTCGCGGGGATTAAACGGCTTAGTGACATAGTCATCAGCACCAAGTTCCAGACCGACGATACGATCAATTTCATCCCCTTTACTGGTGACTAAAATGATACCTACTTTTGAATGAGTTCTGAGCTCGCGGGTTAGCGTAAGCCCATCTTTTCCAGGCAAATTGATATCCAGTAGTACCAGGTTGATATTTTCATCTATAACCCTTTGAACCAGGCTTTCGCCATGATCGGTTTCACTTACCCGATAACCTTCGTTTTCGAAATAGCTGACCAGCAAAGAGCGGGATGCAAAATCATCCTCTACGATTAAGATATGTGACTGTTCAGTATGAGAGATCATGATCTGCAACTATTAATGTGTTTTTGTAATTCCAATGCTTTGAGTCTAGCAAGCAGTTAAGCCCGATGACAGTGGTCCTGAATAAAAGCTTATGCGGATAGAAAACTGTAGAAATTCTTTATCAGACAAAGGGTTATAAAGATGCTGATGCAGCGTTTGTTACATCCTGTTACATTAACCAACAACTTAGCACAAATTCCCAGAAACTCATTTACACCGGACCGTTAGGTTAGTGTAAGTCGGAAAACCGGCGAATATAAAAATTAAAGATGAGGGCCTGCATCTGTTCTGGTTTATAGCGACAGATGCTGCAAAGAAAATTCTTACAGGAGTGATTGGCCTTGAAAATTAAGAAATCCAAGCATGCACTGCTTAGTGTTAGTGCACTGGCTCTGATGGGGACTATGCTGACCCCTGCGGCGTCTTGGGCGACGGATGGTGAGACGCTAATTCAGGAAAAATGCCTGATTTGTCACACCAATACCGGCAACCCTGAAGCGCCATATTCCAGAATAAGCCAACAGCGTAAGACCCCTGAAGGCTGGCATATGACGCTTAATCGTATGCAACGTATGAATGGTCTGGTGATCTCTTCTGACGAGGTTCAGGCTGTTATTAAGTATCTTTCTGATACGCAGGGACTGGCTCCCTCTGAAACCGCCCCGTTTCGTTATGTGCTTGAGCAAAAGCCGAATGTAGTTGAAGACGTTGATCCTGCGTATGTTGAGATGTGCGCGCGTTGTCACTCTAATGCTCGTTTTGGACTTCAGCGCCGGACTCTTGGTGAGTGGCAGCTACATGTAAATACGCATATGGCGATAAACCCAACAACTGAACTGCATGCGCTGGCTCGAGACCGGGATTGGTATGACATCGCCTATAACGATGTCGTGCCAAAACTGGCTGTTGATTATGCGTTCAATGATCCCGCCTGGAATCAGTGGCAAGCAAAAGCTAAGCCTTCGCTGAGTGGCACCTGGAGCGTTGCTGGCTTTATGCCGGGTAAAGGTGATTACAGTGCTGTTCTTCAGACTAAAGAGACGTCTAAAGATAACTTTAGTGTTTCGATGAAGGGTCATTATGCCGATGGTACGCCATTGCAGGGTGAGGGTAGTGCAAAAGTATTCGCCGGTTATGAATGGCGTGCAAGCCTGACAATTGATGGCATAAAGATGCGTCAGGTGATGGCTGCTACTGAAGACGGCTCTTCTCTGTCAGGTCGGATGTTCCAGAGTGCTCATGATGAGATTGGTGGTGAGCTGACCGCTGTCAGTGGTAGCGCAGTCGTTGCGTTGTCTCCTTCAGCCATAAAGCAAGGGCAGCAAAAAGAGATCACTATTGTGGGGGCCGACCTCAAAGGTAGTGTGAACCTTGGTAGTGGCGTTCAAGTGGTTAAAGTCCTCTCCCGTGATGCTGACAGGGTGGTGGTGTTGGCAAAAGCGACAGGTTCCGCCTCTGTAGGCATGAGGGATGTATCGGTCGGTAAGAGTAAGGCCAAAGCACAACTGGCTGTTTACGATGAAATTGCTGCAGTTCAGGTATTGCCGAATGAGTCTATTGCTCGAATAGGGGGTAATGGCGGAAAGATTCCGAAGATGCAATCAACCTATCGTGCGTTGGCATTCAGTGCTGGTAAAGACGGCCAGCCAGGTACGGCTGATGATTTGCGCCTGGGCTATATGCAGGCACTCTGGTCTCTACAAGCTTTTGATGAAGCTGCAGAGCATGAGGAAGATCTTAAATACGCAGGCTCAATTGATGGCAATGGTGTATTCACACCGGGCGATGCCGGTCTCAATCCTGAACGTAAGTTCTCCACCAATAATGTGGGCAATCTGAAAGTGATAGCTCAGGTTTTGGATGGTGATAAAGCGATTGAGGGTGATGCGCATCTGCTGGTGACTGTACCTGTGTTTGTCAAACGCGCAATTCAGTAACAGTGATGTTGATAACAACTGCCAATTGTCGTTGTGCTGATATAAAGAAAAGAGGTTGATTATGGGATCTTTAACTCTGGTAAAACCCAACCTGCATCTTGTAGATGTGGCGGAACGGCGGATGCTATTCCATGTGCCAACCAGCAGCTTGTTTGAGCTGGATGATTTGGGTCGAGAGCTTATTGAACTGTTCTCTTCGGAAGCAGAGGTGTCTGCACCACAGATCCGTGAACGGTTTGATGGCCGGTTCAGTGCCGGTGATGTAGTGGATACTCTGGAAGAGTTAAAGACGCTGAAGATCGTTGCTGAAGCGGGTACCTGGGCTCAGATTAATAATGAGCCTCAACCGGTGAAACAGTTTCCGTTGACCACGATCGTATTGAATACCAATACGGGTTGTAATCTCAGTTGTACTTACTGCTACAAAGAGGATCTGACCACCCCGTCAAAGGGTGACAAGATGAACTTTGATACAGCGGTGAAGTCGGTGGAGATGATGCTGAAAGAGTCTCCTGACCAGCGTCAGTACAATGTCGTGTTCTTTGGTGGTGAGCCACTGACAAATATGTCGCTCATTCGTAATGTTGTGGCTTATTGTGAAGAGCGCTTTGCAGCGCTGGAAGCGGATGTGAGCTTCACGATGACCACCAACGCTACCATGCTCACCGAAGAGCTTGTGGACTGGTTTAATGAGCATCGTTTTGGCCTGACTATCTCGATGGATGGGCCTAAGGCGATGCACGATAAGAACCGGATTACGGTAGGTGGCCAGGGAACTTACGACGTGGTGAAGAAGAAGGCGCAGATGTTACTGTCTCGCTATAACGCTCGTCCAATTGGCTGTCGGGTTACGCTGACCCGGGGCATCACTGATGTGGAATCGATCTTTAATCACCTCTATCACGACCTGGGTTTCTCCGAAGTCGGATTTGGCCCGGTAACCTCTGGCGATATCTCCTCATTCAATCTTACCGCTGACGAAATGGTCGAGGTGTTTGCAGGGATGAAGCGTTTGGGTCAGAAGTATCTGGACGCTGCGCTGGAAGGCAAAAACCTGGGTTTCGGCAATATGCATATGCTGATGACCGATATTCATGAGGGCAATAAGAAACAGCTGCCTTGTGGTGCTGGAGTCGGTCTGCTGGCAGTAGATACTCAAGGGGGTATCAACCTGTGTCATCGGTTCACTGGCTCTGATCAGTCACTGTTTGGTGATGTCAGCGAGGGGCTGGATAAACCGGCTCTGGCTGAATTTATTGAAACCCGTCTGGATCGAGCTGATACCGGCTGCGAAACCTGCCGTATCCGTAATATCTGTTCCGGCGGTTGTTATCACGAAAGTTACGCAAAATACGGTGATGCGACCGTACCTTCATACCACTACTGCGATCTGTTACGTGACTGGGTCGATTTTGGTGTCGAAGCGTATACCCGCATCATGATAGAGAATCCGGGCTTTTTTGAAGCTCATGTCTCTCCTAGAAGGAGTGCTTAAATGAAACATCTAAAGTCGTTTAATAAGAAAGCGAAAATGCTCGATCAGACTACTTCTCCGGATGAAGTAGAAGAGGTTGTAGCGATGCAGTCAGTTGTTGGCTGTACCTCCACGAATGATCCGGGCTGGGAAGTTGATCCTTTTGGTGGCCTGGGCTCGCTGTGTCAGCCAATGGAATCAGATCTTTATGGTTGTGCCGATGCTTGCTGGTGGCCCGCTCAGGTGCCTGACACCATGAGTAGCCAGCCTAACTGGTCAATGGATGTATCCAAGGCTAATGAGGACTGGCGTAAGCTGGACGGAATCTTTCCGGAAGAGCAGAAGTAACGGAGTAATAGATGAACATTTCGAATATTTTTAAAACGGCCACGTTATTGTGTGCTGCAGGGGCTGTAACCCTGATGTCGGGCTGTGCTGCGAATCAGGCTGCGTCGGTCAATGGTATGGCTGCGGATGGGCATGAATACCTGCTGACCGTAACCCGCCCTAACCAGCTACATGTGATTGACACTGAAACCAAGCAGGTTGTACGCAGTTGTGATGTGCCTGGAAACTTTGGTACCGGTGCGGTTCAGCCGTCGCCGGATGGCCGTATCGCTTATGTACTGACCAACGGTGCCGAAGATGTCTATGGTTTTGATATCACTAATTGCGATATTACGTTCTCTGCTAAGCAGTCCCAGAACGGTGAAAAGGTGAAAACTTTTATCTCTCTGGCGATCAGCAATGATGGTAAAGAGCTGTACACGGTACAGAATCCTACCCGTAAGCTGAATGATCGTTATGAAGTGCTTGCACCGCGCCTGGCTGTTTTTAATACAGCGGATGGCCTGGATGCAAAATCGGTACGCAATTTTCCGGTTGACCGTCGTATTACCAAAATCATGACGATGCAAAATGGCGAAGTGATTCTGGGTGGCGCTGACATTAAGGCGATCAATCCCGAAAACGGTGACATACGGGTGCTGAGTGCTCTGCAGAACTGGGCACGCGGTGCAGACTGGATTCCGCCAGATGCGTTTGCCATGTTTACTCAGGGTGAACACGTTGGCGAATACATCATGCCGTACTTCACTATTAAGTGGAATGGTGATCCGGGTGATATGGAGAAGGCTGAGTTTTGGTGGGGTATGAGCCGCATCGATATAGCAACCGGTGAGGTTGATGAGCGTGAGACTGTGCCTTTTGAATTTATTGTATTCAACTGGATTACTGATCCGAATGATAGCAATATTCTCTATGGTGCTTTCAATCAACTGTCTAAGCATGATCTCTCGCAGAATAAGACGGTCGATGTAATAGATCTGGATCATACCTTCTATAGCATCAATATGGACCGTAGCCGGACGATCTATATAGGCGGTACTTCAAGCGATATATCCATTCATAATCCGGATACACTGGAGAAGATCGGATCGATCCAATTGACCGGTGATATGTCTACTTCAGATTTACGTATTGCGCGACTACTTTAAGCCATGTAGTTTAGGGTTAACCCTTATGTTTGGTGTTAATGGTTAACCACTAAGGGCTGTCGATGACAGCCCTTTTTACGTTTGGAAATAAAGAGAAGCTAATGTTCAGATGGTTAAGTGCTGCAATTGATGGGCAGGATCGGGGACGTTTAGAGGACGCGTTTCGCTGGCTCTATACTTTTGTCCGGCCGCAGTCGAAGGCGATAATGGGCCTGATGTTGCTGTCTGTTTTTGCATCTGCTCTGGTGTTGTTACAACCCTGGCTGACCAAGCTACTGATCGATGATGGTCTGTTAGCAAAAGATTACGGCATGTTGGTGACTATGTCGGTAGCGATGATTCTGGTTGGGGTTATCAGTACCGGACTATCCGGAATTAACCGTTATCTGCACACTCAGTTGTCAGGCAAGATCCTCTTTTCTTTGCGTGAACACCTTTATGCGCATTTGCAAACCTTGTCGCCACAGTTTTTTGGTGGCCGTCGAATCGGCGACATTCTCTCCCGTCTGGATGGCGATGTATCCCAGATTCAGCGTTTTGCTGTTGATAGTATGTTTTCTGCTCTCAGTAGTGTACTGGGGCTGGTGGGAGCATTGGTTTTATTAGTGACCCTTTCGTGGAAACTATCGCTGCTGGTGTTGGTGCTAATTCCATTGGAAATACTCTGGTTACGCTGGATGCGCCGCAAAGTAGAACGTCAGACCCGAATTATTCGCGAGCGCTCAGCTGACCTTAGTTCGTTTCTGGTAGAAACGTTGCCAGCAATGAAATTTATCCAGGCGGTGTCTCAGGAGAAACGTGAGTCCCGTAAGCTGAACCGCCTGAGCGATAGCTATCTGACCGACCTGCTAAAGCTGCAGGTGACTGAATTCTTTACCCAGGCTATACCTGGAACGCTAACCTCTCTGACCCGCGCAACTGCGTTTTTAATAGGTGGTTACTGGGTGATAGAGGGGCAGTGGCAGCTGGGCTCTCTGATCGCTTTTTCAACCTATCTGGGGATGGCGACCGGTCCGGTACAAAGCCTTCTTGGCTTGTATGTGGCGATTCAGCGAATGTCAGTGAGTCTGGACAGGGTGATGGATCTGCGCCGTGCAGAACCGGATATAACCGCCCCAGAACATCCGGCTAAACTAGCTGATGATATGTCTGGCGAGATCTGCTTTGATCGGGTCAGTTTTAGTTATCAGGGTAGAAGTGCGCCTATTCTTGATCACGCAAGTACAGTGTTTCCCGCGGGGGCAAGTATTGCTCTGATCGGGCCTTCCGGAGTGGGTAAGTCCACCTTGATTGACCTACTGATGCGTTATTATGATCCCGAGCAGGGGCGTGTTTTGATAGATGGCGTAAACCTTAAACAACTGGCACCGATGGAGCTGCGTAAGCGGGTTGCTCTGGTAAGCCAGGATATCACGCTATTTCGCGGCACGCTGATGGAAAATATTCGTTATGCCGCACCCGAAGCCAGTGATGCACAGGTGCAGGCGGCTACAGATCAGGCACAGTTAACTGAGTTGATCGAGTCACTGCCAATGGGGCTGGAAACACCATTAGGGGAGCGTGGCAGCCAACTGTCGGGTGGCCAGAAGCAGCGGGTGGCGATCGCTCGGGCGATTCTGCAAAAGCCGGCAATCCTTATATTGGATGAGGCAACCTCTGCGGTGGATGAAGCGACTGAAGCTGAAGTGATCGCTAATGTGAATCGTATCTTTGCCGGTAAGACTCGTATCCTGATTAGTCACAGGGCTTCGACACTAAGTGGTGTAGATCTGCGAATAGAGTTAAACAGTGGTTTGTTAGTTGCCGAAAATACCTTGCCTGAGGCTGAGTAATATGGGTTTGAAGACAACCGGTAGAGTGACTATTGGTATTGTAGACAGCGGTTATGGTTTTGAATCATCACCGCCCGTTGGAATCGATCGGGTTGTTGCCTCGCAGGCATTCAGATTTGACCAGGGTGTTATTTTAGCGCCAGTTGTTAATGACCGTCTGGGTCACGGTTCCGCTTTGTTAGAGGTGATCGCAGAACAGGCTCCTCAGGCTGAGTTTGCTATCGCTCAGATCTTTACTGAACGACTGAGCACTACGCCGGTTCAGGTGGCTGCAGCAATAGATTGGCTAGTAGAGCAGCAGGTCGATCTGATTAATTTGAGTCTGGGGCTGCGGAATGATCGTGACATTCTGAGAGTCGCCTGCGAGAACGCGATTAAAGCAGGCGTTATTATCTGTGCCTCTTCTCCCGCTAAAGGTGATCCGGTTTACCCCTCGGCGTATCCTGGTGTTTTTCGTATGACCGGTGATGCCCGGTGTACCGGCCCCAAACAGCTTTCCTCTCTGAAAACTCAATATGCCGACTTTGGTGGCTATGTTAAAGCCCGTAATGGCGTCATTGGTGCAAGTGCTGGCTGTGCTCAGTTAACGGGGCATATTGGTCGTTATCTAACGACCGGTGGAGCCTCTGATTTGAATTCTGTGTCCCATTGGCTGGAAAGTCAGGCGGACTACTTTGGTGTTGAAGTCCGCTTTCCACCCGGTTCAGTAGAGCAGAAAGATGGAGGGCAGGAAAAGTGACAGATGAGACCTCTATAAATAACGATCTTAGTAATAAAGGTCACTTTAACAGGGCTGATATTGTTATTCTCGGTGGAGGGCCTGCCGGTGGTGCGACCGCTCTGGGGCTGAAGGCGTTGGGCTATGAAGTGACAGTCATCGCGGAACCAAGACCCTTCAAAGCGGTTGAAGGGATCTCTGAACGGGTGTTAGAAGGGCTGCGCAATGCCGGGTTTAAACTGGCGCTGGCGAATCTGCCGGATCCCTCTCCACGGGTGGCCAGTTGGAACGGTGCAACGAACAGCGCAAATACCGAGATGCTGATTAATCGCAGTGAGCTGGACAACGGGATCTGCAAGGATCTGATGTCAGCCGGCGTTACCGTTATTAATGACAGAGTGGGTAAGGTTAGCGAAGAGCGTAGTGGCTTCTCGATTCAGTTTAAAAACTCCGAGGCTGACCCGGTAAAAGCAGGTTTTCTAGTAGAAGCCCGTGGGCGCAGTGCACCGGGGGCCGGGCTTGAACGTTTACGCGGTAGTGAAACGGTTTCCCTGCTGCAGTACTGGAAGGGGGAACCCTGTCAGCCACAGTCTGCCGCCGAAAGTTTTGAGGATGGCTGGGCCTGGATGGCCGCCTGGTCGGATGGCACACGTTATCTGCAGCTGACATTTGATGTGGCTACCGCCAATCTGCCGGATAAAGCAGGATTGATTGACCACTGTAATAGCATATTAGCAACGTTGCCCAGCGCTCAGCCTTTTTTGGAAGATGCTCAACCGACCGGTATTATCCACGCCCGTACCAGTACGCCGATATTGTGCCGCGAAGCGGTCGGTGACAACTGGATCAGAATAGGGGATGCCGCGATGGCGGTAGATCCGCTTTCTGGTAATGGTATTTTCCAAGCGCTATCCAGTGCTTTGCAAGCGCCTGCAGTGATCAACACACTGCTACAGCGTCCAGAAAATGCCGCATTAGCGAAACAGTTTTATCAACAGCGGGTCGATCATCTGTTTCACCGTTTTGCACGTATTGGACGTGATTTTTATGCCTCTGAAGAGCGTTGGTGGAATAACCCCTTTTGGGCCACTCGTAGAAACTGGCCGGACAATGAACCACTGCATCAGGAAACTGATCCTGACTCGCTGAAAGTGGTGAAAATGCCGGTGGTTAACAACGGCCTGATAGAGGAACATGAGGTGGTGATTACCAATGATCAGCCGCTGGGCATCTGGCACCTGAATGGCATTCCGATGGCGCCGGTGGTACGTGTACTTCAACAGAAAGAGATAGAAATAAGCCCGCAGTCCTGCCTGCAAACTCAATTAGGGATGAGCCCTGAAAATGCACAAGGGCTGACTCGCTGGTTATTTCAAAATGGTTGGTTAAGCGCAGAAAATTAAAACTAAAAAGGAGGCCGAGGCCTCCTTTTTACTAGATTTATGTTACTGCTTGTTCAATGTTAAATACTCATTAGTACCGATTTAACTTCGGTGTAATGCTCAATGACATCGCTACCCATCTCCCGGCCCAGACCGGATTGCTTATAGCCACCAAAAGGCAGTGCCGGATCAAGTGCGGTATGGCAGTTCACCCAGATCGACCCTGACTTAATACGGGGAATCATCCGATGTACCTGAGACAGGTTATTCGACCAGATGCTGGCGCCTAGTCCGTATTGGCTATCGTTGGCGATGCGTACAGCTTCTTCAATATCATCGAACGGCATTGCGACCAGAACCGGGCCAAAGATTTCCTCCTGAACCACACTGGAATTCTGATTCACATCAACCATAACGGTAGGCTTAACATAGAAACCGGGGCCTGCCAGAGCACTGCCACCTGCGGTAATAGTGGCACCACTGCTGCGACCTTGCTCTATGTAATTACACACACGGTTCTGTTGTTTGGCTGAGATTAAAGGCCCCATTTGTGAATTAGGGTCGAGGCCATGACCCAGCGTCATACCCTCGGCGATGGCAGAGATATCCGCGACAACATTATCGAAATGCTTCTTCTGCACATAGAGGCGGGAACCGGCGCAACAGACCTGTCCCTGATTGAAGAAAATTGCATTGGCTGCACCTGCTGCAGCGGTCTGCATATCTGCATCTTCGAGTACGATGGTGGGTGACTTGCCACCCAGCTCCAGGGTGACCCGGGTCATGGTATCCATCGCGGCTTTGCCGATCAGTTTGCCTACTTCCGTAGAGCCCGTAAAGGTCAGCTTATCGACATCCGGGTGGTGCGCCAGGGCTGAGCCTGCCTCGATGCCAGTACCGGTTACAACATTCAGAACGCCCGGTGGATAACCTGCTTCCAGTGCCAGTTTTCCCAGCATGAGTGCGGTAAGTGGTGTTTCATCAGCCGGTTTGAGTACCACGGTACAACCCGATGCCAGTGCCGGACCCAGCTTCCAGCAAGCCAGTAGCAGAGGGAAGTTCCAGGCGACTATAGCACCCACTACACCGACCGCTTCCCGGCGGGTATAGCCATGGAACTGAGCGTCCGGCATAAAGGGAACGGATACATCAACGCTCCTGCCTTCGATCTTAGTGGCAAAACCCGCCATATAGCGGAGAAAATCAATCGCCAGACGAATATCGACGTGCTCAGCGATAACAACGCTCTTACCGTTATCCAGTGATTCAATCTCTGCAAGAAGGCCTGCATTTTTTTCAATCAGATCGGCGAAGTTCCACAATAGTTTTTGGCGATCTACCGGTTTGATACGACTCCAGTCAGAGTCCTCAAACGTTTTACGAGCCATCGCGACTGCTTTATCAATATCCGCTTTATCGCCACTGGGAACAGTGGTGATTTGTTCGCCATTAGCTGGGTTGATAACAGTAAGGGTTCGGCCATCTTCCGCGTCCACCCATTGGTCTCCAATCAGACATTTATGCGGATGCTGAATAAAATCCAGTGCAGCAACTGATGGTGAAAATTGTGAATTACTCATATTAATAAACCTACTTATAGTTGTAATGATAGAGACTGAGATGCCTGGATACTGCTCAGGCAAACCGACACTTAGTAGTTATATATCGCAAGTGCTGTGCCAGAGTGTTGAAATCATTTTAAGCTGTTGATTTATAATGGTTATGTTGATTTTTGTGGGTAATAACAGGAGCCTTCGCAGTGTTTTACTATGAGACAGGGTGTTAAAAAATAAGTCAGTTGCAGGGGCTTATAACTAATGTAACAGGGAGTGGTTGGGCAGATTGCGTTTCACTTTTAGCGGACTGTTGCATTTCTGAACAGCGGTGTTGCGTAATAAAACAGTGCAACCTGTAAATTTTCTAAAGGATTACCCCTATTTTTTTATATCTTATTGAAAAATAAGAAATTATCTATCTTGGCATAAGCCGTGCAATATATTTCTACAGGTTAGAACTTTGGGCTGCGCTTAGCTGCTCAACGATATAAACAACAACTAAGGAGTCTGGCCTTGATGAAGAAATTTAAACTACCCCGGTTGACGGGTGGGCTTCTGCTGGCAGGGATGATCTTGCCAACAGGAGCCGTTCAGGCGAATGATGCTGAAACCATTATTCAGAGTAAGTGTGTGGCATGCCATACCGAGGAAAAAGCGGAACCACTGCAGATGAGCCGTATGAGTCATCAGCGGAAAACCCCGGAAGGCTGGTTGATGACCATCGCCAGAATGCAGGTGATGCACGGTCTTGAAGTCACGGATGATGAACGGCGTACGCTGGTGAAGTATTTTGCAGATAAGCAGGGTCTGGCGCCGGAGGAAACCGAAGGCTCTCGTTACGCGATGGAACGTCGCCTGAATACAATGGAAAGTTTTGAATCTGCCAATTTTGAAGAGATGTGTGCCCGTTGTCATTCCGGTGCGCGGGTGAAACTGCAGCGCCGTCCGGCATCAGAGTGGGAACATCTGGTTCATTTCCATTTGGGGCAGTGGCCAACGCTGGAGTATCAGGCGATGGCACGGGACCGTGACTGGATGGATCTGGCATTCAAAAAGATGGTGCCTGAGCTAGCCACAGACTTTTCGCTTAAATCGGCCAGTTGGGACAAGTGGCAAAGCGTTAAGAGCGTTCCTGTCAGCGGCAGTTGGAGCTTTAGTGCCCAAATGGCCGGGAAAGGTGATGTTCGAGGGGTAATGTCTATCTCCGGCGGTAAGGATGATCAGTACAGCGTTAGCATTGATGGCGAGTACGCGGATGGTTCTGCATTTAAAGGTAGTGGTACCGCTATCGTCTATACCGGTTATGAGTGGCGTGCCAATCTGACAGTTGATGGTGTAGCAATGCGTCAGGTATTTGCGCTGTCTGCTGATGGTTCTGAGCTCAATGGCCGCATGTTTGAAGCGGTGCACGATGAAGCGGGGATGGATTTCTCAGCACTTCGTAGCGGTAGCAAGGCTAAACTCCTTTCTGTCCAGCCTGGGTATATTCGCGCAGGTAGCACTGAAGTGCTGACGATTGTCGGTGCAGGTCTGGGTAAAAAGATCTCACTGGGCGATGGCATTAAAGTTGTTAGTGAAATGTACCGGGATGATAACAAAGTCGTAGTTCAAGCAACGGCGAACGCTGCAGCTAAGCCTGGCGCTCGTGATGTTAAAGCGGGCAAGGCCGAGGGTGCTTTGCTTAACGTTTATGACCGGATCGATAGCGTAAAAGTTGTACCTGACTTTGCGGTAGCACGCGTCGGAGGCAACGGAGGTTCCACACCAAAATATAACGCCCATTTCCAGGCGGAAGCATGGATGAATGGAGTGGATGGTAAACCTGGTACCGAAGATGATATGCGCATCGGTTTTGTGCCTGCTAAATGGCATGTAGAGCCATTTGATGCTCAGGCGGAAGCGGATCGAGATACTCATTTTGCCGGACGTATGGACGAAAAATCGGGTCTGTTTACCACCGGTGCTTCAGGACCGAATCCTGAGCGTCGTATGTCGACCAATAATGCCGGTAATCTGAAAGTGATTGCTGAGGTTATGGAAGGCGCTAATGCTCTGAGTGCTGAAGGTCAGATGATCGTGACAGTACAACGCTGGAATAATCCGCCGCTGCCATAAGTAGTTCCTGACTATCAAGAGGGATGCTGTGAATCTGTGCAGCATCACGAAAATAATAAAAGTGAGGAGGGTCGTTCTATGGGCGCCCAATTAAATCTGGTAGAGCAAAATCTACACCTGGTGGCTGTCAGCACCCGGCAGATGCTGTTTCATATTCCGTCCAGCAGTCTGTTTGAACTGGATGGTCTGACCGCACAGTTAATTGAACTGTTACGTCAGCGGCCTCAGCAAACAGCAGAGCAGTTGATTGGAGAATTATCAGAGCAGTTTCCGGTTGATCAGGTGGCTGAAACACTGAAAGAACTGATTGCACTGGAGCTGGTGAGCGATGGTTCGCCATTAACGCCTGAGATTGCATTGAAAAAGATCACTGAGTTTCCGCTCAATACCTTGGTGTTGAATGTGAACACCGGTTGTAATCTCAGCTGCAGCTACTGCTACAAAGAGGACCTGGATAAGCCCTCTGAAGGTAAGAAGATGCAGTTCGACACCGCGAAGCAATCGATCGAAATGCTGATAGCGGAATCACCTAATGAGGCACGCTATAACATTGTCTTCTTTGGCGGCGAGCCATTGTCAAATTTCGGACTGATAAAGGATGTTGTCGCCTACTCGGAACAGCGTTTTGCTGAACTGGGTAAGCCGGTGGATTTCACGATGACTACCAATGCAACTCTGCTGACTGAAGAGATTGCCGACTGGCTTAATGCGCATCGTTTTGGGCTTTCCGTCAGTATGGATGGCCCAAAAGCGATCCACGATAAAAACCGGATCACCGTCGGTGGGCAGGGGACTTATGATGTGGTTAGCCGTAAAGCCAAAATGTTGTTGTCCCGTTTTCGTGCCCGTCCGATTGGTGCCCGCGTTACGTTGACTAAAGGAGTCACGGATGTGCGTCAGATCTGGGATCACCTGTTTAATGAACTGGGATTCTCTGAAGTCGGTTTTGCGCCGGTGACCTCCGGTGATATCAGCTATTACAACCTCAGTGATGAGGAGCTGAAAGAGGTTTTCCACAACATGAAGGTGCTCGGTAAAGAGTATCTGGAAGCCGCACTGGAGCACCGTAATATCGGTTTCTCCAATATGCACCAGCTGATTACTGATCTACACGAGGGCAATAAGAAAGCGTTGCCCTGTGGCGCGGGTGTGGCATTACTGGCGGTTGATAACGAAGGTGGATTAAACCTCTGTCATCGGTTTACCGGTTCTGAACTTGGCACCTTTGGCGATGTACAGACGGGTATCGATAAAGAGCGACTGGGTGGTTTTCTCGAACAACGCCTGGATCGTACCGATACTGGCTGTTCAAGTTGCCGCATCCGTAATCTCTGTTCCGGTGGCTGCTATCACGAAAGCTACGCCCGTTTTGAAGACCCTACTCAACCTGTTTATCACTACTGCGATCTGATGCGCGACTGGGTAGATTTCGGTATCGAAGTCTACAGCCGCATCATGGCCGAAAATCCGGCCTTCATCGACAGTTACATATCTCCCCGGAGGGCTCACTGATATGAAGCATCTCAAGCCTGTTAATAATAAAGCACACACTCTGACTAAGGCCGTAGCCGAAGATCAGGTAGAAGAAGTTGTAGCGATGCAGTCTATCGCTGGTTGTACCGCCACCACCGATCCAGGTTGGGAAATTGATGCCTTTGGTGGTGTCACCTCTCTCTGTCAGCCGATGGAATCTGATCTGTATGGTTGTGCCGATCCATGTTGGTGGCCAGCACAGGTACCGGACATGATGAATACTTACCCGGACTGGAATGAAAAAGCAGCTAATTCAGCTGATAACTGGCGCAATCTGGGAACGGTGTTCCCTGCTGATAAAGACTAACTAAACAGGATGCTAACGATGAGAAAAAGAAATATGCTTCCTCGCAGCATGACTGTCATGCTGACGACGTTAACGCTAGGTTTGGCCACACTCACCAGTGGCGTAGCTATCGCCTCAAAGGGGCCTGCGCTTAAGTCAGGCAACGAGTATATGGTGGTGGCAAATTATCCAAATCAGATGCATGTGCTGGATCTGGCAACCGATACCGTCTATAAAACCTGTGATATGCCGGGACGTTTTGGCCCTGGTGCACTACAGGTTGCTCCGGACAATAAAACCGCTTATATCCTCAATAACGGTTATGAAGATATCTACGGTGTGGATATGGACACCTGTGATGTTAAATTTCATGCAAAGATGGCACAAAGTAAAAAGGAGCGGACTAAAACCATCTACGCTTTTGCATTGAGCTATGACGGTAAAGAACTGTACACAGTGCAGAATCCAACACTAATGGAACGCGATCATTACGTTGTGCAACCGACTCGTCTGGCGGTGTATAACACCGATGCTGGTTTGGAGGCTAAACCTGAACGTATGTTCCCTTCGCCGCGATTGGTGACGGCTATGCAGGTGGGTAAAGATGGCGGTTTGTATATGGCCGGTGCAGATATCTACAAAATGGATGTCAAAACCGGTAAATATGAGGTGGCCGTTCCAAGTCGTAACTGGCAGCGGGAACGTTATGTTCAGCCGGATGTGCTTAACGTCTGGGCGGTGCAAACACCAACTAAAGACTTCACTATCCTATACACCACGGCACGTTTTCAGGAAGGTTCCGAAGACCTGAATACCGCTGACTGGCTTTACGGGTATTTCAATATCAACCTGGAAACCGGCGAAACAGAAACTAAAGACTTCGGCCCGATCACCGAGCTGTATTTTACTGGCACTCGTTCGCCTAAGGATTCCAACATTATGTATGGTGTTCTTAACCGCCTGGCCAAGTATGACATCGAAAAACAGACGTTGTTAAAAGCTGCGGAGCTGGATCACTCCTACTATTGTGTCACCGTTAATCAGACCGGCAGTAAAGTCTATCTGGCGGGTACCCACAATCATGTTGCGGTATTCGATGGTGATACTCTTGAGCGTTTGAATACTATCGAGCTGCCGGGTGGTGATATGTCCACTACGACTGCTCAGGTATTTGTTCGCTAAACCACTCTCTCTAATTGGCTCACTGTCCTTCAGGCAGCTTCTGATGAAGCTGTCGGGGGGACTTTTGCCCAAAGAATGACGTTATAAAGTTTTAAGCATAATTTTCTATCGAGTTTTATGGAGTTTGAGCATGAAAAAAAATAACACGATGTTCTGTAAATTTACCGTACTTGCTTCTGCGCTTATGACTGCTGCAGTCGCCCAGGCCGCACCGGTCTATGATCAGGACGGAAAGTCTCTGGAGTTTAATGTTGAGAGTATGGTCGGGGTTTTCTCTACCGATGAAAACTATACCGGTGTTGATGGCGGTAATAATTGGCAGGAAGGCTATATAAAAGGCGACCTGGTTGGGCGGAATTCAACGTCTCATGGATCCGTTTACGGTGGCCTGGGAGTGATCGCTCTGGGTACCGGTGGTGATGGCGATGCCGGTGGATACACCTCAGGTAATGAGAGCGAACTGAAGCTTGAGAACGCATTTGTCGGTTGGCAGAGCAGTAACGGCATGTTTGATCTGTCTGTTGGTCGTCAGCAGTTTACTCTGGGCGATGGCTTCATCATTGCTGGTGATGCAATAAGTCTGGGTGATATGGGGATTCCGGGAGTCGATGTTGACCGGGGTGGTGCATATTATCTGGCAGGTCAGAAAAGCTTTGATAAAACCGCTGTACTTAAAGTCGATCCCGACGGTGCTCTGCGGGGTGATCTGTTTTGGTTGCAGTCTGATAATCCATATCATCAGGATACTGAGCTTGCCGGTGTTAATCTTGAGTTAGTCGATGACGCAAAAGGTACTTTGGGACTGAGCTATATGTCTGTGCTGGATGTGGATCAGGGGGCGGGCTTCGGTCTCTGGGATCAGCGCAAGGGTATGGATATTGTTAGCCTGCGCGGTCAGGGCAGTATGGGCGTTGAAAACTTATTTTTGTCATTTGAATATGTAGATCAAACCGGTGGCGATACTGCCGTTAAGAATGAGGGTAATGCCTGGTATGCGGAAGCGGGCTGGACTTTTGCCGATCTGCCCTGGTCACCCACCGTTAACTACCGTCATGCGAAGTTCTCCGGAGATGACAGTTCAACCACCGATAATGAAGCGTTTGATCCGCTGTTTTTTGGTTTCACTCGAGGATTTGGTACCTGGTTTCAGGGTGAAGTGGCGTCAAACTATGCCGGCCCTGCTAACAGCGGCAACACTGTTGATCGTATAGAACTGATGGTTCAGCCTCGTGATGATTTGAGTGTTGGTTTGCAGTACTGGGATTTCGGAACGGAAGATGATGCTGCAGACCTGGCGGGAACTGAGGTAGACCTGTATGCACTCTGGTCAATCAATGACAATTTTGTCTTCAGCCCGATGGTGGGTTATTACAAGCCTGATGGTACGAATGTTATCGCTAATCAGGGTAATGATGATGCCAATTTATATCTGCAAGCCGTATTGATGTATTTCTACTAAATAGGGATTAATTAACTTTTTTTGTAAGGAAGGTCCTGCTCCTTCAGCTGCGATATAAGGTGGTTTTCACGGCCTTCTTGAGAAGGTATGAATGAGTCTGGTGCGCTCTAAGGCCTGTTCTTATCTTCTTCTTATATCGCTTTCCACGGCCTGGTTTCCGGTGCCGTGGTTTTTTTGTTTCAGACATATTTTTTGGGTAAAAAGGGTGAAATCTATTGGATTGCTATAATCACACTGATGCGGTAAAAAATAGATTGCCTGTATTTAAAGCCTTCAGTTAAAAATAGTGAGTGATCAGCATAATGAAGAAGTCGACAGATTCTACTCACTTCGCTGACCCTGTTAACCTGGTCAAGGATGCCCGTAATCGTCTTATTGAAGAGGGCGAGGTTCCTAGTGGTGTGTTGCGTAGTGAAATCGAAGATTCCTGGTTGCGTAGTGTAAATGCCGGACTTAACTGCGAGTCTCCATTGGATCTTGAAAATCTCTCACGAGATCGTATCGATGACCTCAGGGACAAAAATCGAGGGCTGATCGAAGCTGCACATCCTGAAATCAAACAACTAGTCGACTATTTCAGACCGGACGGTGGACTGGTTATGCTGACCGATGAGTCAGCCACTATTCTTAAAATAAAAGGGGAAACGCAGAATCTGGATTCCGCTACCCGTTATGCTCTGGAACCGGGGGCTAACTGGGGTGAAGAGCTTCGCGGAACTAATGGTCCGGGCACCGCAATTGTTAATTGTTCCCCTCAGATGATTCGCGGTAATGAACATTTTCTTGATTCAATTGGATACCTCTCCTGCTGTTCTGCGCCCATTACCGACCCTAAAGGGGAGTTGCTGGGAGTTCTTGATCTGACGTCACCGACCGATAATCGTGATCTGCCGCCTAATCTCAGCCTGGTTCAACAGGCCGTCCGTTCAATTGAAAACCGGATGTTCAGTGGACAGTTCCAACAGCACATTGTGCTCAGTGTGCACAGCCGGCCAGAATATCTACGTTCCTCGTGGCAAGGTTTATTAGCACTGGAGCTGGATGGGCATATTCATGCGGCAAATGAACAGATTTGCCAGCTACTTAACCGTAAGCGTTCACAGCTGGTTGGGCGCAATCTCGAAGAGTTATTCGGCGTTCGTCCTGAAGCCTTGCTTACTGCTCTCCATCGTAAAGGAAGGGGAGAACTGCGTACCCGCGGTGGTGATTTCTACTGTGAACTGCTGCACTTTCCGAATAGCCTTCCAACCTCTTATAAAGCGCCACTAAAACCGAGCCGTAATAAGCTAGCTCCGGTACCGTTAAATGCACCGCCGTTGAATGAACTAGCCGGTCAGGATCCTCGTTTACAAAAGGGCGTGAGGATGGGAAGCCGGGCGCTTGCCCATGAGCTGCCAGTATTGATTCAGGGGGAAACCGGCACGGGTAAAGAGGTCATGGCCAAATCACTACACCTGGATAGCCGGCGTAGTAGCGGTCCTTTTATTGCTGTTAACTGTGCCTCTATCCCTGAAGGCTTGATTGAGTCGGAATTGTTTGGCTATCGTGAAGGTGCTTTTACGGGCTCCCGTAAAGGCGGAATGATCGGGCGGCTGGAACAAGCTCAGAACGGTACCCTTTTTCTGGATGAAATCGGCGATATGCCACTGGCTCTTCAAGCCCGATTACTGCGTGTCTTGCAGGAGCGGATAATAGCTCCGCTGGGTGGTGGTGACGAGATTGCTCTGGACATTGCCGTTATCTGCGCATCCCACCGGGATCTGAAGGCATTAGTTGCTGAAGGTCTTTTTCGGGAAGATCTATACTACCGCCTCAATGGTGTTTGCCTGCGAATCCCCTCATTTCGGGATCGTACGGACAAGAAAGATTTTATCCGTTACTTTCTTCACCAGTTGACGCCAGATGGACGTCAGATCGACATTGCTCCGGATATGATGAAGCAACTCCTAGCCTATAACTGGCCGGGAAATATTCGTCAGCTTGAAACTATATTGAGAGTAGCTATCGCCTTTATGGAACCCGATGAAGTACAAATAGATAGTTGTCATATCAGCGATGATTTCTTGGAAGAACTCAACAGTAAGAGCGGGCTTTCTCAGGGAAGTATTCCCCCCAATCAAGCTTGCGGCACTTTGAAAAACAGTGAGCTGCTAACTATTCAGCAGGTATTGGAAGAGAACGAGGGTAATATTTCGGCAACCGCTAACGAGTTAGGTATCAGCCGCGCAACGCTGTATCGAAAACTAAAGCAAATTGAAGAGTGAGTCTGTACTTAATTCAGGGCTGTTTATTATTCGAAACGCCACTCATCTGAAAGCCCTGGGATTTTTGGAATAGGCTCTTTGCCGTCTTTTCTTTCCAGTCGTTCCATAAAAATCTGCCAGATATCGGCTACCGGTACGCTGTTATCCAGTCTCGCTAAAAATTCAATCGAATCCCCGGTTTTCAACTGGCCGGTCTCCAAAACACGGTAATACCAGCCTGAGATCGCTTCCGACATTATAAAAGGGGCTATATGAGCATTGCCGTATTTTTGATTGATTTTCCAGCAGGGACGGCGGGGCTGGGATACCTGTACTATCGCACTACCGAGGCGAAAGGTATCGCCAATATGAACCTCGGAATCTAATAAACCATGGGTGGATATGTTTTCACCGATAGATCCCGGTACAAAGCTATCGCTCAGGTGGGGCAGGGCTTGTTTGAAGAGAGCGTAATGTTCGGCGGGGTAATGATAGATCGCTTTCTCAGTCCCTCCGTGTACCCGTTTGTCTACCTGAATATCACCGCTGAGCCCAAGCTCGGTAACTTCATGTTGCTGCTCAGAGAACACTTTATATATCCCGGTTGAGGTTTTATCGGGGCCGATTGTTGCCAATTGACCGATGTATATACCTTCAATCTGAGCGGAATTAATATTCATTTTTATTACCCCATTTAGGTAAACGATATCACCAGTGTAGGAGGGAGCTATACAAATAACTATTCTCCGTTGGAACTAATTAAAATTGCATCTGCCCGATTAAATTAGGGTGCCATTTGTAAAAAATAGGGTAACCTTATGAAAGCGTTAATTGTTTTTTACAGAGGTAGAGCATGGATATGGAACTGAGTCTTTTGCAAACACGGGTCATTGGTTGTCTCATAGAGAAAGAGGTTACAACCCCGGATCAATACCCTCTCACCCTTAACGCCCTCACCACTGCCTGTAATCAGAAAAGTAATCGTGATCCGGTCATGAGTCTGTCTCAAACGGAAGTACAGGAAGTGCTCGATGAATTGAATAAGAAACATCTGATCCGTGAAGAGGGAAGCTTTGGTAGTCGGGTGCAAAAGTATAAACATCGTTTCTGTAATACTGAATTTTCTGAGTTGAAGCTGAGTGAGCAGGAACTGGCTATTGTTTGCACGCTGTTCTTGCGGGGGCCGCAGACCCCGGGAGAACTGCGCAGTCGTACTAATCGTTTGTGTGGCTTTGGTGATGTCCATGAGACGGAGTCGGTGCTACAGAAAATGAGTGAACGGGAAGAGTTTCCGCTAGTGGTACGCATGCCTCGGGAGCCGGGAAAGCGGGAATCTCGTTACGCGCATCTCTTTAGCGGCGAAGTAGAAGCGGCTGATCCATCTGACTATAGTCCGCCTGTCCCGCGCGCTAGTGCCGCCAATGATGCGATTATCGCATTGGAAAAGCGGGTCACCGAATTAGAAAAAATCATCGCTGATTTGCAGGAAAAGCTGGGCGAATAAAGGCTTTTTCATAATAGACAAACAGCTCACCTCAGTGTCAGACTGCGTTCAGCCTGTTTGATACTGAGGAACATATATGCCTGCTCGCAGCCTGGATTTCTACTTTGATTACATCTCGCCGTATGCCTATTTCAGTTGGCGTAAAATTCATGAGCTCTGTGATCGTTATGATATTGTCCTGAACGCGCATCCGGTGGTGTTTGGTAAGTTGTTAGATCACTGGGGGCAGCTGGGGCCAGCGGAAGTTCGGCCTAAGAAAACGGCGCTGTATAAGTACTGTGATCGTTACGCAAAACTGCATAATTTTGAGTTTAACCCCCCGGCCTGTCATCCCTATAATCCGCTACCGGCGTTGCGTTTATCGTTGCCAGAGGTGAGCGGTAAAGATCAGCATCGCGTCATCAGCGCTATTTTTGAGGCGGGCTGGTCAAAAGGGGCTGATCTGTCTTGCCGGAATACCCTGGCTGAGATTTTGGATAACCTGCAACTGGACAGTGCCGCGTTACTGGCTGCGATTGAATTCCCCGAGATTAAAGCCGGGCTCAAAAAGGTAACTGAAGCAGCGATCAGTCGTGATGTGTTTGGTGTGCCGACCTTTATTATTGAGGATGAACTGTTCTGGGGAAATGATCAGCTGGAGCACATTGAACTCTATCTGCAGGGCAAGGACCCGCTTGATGCCGAACGAGTTGAAAAAATGCTTGCCCGGCATCGGGGTATCGACCGTAAATCTTTTGTACAACGTAAGTCAGAGGCGGGTTAGAAAGAGATTGGCAGAGCGCGATACGCTCAGATGCTAATTTACAGTAAAGCTCGTTTTTGGCCTGATTAATTTTTGACAGGGCTGACAGACTTATCGGCTATTTTTTGTTGGCTTATCGACGCTTGTTGAAAGCATTCTGAAACTCTTCTTAAGATCGGCGTATCAATGCCCGGTGAGCTGATCATATTCATACGCATGACCAGATTACTATGTAATATATCGGTAGGCAGCGTTCGTGTCTTATGACCGGGTAATAGTGATTCTGGCAACAGGGATATGGCAAAGCCTTCTTCTACAGCGGTAACGATATTGTCCAATACCGGGCTGCCGAATACTATCCGATAGGGTTGGCCTGATGTTTTTAGCTGTGTCAGACAAAGATCCCGCACAATACAACTATCTTCATACATCGCTATGGGCAGTGGTGATTGTTCTTCCAGCCTGGCACTGCTGGGTGCCACCCATAACAGTCTTTCGCTCCACAGCAGAGTCTCATCAGAATGTTCGGATTCGCCTGCAACAATGGCAATATCCAGTTCCCCTGCAGAGATCAACTCCCTAAGGTTGCGACTGCGATCACAGATAATACGAGCTTCGAGGTTAGGCAGCTCGGTGGCGAGTATTGGCATGAAAAAACTCAGAAAACTCTGGGCGTAATCGGTCGGAATTCCAAAGCTGAGTTTTCCGGCCAGGTCTGTATCACTAAGTGCTGCCAGGGCTGCACTGCTGAGTTTCAGTAGTTGTTCACTGTAACTGAGCAGGGTCTGGCCAGCTTCAGTCAGACGGATGCCCCTATTACTCCGCTCAAGCAGGCAGTTACCGGTGAGCTCTTCCAGCTTTTTGATTTGCATACTGACCGCTCCCTGGGAACGATACACTTTCAGCGCAGCTTTTTTTAGTTCACCGGTACGGGCCACCATAACAAAGGTGCGTAGCAGTTCAAGGTCGAGTATCTGTTTCAAAAGAGGCTCCGTGAATACTAAACTCAATTTAGAAAATCTAAATCAGTGCTTAATTAATATTCGTTTGCCTGAAGTATGCCTTTTTTTTAATCTAACAGGCAAGTACCTGGCTACTGACTATAAACGACTATCAGATAACCGGGATAAATTATCGGGAAGCTCCCTTCCCAGCTATGGAGCGTTGTATGTCTGTTTCTGAAACACTAAAGCAAATGTCAGGGGTGGCTCTCACGGGTCATGGTGGTCTGGAAATGCTGCAGTATAAAACTGACCTGCCGGTGCCTGAGCCAAAAGCAGATGAGGTACTAATCCGGGTTGGTGCCAGTGCGGTTAATAATACTGATATCAATACCCGGATCGGTTGGTATTCAAAGAAAGTGAAAGAAGATACTAATGCCGGTGCAACAGATGGCTTTGGTTCAAAGGTCGATGACGATGCCAGCTGGTCTGGAGTGCCATTACAATTACCCCGTATTCAGGGCGCGGATTGCTGCGGTGAGATAGTTTCAGTGGGTGAAAATGTCAGCCCTGATCGGGTGGGAGAGCGAATATTAGTCAGGCCTATGCAGGAGGCATTTGGCAGTGTAAGAAAGTATCAATGCAGCACTTACGGTTCTGAATGTGATGGTGGTTTTGCTCAATATGCGATCGCTCGCAGTAATGAGGTGCTGAGAGTGGAGAGTGATCTTACTGATGCACAGCTGGCTTCATTTCCCTGCGCATATTCTACCGCCGAGAATATGATCGATCGGGTTAATGTTCGGGCCGGAGAAACGGTTCTGATTACGGGGGCATCCGGTGGTGTGGGGTCAGCCGCTATTCAGTTGGTGAAACGACGGGGTGCAAACGTCATCGCAGTCTGTGGTGAAGAAAAGATGCAACAGATTAGTGAATTGGGGGCTGACAGGGTAATCCCGCGGGGCTCTGATTTACTATCAGAGCTGGGACCTGATGCCGTGGATGTAGTCATCGATCTGGTTGCCGGGGAACAGTGGCCGCAACTCCCGGACCTGTTGTGCCGTGGTGGTCGCTATACCGTTGCCGGTGCTATTGGTGGTCCGTTGGTCGAGATGGATGTTCGGACTCTGTACCTGAAAGACCTGAGTTTTTTCGGCTGCACCTATCAACCTCGTCATGTTTTTGAAAACCTGATCGGCTATATCGAACGGGGAGAGATTAAACCGCTGGTGTCACAAGAATTTCCCCTGTGCGAGATAGGTGAAGCGCAGCAAGTATTTATGGCTAAGCAATTCATCGGTAAGTTGATATTGCTACCGCCGGAGGATAAGTAATATGAGAATTATTGACGCTTCAATGTTCCACCGGCCGTTACCAATTAACGGATAGCCTTATCGAATCGCTTGGCAGAGTCTGACCAGCCTTGAATCAACTCTGGACAGGAACGCAACTGATACTGGTGTCTCTGGTTTTGGCGAGCTTTGTTTACCGGGATCAAAAGGCTTATCAGAGCAGTAGCTTTTTGCCGGATCTTTGTTGAGGCCCCTGCATTCGTGGAATACCGCTGTAGCCTGAAGGTAGCACGGTAATCCTGCCGCCCTGTTGCAGAAACTGACTGGTTTGGCTGTGAATTGTTTCGTGGGTTTCATGGGCTGGCGGTGGCTTTGGAACGTTTCGCAAACGCAGGGCTTTCATCTTTTCTCTCGCTGTACTTTTTATCTCAGGGATAAACAGTATAGGAAAGGATTATTGAATTGGTTAATAAATAACCAGAACATACTGTATATAAAGGCCAGATTTTCTCTTTTAACCCTCGTAGTTGAGAGTTAACCAATCTGAAGGCTGTTACTCGAATAAATTATTTAAAGCGATGATCAGCGCTTTTGACGGACGAGCAATAGTGCAGCGCATACGACCATAACGCCACCGGTGATGGTCGTCCAGCTAAGCGGCTCGCCTAACAGTGATACGGCAATGACGACAGCCACAACAGGCTCCATCGTTGACAGAGTAGAGGCGTTGGCCGCTCCAATACGATGCGCACCACTGATGAAAGTGGCAAGAGGAGCCAGTGTGGCGAATAGTGCCAGCCCGATAACGGCACTCCAGCCAGTAGCTGTTTGGGGCATGGTGATGTGGTGGAACTGTGCAACCACGATAAAGATCAGGCTGCCCGCTATCATAATCACAGCTGCACTGGCGATCGGGTTCTCTGGTTTAGCCTGGTGTGACGCATAAATGATGGCAGAGCCGTAACTGAGGGCCGCAAATAGCGCCCACAAGATACCGGTGATATCGCCTTTCAAATCTATTCCAGCCGCAAATATCACGCCGCTGATCGCTAAGGTGAGGCTTGTTACCCTTAGCCGGGTTAGTTTCTCCTTGAGAAAGAGTATGGCAAACAGTGTGACAAAAGCCGGAAAGGAAAACATTAATATAACCGCGAGACTAAACGAAGCGCTTTGACTTGCGTTGTAATAACCCAGGCCTGCACCGGCATAGCCAGCACCAATGGCTAGGTTCTGAATGAATAGCTTGGGCTTTGGCAGCGAGATACCACGAAGTTTAAGCCAACCCAGTAAGACGACCGAAGAGATACAGAAGCGGGACAAAAGCAGCCCGGTGGTGTTGGTGCCATCGTTATAGGCGAAAAAAGCGAAGAAAGGTTGCAGGCCATAGCAGACAGCAGATATCAGGACGAGAACGCAGCCGCCAATATAATGCTGCCGGTCCAGTGTTAGCTGATCAGCGATCGATGTTGCAGATATAGTCATCGCTACTACTCCTGATAAAACAGGCACGCTAATAGCTAATTTATGGCGAGACAAGCACATCCGGTGAAGATGTCGTGATCAATGCATAGAAGGGCTTAAATAGACAATTAATGAGACTCTGGTGGTCAGTACTGACTGAAGAATGCTCTTTTTTGCCGCCAACGTTATCGTAGCCAGAGTCTCAATAACTCTGCCCTTTTGAGGGCATGTTTTTGACTCAGGCTTTCTCGTATTGTTCTGCCTGAAATTATTGATAGGTTGAGAATGAATGCCGTATGTCAGGCATTACATTTTTCAATGACTTAACGTGTGATAAAAAGGTGAAATTATGCTGTCTAACGAAGAAATGGAAGATATCGAAGTAGCAATCGAAGAAGGTCAGGATAGTTTATAAAGAAGCGCTTCACACAAAGCGCTTTGTTTAAAGCGCTTTACTAAATAGCCAGACGTGACTTCGTCACTTATTAGCGGCTAGATATACGCAATTAATCTTTGATTACGACATGAGCTTATATTCCTGATTCTGCTTTATTATGAAATTGTTATGTTATAACATCTTTTTTCGTTGAAGTTGCTCAAAAGAATAAGTAGCTAATCATTGAATCAAGGTTAAAAGTAGGAGATACCATCTAATGGCTAAGGCGTTTTTTCAGAGTATCGAAAACAGCGCTCATAACGACAGGCTACCTTTGGCTGAGGTGGTGGAGAACCTCAGTTTTAATGAACAGGGATTGATTCCTGTGATAGCGCAAGATGTCAGCAGTAAGGCTGTATTGATGCAGGCCTGGATGAACAGTACGGCGCTGGATAGAACCCTGGCAACCGGGCGCATGGTGTATTGGTCCCGCAGCCGTAACTGTTTTTGGGAAAAGGGCGCGACCAGTGGTCATACGCAGACGTTGGTGAGTATGTCTTTCGACTGTGATGGCGATGTTATTCTCTGTCAGGTGAATCAGCAGGGTGCGGCGTGTCACACCGGCCGTCCAAGTTGCTTCTATCTGGCCGTGAAACCGGAGCAGGGCGAGGTAGTCGTGATTGGAGAAGCCTCTTAGTGATGAAGACAACACTGATAAAGCATGCCCGGCTATTTAATGAGGGCGAGGCGTTTGTTGCAGATGTACGGATTTGTGGTCAGAGAATTGATCAGATTGCCGCTGAAATTTCTGCGACTGGCAATGATCATATTATTGAAGCCGAAGGTTGTTGGTTACTACCAGGAATGATTGATGATCAGGTTCATTTCCGTGAGCCGGGTATGACCCATAAGGGAACGATTGCCAGTGAATCCCGCGCAGCCGTTGCTGGCGGGATAACCAGCTTTATGGAGATGCCCAATGTAGACCCTTCCACAACGACGCTGGCTGCACTGGAGCAGAAGTACCAGTTGGCAGAGCGGCACTCAGTGGCAAACTATGCGTTCTATCTGGGGGCGACGCTGGATAACCTGGAAGAAATTAAACGCCTGGATCCATCTCAGCATTGCGGTGTAAAAGTCTTTATGGGCGCATCTACCGGGGACCTGTTGGTCGAAGCACCAGCGGTACTGGAGGCAATCTTCCGTGATAGCCCGGTATTGATAGTGACTCATTGCGAGAGCGGACCGATTATTCAACGTAATCTCAATGACTATCGTTTGGCTGGTATCGAACCAACCATTAAAGATCACCCGATCATCCGGTCTGCAGAGGCTTGTTATGCATCCTCTTCCTACGCCGTCGCGTTAGCAAAGAAATACCAGAGTCAGTTGCATGTTTTACATATCACGTCTGAGCAAGAACTCTGCCTGTTTGACCCAGGGCCGGTGGCTGGTAAATCGATTACTGCCGAGGCTTGCGTTCACCATCTCTGGTTCAGTGATCAGGATTATCCAACGAAGGGAAACCTGATTAAGTGTAATCCGGCAGTAAAATCTGCCAGTGACCGGGCCGCCCTGATCCAGGCATTGCATACCGGGCAAATCGATATTGTCGCGACAGATCATGCGCCCCACACCTGGACTGAAAAGCAGCAGGATTATATGCAGGCCCCAGCGGGTTTACCTCTGGTGGAACATGCACTGCTGAGTATGCTTGATCATGTGAAAAACAAACAACTGACCCTGCTACAAGTAGTCGAAAAAACCGCTCACAATCCGGCGATACGCTATGGCATTGCTGAGCGGGGTTTTCTACGCGAGGGATATTTTGCCGATCTGGTATTGATCGATCCTGAAGGCAGCACTGCTGTGAGTCCGGCTTCAAATCGTTATCTCTGCGGTTGGTCGCCTTTTGATGGTCACCGCTTCAGCTCCCGGATTCTCTCAACATGGGTCAATGGAACACAGGTGTTTGATGGCTATCAGCTGAGCTCAGAGCCGGCTGCCATGCCACTTAATTTCGCTCACTGATTTTTTCTCACTTACGACAAGATAACTATGCAAAATATAAAACCGCTTCCGGATGTGGCATCCCAGCATTCGGCTTCACACTCTCTGATGCTGCAATGGGTGGGAATGGAAGGTATCGCTTTACCGATAAAGCTAAACCTTGCTGATGGCAGCCCGTTACCGGTCAGTGCACAGGCCGATCTCTATGTCAGTCTGGACCGCCCCGATGTAAAGGGTATTCATATGTCACGGCTCTACCTGCAGATGAATCGTCATTTGGCGAACGAACCCCTGAGCCTGAATTCGGTAGCGCAGTTATTGTCCTTTATGGTGGAGTCCCAGGAGGGTATCAGTCAGAGTGCACGGCTTAACCTTAAGTTTGATCTGCTGTTGCAACGGGATTCCCTGCAGAGCAACGAACAGGGGTATCAATCCTATCCGGTCGCCTTAAATGCTGAACATCATAATGGCCGCCTGAGTATCCAACTAGAACTTACCCTCCCTTATTCCAGCACCTGTCCCTGCTCGGCATCCTTATCACGCCAGTTATATGGTGAGGCGGTTGACCGTCAGTTTGCAGGGGCTTCGATAGATAAACAGGCGCTCTTACAATGGATCCAGTCTGAGGCAGGCTCCATCGCCACACCCCACAGTCAGCGCTCCTATGCTTACCTGAAGTTGCAATTAGCTGATCAGACTTTTCCTGAATTGCCTGAGCTTATTGATGGTTTTGAACAAGCGCTGGGTACACCGGTGCAGACAGCAGTGAAGCGTAGTGATGAGCAGGAATTTGCACGCCTGAATGCTGAAAACCTGATGTTCTGTGAAGATGCTGCACGGCGCATTAAAACCCGTCTTGAGGGGATGGAACAGATAACTGATTACTGGTTTAAGGTGGAGCATCAGGAAAGCCTGCATGCGCACAATGCGGTCGTCATCGATCAGAAATACAACAGGGGAAGCTGAGCATGCTACGTAAAAATCCATCAGGGTTTAGTCCTGTTGTTTCTGAAAAAGCCTTTATTGATCCGACGGCAATCATCTGTGGTCGGGTTGTTATTGAAGATAATGTATTCGTTGGACCCTATGCGGTTATCCGGGCGGACGAAGTGGATGCTGAAGGCAATATGGAACCGATTATTATCGGGCGTGATTCCAATATTCAGGATGGTGTGGTGATCCACTCTAAATCTGGTGCTGCGGTGACCATAGGGCAGCGGACATCCATTGCCCATCGTTCAATTATTCATGGTCCCTGTGAAGTGGGGGATGATGTGTTTATCGGCTTTAACAGCGTGGTGTTCCGCTCGCATATCCATAATGGCTCTGTTATCCGCCACAACTGTGTTATCGATGGGTTGGACCTGCCGCCGCAGATGCATGTGCCGCCGATGACCAATATCGGGCCGGAGTTTGATCTTAGCGCTATTGAACAGGTGCCACCGGATTATTCCTCGTTTTCCGAGTCGGTCGTGGCCGCCAATCACTGGCTGGTGGAAGGGTATAAGAAACTGGCTAACGAGCTTTAACAGTTTTGCCGAAAAAGTGGCCAGACCGCTGCTTTGCGGCTGGCCAGACGGGGCTTTACTCTAATTGGTAAGGGGCTTAGCCCCAAGTCCAAGACCGATTAACTATGTTTGTCCAAAAATAGTCTGATCTGCTCAAAAGCATCTTTAGCTTCATCTAATTCAGGTTCAAACAGGTGCCAGTCGTGCATCATCTCCTGCCATATTTGCAACGTGACCTCGTTACCCGCCAGACGTGCTTTATTGGTATAGCGCCGGGCATCATCGATCAGGCATTCAGTATCACTGGCTTGTATCAGCAGTGGGGGGAGTCCGGCGAGGTCGCCGTGAATCGGTGATATAACAGGGTCACTGGGCCGCACCCGGGCACTGATCCAGCCAGTTAATAACAGCATGGTTTTGGGGACTTTAACCATCGGTTTAAAGAAGCTTTGTAGCATCACATCGCGGTTTAAGTTGTTGATGATGCTAGGGCTGGAAACTGTGCTGTCCGTTGTCGGGCAGAGTGCCACAGCGGCAGCAGGTGCTAGTAACTGGTTATCGCGAATCCAGGCCAGCAGACAGAAAGCCAGACTGGCCCCGGCAGAATCGCCAACAAGCAGGAGCTGTCCGGCAGGTTTCTCGCCTTGCGGACCGTTATTCAGCAACCAGCGATAGATATCCTGACAGTCTTCAACACCCTCAAGGCGGGCATTCTCAGGTATCTTCCGGTAGTTAACCGCAAACACTGCCGCACCCGTGATCTCGGCCAGCTTGCTGGTGATGATGCGGTGACTTTGTGGGCTGCCCATCATAAAGCCACCCCCGTGAATATAGAGCAACCGCTTATCCGGGTCTGCGTCCGGGGCCATCACCCATTCCCCCTCAACCGGGGCGGTATCAGCGCTGACGAAGTTAGCCGTGGTTGTGCCTCTCAGACCAGCTTTATCCATCGCTTTACGCATGGCCAGTAACTGCTGCTGTTTTGATAGCTTGGCAAAGGCAGGGTCGACATTAGTGAACTGCTTCTCAAGCTCAAAGTGGGGTGGCGAAGCTGGCTTATCGTAAAACAGCGGCTCAACCGGCGTGTCATATTGCGACAGATCTTCACCGGTGACAGCGACCTTAATGAAAGCCCAAAGCGCGATCAGCGAGAGGATGATAAACAGGGTAAACCAGAGCATAAAAGTCCCGTTGTTGTATTGGTCGTACAGAAAGACCAAGTACTTAATATATTGAAGTGTATAGCTTGAAGCTGGGCTAGAACGTCGAACAAGTTCGACTCGCCAGACGTCGCTTCGCGACTTGCTAGTAGCTAGAAAAAACCTAAAGCCTTCTTTAAATACTTGCCTATACTAGCAAAGTTGTACCTTCGTAAGGTAAGACGGGTCTAAATAACTTCCCTTTTTGTACAAGTGAGGGGCAGATTTTTATATATAGCACTAAGCGCTATGCTTTATTCAGCTCCTTACTTGAAAGCAGGAAGGATGATTATGCGAATATTCAAGAGCGGGGCGTTTAATAAATGGGCAGTTAAAGCAGGCGCATTGATCGAGGTAAAAGGTAGTGGATAAATCAATTTTAGAAGTAGTACATGAGGGTGTAAAAGACCTCAATGATGCAGGGGTAATGGACGAGATAACCCTGCGTGAATTTGATGCTTTATGCCTGCCGCCAGTGAAGAATTACAGTGCTCTGGAAATCCAGCAAATCCGTAAAAGAAACAAAGCCAGCCAGGGCGTATTTGCCGCCTACCTTAACACCACCAAATCAACGGTACAGAAATGGGAACAAGGTCAGAAAAAGCCCAGCGCTCCCTCGCTAAAACTGCTGAATATGGTAGATCAGAAAGGCATAGAGATTCTCGCTTAGACGAATCGCTTCGCTCAGTTGCTCGATCGCTGAACAAGTTAAGCTAGCTAGACGTTGCTTCGCAACTTGCTCGTGGCTAGCAAAAACGTAAAAGGCCACATCTAACCTATATTGCCTATCAATGGATAAATCCCTTTTCAGACCAGTTGCCCAGCACTCATTGATAAGGCATTATCAAGTCAAAGGATACGCGCAGTCACAAGCAACAAAGACTGTGCAACTGATCAAATGAGTTTACTCATTTTCAGTGGACGAGAATGAAGTAGCTTATTGAAAGCTTTTCTCTGAATTTTACGCTTGACAGCTGATTGATACCTTGCGATATAAGTGAGCAAGTTTTGTAACCTTGTAAGGCCGTACAATAAATTGTCATGACTCAGCCAGCCATTTTAACCGGAGATATAAATGATCAAGGCTTTTTTATCACACTCAAGTAAAGACAAAGACGGATATGTAAGAAATGTCGCGAAATGGCTGGGTAAAGATAATATAATTTATGATGAGTTCACCTTCGAAGAAGGTGAAAAGCCATTGGATGAAATACTCAAAGGGTTGGATAATTCGAGCATTTTTGTGATTTTTCTATCTGAAAGTGCATTATCATCGTCTTGGGTTCAAAGGGAAGTCGTTGAAGCTAAGATTCGTTTAGATGATGAAAGCTTAAATAAGATATTCCCTATTATTATTGATGACAGGCTAACCTATGAGGATGTTCGTATTCCTGACTGGCTAAGAGATAACTATAATCTAAAGCCTATTAAACGAGCGCAAGTTGCATCTAAAAGAATTCACAATAAATTAAGAGAGCTTAGTTGGTCGAAACATCCTCAGCTTAAAAAGAGAAATACTATATTCGTTGGAAGGAACGATCATCAAGAAAAATTTGAAGAGAGAATTCATGACTTTGATAAAGAAAAACCTACAACAATAATAGTCTCTGGATTTTCTGGCGTAGGAAGACGAACATTTCTTCACAGAGCATTATATAAAACAAATATTACAGAGTGTTCCAATAAACCCTCCTCAATACTTCTTGATAGAAATGTTTCGATTGAAGATTTCATTTTGAAAATTAATGACCTTGGTTTGGTTGATCTCGATAAAAATATTTTTTCATTAGCTGATAAAACGATGGAAGAAAAAATACAGATCATACACAAAGTAATGGACTCGGCTTACAACTCAAAAGAGTTGATTTATCTTGTGGACGATGGCTGCATAGTAAATTATGAAAGGTGCGTATCAGACTGGTTTGTAGAGGTTGTTGATTCTTATAAAAAGAACGGATTTCCAATTTTTTGTATATCATCAAGGTACAATGTCAACTTTAAAAACAGACCAAGAAATGAAAGTTTCTATTTTGTAGAGTTAAATGAGCTTAACTCCAATGAAAGAAAACGGCTGTTTAAGCAGCTCTTGGAGTTGTATGAAGTTAGTCTTGATAAAGTAAGCTTTGAAGACATATCTGCCTTATTGTCAGGGTTTCCAGATCAGGCAATGTTTGCTGTTGATGTATTAAAAGATGATCCGGCGACCAAGATAATAGATAAAATACCAACAATTTCTGAATTCAATACTGATAAAGCATCCATTCTTCTTAATAAGTACGAGAATAAAGAAGATGTTCTAGATTTTATTAGGCTTTTGGCGCAGTTTGAGGTTATTAGTTCAGATTTTATTTTTTCTTTAGTTTCAGAGGAGAAATATTATCCTATTCTGGAAAGATTGGCTGCTGAACACATAGTTGAGTTAATTGGCCTCGATGGGGAAATTATTCGCCTTAACGATATAGTTCGCGACTATATTAAGAGAAATAGAATTAAGTTAAAAGAAGAAGTTTTGGAGGTGATTCAGAGTCAAGTTAAGTTAATAGTCGATTCCGATGATGTTTTCGAAAGGGATTCATCAGAGTATATATTTACACTAAAGGAAGCCCTTAAAAATAATATCGAAATTGATGAGAAGTTATTAATACCCTCACATTACCTTCGTTGCATGAAGGACCTTTATTACAGTAAGGGGAACTTAGATAGAATAATTGAACTGGCTGATATAATTCTTCAGAAAGAAAAGTCTCTTGAGTATCGAGTTCTACAAGACATTAGATACTACTTGTGCCTAGCCTTGGCCAAAAAGAAAAATCGCAGAATGCTCTCGGAAGTTCAGAATATAAAGGGTGACGAGCATACTTTCCTGTTAGGTTTCTACTACAGGCTTAGCGGTCGCCTGAAGGAAGCCTTGGAGAAATTTGAAATTATTGTTGATGCCAAATATGTTAGTGATCGAGCTAAGCGCGAAATTGTGCAAATTTATGTTCAGCTTGAAGAATATGATCTGGCTTTAGGTTATGCAAAGAATAACTATGAAGGGCATAGAGGTAATCAATTTCATACTCAGGCGTATTTCAACTGCCTCGTGAACTCTGAGAATGCCCAAAAGCATGCTTCCACATTGAAAAGCCTGATAGAAAACTTGAGAATTATCGATTCAGAACAATCTAATGAAATAGCTGATATATCAGAAGCCGTGTTTCTAGCTAAAGTAGAAGGAAAAGAGGTGGAGGCCCTGGATAAGATAGGTGACTGTGTAGATATGCGGCCAGACAACCACTATCCCTTATTAGCAATGTGTGACTTGGCGATTAAGTACAAAAACATTGAACTACTTACTGAAGGTGTTTTAAGGCTTCGGAATATTAGGAAGAGAAAAAACGTATCCTCAAGGACATTTAATAAATACGAGTCCTATGTTTTTGCTCTCAATGGTAATATTACAGATGCTATTAAAGTAATTGAAAAGGATCTATCTAGATACCCTCAAGAAAGTAAAGATAGAATAATACGAAGCATCAGGGAATGCGCTAAAGAAAAGTCATAACAAGCGCATGTTGTCGGACTGGTTTTCCGCTGCGCTCCAAAACAGGTGAAAATTCGGGCGTTATGACTCAAAAGATAAATGGGGTCAGAATAAAATTAGTTCTGGCCCCATAAATCAACCTTACGAAGGCACCAATTCCAGCCCCATATCCACGCAACATTAAGAAGGCCCTTGCGAGCAACGAGCAAGCAGCTTGCTGCGTTCGATCAACGAGCGACGGCCCTTATTTCTTAGCCCTTGCAGCCGTCGGCGATACGCCAAAGTAATCTTTATAACAATTCGAAAAGTGACTGGTGCTGACAAACCCACTCGCCAGGGCGACATTGGTGATGCTTTCATTGGTTTGCAGCAGTAGTCGGCGGGCATGGGTGATCCGCAGCTCTAAATAGTAGCGAGAAGGGCTGGTTTCAAGATGTGTTTGAAAGAGTCTTTCCATCTGACGGCGGGATATCCCAACATGCGCAGCCAGTTCTTCCAGGGTTAAGGGCTCTTCAATATTGTTGTTCATCAGCTGCATGAATGAGCGAAGGTTTTCCGGGTGTGTTGGATTATCCCCGGCCTGTAGCTTCATTTTTCCGCCACTCTCGGCGACCTGATCACAGCTGAGAATTTCACGAATCGCTCGTGTGGTATCTTCACCATAATACTGATCGACCAGCGTTAGCATCATCTGCAGAGCGCTGACGGGGCCCGCACAGGAGGCGCGTTTATCCGCCATGACTAAGGCGGTATCAGCCAATTGCACTAAGGGAAACTGTTCGCGGATAAAGGCGTGGTTATCGGGGTGGGCTGCACAGGGCTGATCATTAAGCAGACCCGCATGGGCGATAGCGATACTGCCGTTCCATATCCCCCCCAGGGTTAATCCCAGCTTATCTGCGGCCTTGAGTGTTTCGGTAAGTTTTGAATTTTGATTGAGTTCACAGCGGAAACCGCCACAGACGATGAGGATATCGATACTGCCGCGATGCTCGATAGCGAAGTGTTCCAGGGTGGCATTGGTGGCGATCTCAATACCCAGATCACTTAAGGCTTTGCGCGAATCGACCCCCAGGGTGATGTGCTCGAACAGCGGCGCCGTACGGACAAGATTTGCCGTAACCAGCGTATCGACGGCGGCGGTAAAGGCCATCAGTGAGAAATGTTCTAATAAGACAAAACCTACTTTAACAGGACGTTCCGGCGCGTGATCTGACGGCAGGAACTGGCTGTTACTGCTACGCATGGTTGAACTGAAATCACGTTTTTTTTGAATATTGGCCATTACTGCCTGCGCCCTGTCTTATTTGTGCGGACTATAGCCTGCATCTGGTCTCAATTCTAGCACCTGAGTTTCTCATCATCAGATAGGCATTATCTTGTAACAACGGGATAAGTGAATCTTGTTCTGGTTTTTAAATAGTTATCGGTAGGATTGCTTAACTTTTTGTTCCGCTTTCGCTAAGCACTCTTGTAAAAAAAAGGGGACCTTTGAACGGCAAAGGTCTTAACAATCTAAAGCCGTCGCCCGCTGCTTGGTTGGCTGCGCCAACTTCCCTGTGCGTTTCGTTTATAAACAGCGCTGCGACAGGCTTTGCCTGAACAGCTTTAGCTGGCCCGAAGGGTAGACGTTTGCGTCTATAAACTCACGGGCTTCGCCCGCTCAGACGGTCCTCGCTTGACCTGTTTATAAACTCCAATGCTCGGCTGCATAGAAGGGGAAATGCTTCCGTGCTAGCCGAACCTTACGGAGTCATTACTGGGTTGATATATAAGCGTGAAAAGAAGGCTTTTACGTTTTTTCTAGCAAGGAAAACGCAGTTTTCCGTCTAGCCACTAGCGAGTGACGTAGTCACGTCTAGGAGAAAAGCGAAACTTTCCGTTCTGACGACTGTCGTCGTTGCGACTTTATTTTTTAGTTTTTATGCCCTGTCGTAAATGGACATTCCCGAGGCGTGTTCGAGCATAGCGCTGTGCCGGTGAGCCGTTACTATCGGTCTTATGGGATATGTTCAGGCATGACAGGGAAGGGCAAACACTGCTGCAGAGCAGGTTTGGCCATACCGGCTTTACTTCCCAAACGGTGTTTAGTGCGTAAAAGAGTTTACGTATCTAACCCACCTACAATAACTAAAAATTGATTTTTGCTCGCCTTAGTTGGCTTGGCGTGGAGGTATAGATGTTTACGAAAGAAGACCAGATCCAGGGATATGATGACGTTCTGTGGGCCGCGATAGGTAAAGAGGAAGTTCGCCAGGAAGAACATATCGAACTGATCGCTTCTGAGAACTACACCAGTCCACGTGTCATGCAGGCGCAAGGTACCGCGCTGACTAACAAATATGCTGAAGGTTATCCTGAAAAGCGTTACTACGGTGGTTGTGAATACGTTGACGTTGTTGAGCAACTGGCGCTGGATCGTGCTAAAGAGTTGTTTGGTGCTGAATACGCAAACGTACAGCCACACTCTGGTTCTCAGGCAAACGCAGCGGTATACATGGCGCTGTGCGCACCGGGCGATACTGTTCTGGGTATGAGCCTGGCACACGGTGGTCACCTGACTCACGGTTCTCACGTAAACTTTTCCGGCAAGATCTATAACGCTGTTCAGTACGGTCTGAATGAAGCGACCGGTGAGATCGATTACGAAGAAGTAGAGCGTCTGGCGGTAGAGCATAAGCCGAAGATGATCGTTGCGGGTTTCTCTGCTTATTCTCAGATTGTTGACTGGGCGCGTTTCCGCGAGATTGCTGACAAAGTTGGCGCTTACCTGTTCGTTGATATGGCACACGTTGCCGGTCTGGTTGCTGCAGGCCTGTATCCGAACCCGGTTCCTTTCGCTGATGTTGCAACAACGACAACACACAAGACGCTGCGTGGTCCACGGGGTGGTCTGATCCTTTCCCGTGATAACGAGCTGGAAAAGAAACTGAACTCTGCTGTCTTCCCCGGCGGTCAGGGTGGTCCTCTGATGCACGTTATCGCTGCTAAAGCGGTTGCGTTTAAAGAAGCGCTGGATCCTGAATTCAAAGAGTACCAGTCGCAGGTTGTTAAGAACGCCAGCGCGATGGCTGAAGTGCTGATCGAACGTGGTTTCGAGATTGTATCCGGCGGTACTAAGAACCACCTGTTCCTGCTCAGCCTGATCAAGCAGGGTCTGACAGGTAAAGATGCTGATGCGGCGCTGGGTCGTGCAAACATCACTGTAAACAAGAACGCTGTACCGGGTGACCCACAGTCTCCGTTTGTCACTTCAGGTCTGCGTATCGGTTCTCCGGTTATCACGACTCGTGGTTTCAAAGAAGAGCATTGCCGTACACTGGCAGGCTGGATCGCTGATCTGCTGGATGTGCTGAATCAGCCAGAAGCACTGGAAGCGAAGATTACTGAAGTGAAGCAGCAGGTTGTTGCGCTGTGTGCTGACTACCCTGTTTACAAGTAATTTGATTCTTAACTCTAATTGAACACCTGGCAACCATCGCTTCTGACAGAGATACTTTCAGAGCGGGTTGCCCCTTACGGGAGCTGATCCTATGCAGCATTATTCAGGCTTCGGACTGTTCAAACACAGTCTGACTCATCACGAGAACTGGCAGCGCGCCTGGCGTAACCCTACGCCAAAGAAGAAGTATGACGTCATCATTATCGGTGGCGGCGGTCACGGTCTGGCGACTGCTTACTATCTGGCGAAAGAGCACGGTGTCACTAACGTAGCGGTTATCGAAAAAGGTTATCTGGGTGGCGGTAACACGGCCCGTAACACGACTATCGTACGTTCTAACTACCTGTGGGATGAGTCTGCTCATCTGTATGAGCACGCGATGAAATTGTGGGAAGGCCTGTCTCAGGATCTGAACTACAACGTTATGTTCTCCCAGCGCGGTGTATTGAACCTGGGTCACACCTTGCAGGATATGCGTGATATCGAGCGTCGTGTAAACGCTAACCGGTTGAACGGTATCGATGGTGAAGTACTGGATCCGCAGTCGATCAAAGAGATCGTACCGCATATGGATTGTTCAGCTAACAGCCGTTACCCGGTGATGGGTGCTTCATGGCAGCCACGCGGCGGTGTAGCCCGTCACGATGCGGTCGCCTGGGGCTTTGCCCGGGGTGCTGACTCTTTCGGTGTTGATCTGATTCAAGAGACCGAAGTGACAGATCTGATTATCGAAGACGATACGATTATTGGCGTTAAGACTAACCGTTACGGCGATATTATGGCCGATCGTGTGGGTTCTGTTGTTGCCGGTAACTCGGCGGTTGTCGCTAAGATGGCCGGTTTTGAACTGCCGCTGGAATCGCATCCGCTGCAGGCGCTGGTATCTGAGCCCATTAAGCCGGTTCTGGATACGGTGGTTATGTCTAACCATGTACACGGTTATGTCAGCCAGTCCGATAAGGGCGACCTGGTAATTGGTGCGGGTATCGACGGTTACACCGGCTACGGTCAGCGGGGTTCTTACCCAACCATTGAGCACACCGTGCAGGCGATTGTTGAGCTGTTCCCAATGTTCAGCCGGGTACGCATGAACCGTCAGTGGGGCGGTATTGTTGATACTTGTCCTGATGCTTGTCCGATCATCAGTAAGACACCGGTTAAGAATCTGTTCTTCAACTGTGGTTGGGGTACCGGTGGCTTTAAGGCGACTCCGGGTGCAGGTAATGTTTTTGCAGCGTCTCTGGCTAAGGGTGAAATGCACCCACTGGCAGAGCCATTCTCTATGTTCCGGTTCCACGACGGCGCGCTGATTGATGAGCACGGCGCCGCTGGCGTAGCACACTAATAAAAGGGGCTGACTAACATGTTTCATATCTACTGCCCGCATTGTGCGGAATACCGAGAAGAAGAAGAATTTCACGCAGCGGGTCAGGCGCATATTCCGCGTCCTTTAGATCCGGAAGCCTGCTCTGATAAAGAGTGGGGCGAGTACATGTTCTTCCGTAAAAACCCACGTGGCATTCACCACGAACTATGGGTTCATGCTGCCGGCTGTCGCAAGTTCTTTAACATGACTCGCAACACCCAGACTTACGAAATTAAAGAAGTCTACAAGATTGGCGAACAGCCATCTGTAGTCGCTGAATAAAAGGAGCGGAATTATGACACAGCAAAACCGCCTCCAGAGCGGAGGTCGCATCGACCGTTCCAAGCCAATGACGTTTACCTATAACGGTAAGCAGTTCTCTGGTTTTCAGGGCGACACTCTGGCATCTGCCATGCTGGCAAACGGCATTGATGTCGTTGGCCGTAGTTTTAAATACAGCCGCCCACGCGGTATCGTAGCCTGCGGCGCAGAAGAGCCGAATGCGGTACTACAGCTGGGTGCAACTGAAGCGACGCAGGTACCTAACGTACGTGCCACGCAGCAGGAATTGTTCAACGGTCTGGTGTCAGCATCAACCAATGGCTGGCCGAGTGTTGATACCGACGTGATGGGTATGATCGGTAAAGTCGGCGGCAGCATGATGCCACCGGGTTTCTACTACAAGACGTTCATGTTCCCTCAGTCTCTGTGGGACAGCTATGAGTCAATGATTCGTAAAGCTGCTGGCATGGGCCGTTCGCCGCTGGAAAGCGATCCGGATACCTATGACAACGTTAACCAGCACTGTGACGTACTCATCGTCGGTGCCGGCCCTGCGGGACTGGCGGCAGCACTGACGGCTGCCCGTGGTGGTGCCCGGGTCATTATTGCTGATGAACAGAATGAATTTGGTGGCAGCCTGCTGAACACCAAAGAAACGCTGGACGGCAAGCCTGCTGCAGAATGGGTGAAGAGTGTTGTTGCTGAGCTGGCGACATTCGCTGACGTGATGCTGCTGCCTCGCTCTACCGTGAACGGCTACCACGACCATAACTTTGTCACTATCCATGAGCGTTGCACCGATCACCTGGCGGATATTGCGCCGGTTAATCAGGCGCGTCAGAAGTTGCACCGTGTACGTGCTAAGTGGGTAGTACTGGCAACCGGCGCGCATGAGCGTCCACTGGTTTACTCTAACAATGATGTACCGGGTTGCATGGTGGCTAACGCCGTCTCTACCTACATCAACCGTTACGGTGTTGTACCGGGTAATGAACTGGTACTGATGACCACCAACGATTACGGTTATCAGGCAGCGCTGGACTGGGATGATGCCGGTCGTAAGGTTGTTGCCATTGTTGATACCCGTGCTTCCGGTAACGGTGCCCGTGCTGAAGCAGCGCGTAAACGTGGCCTGCACATCATTTCTGGCTCTGCGGTCATTGAAGTGCAGGGCAGTAAGCGTGTATCCGGTGTCTCTGTGGCTGCGATCAGCGCAGATGGCGGTAAAGTTACCGGTTCTATTACGAAACTGAAAACCGATACGGTTGCCTCTTCGGGTGGCTGGAGCCCGGTTATTCACCTGTCCAGCCATACCGGCAGCCGTCCTACCTGGGACGATAAGATTGTTGGTTTCGTTCCTGGACCTACCGTTCAGAAGCAGCTGACAGCGGGTGGCATTAACGGCCAGTACGACACAGCTGTTGCACTGAAGCAGGGCTTCGATGCGGGTCAGAAAGCACTGACTGAAACTGGTCTGAGTGCGGCTGAAGTGGTTCTGCCTAAAGCTGAAACACTGAAGACTGATGCACCGATGACGCTGTTCCATATCCCGCATATTAAGCCAACGTCGGCTGCGCCTAAGCAGTTTGTTGACTACCAGACGGATGTGACGGCAGCGGGTATCGAAGTGGCTTGTCGTGAAGGTTACGAGTCTATTGAGCACGTTAAGCGTTACACCGCGATGGGCTTCGGTACTGATCAGGGTAAGCTGGGTAACATCAACGGTATGGCGGTTGCAGCGAAAGCGCTGAACAAGACCATCCCTGAGACCGGTACGACTATTTTCCGTCCGAACTACACGCCGATCTCTTTTGGCGCGATCGCTGGCCGTAACTGCGGTTCACTGTTTGATCCTGAGCGTTACTCGGCGATGCACAAGTGGCACGTTGAGCACGGTGCGAAGTTTGAGGATGTCGGCCAGTGGAAGCGTCCCTGGTACTTCCCGCAGGGCAACGAGACGATGCAGCAATCGCTGGATCGTGAGTGTCTGGCAGTGCGTGACAGCGTGGGTATTCTGGATGCGTCTACCCTGGGTAAGATCGATGTTCAGGGTAAAGATGCCCGTGAATTCCTCGGACGTGTATACAGCAACGCCTGGGCTAAGCTGGCGGTTGGTAAGTGTCGTTACGGCCTGATGTGTGGCGAAGATGGTATGGTTTTTGACGATGGTGTATCGGCTTGTTTAGGCGATAACCACTTCGTAATGACGACCACAACTGGCGGCGCAGCACGGGTTCTGGAATGGCTGGAAATCTACCACCAGACCGAGTGGCCTGAGCTGGAAGTTTACTTCAACACGGTTACCGATCACTGGTCTACACTGACTATTTCCGGTCCTAACAGCCGTAAACTGCTGTCAGAACTGACTGATTACGATCTGAGCAATGATAACTTCAAGTTCATGGACTGGAAGCAGATGAAGGTTGCCGGCGTTCCTGCCCGTGTCTTCCGAATCTCTTTCACCGGTGAACTGTCGTTCGAGATCAACGTACAGGCAAACTACGGCACCCATGTGTGGGAGAAGCTGTTCGAAGCCGGTAAGAAGTACAACCTGACGCCTTACGGTACAGAAACGATGCACATCCTGCGTGCTGAGAAAGGTTTCATCATCGCCGGTCAGGATACCGATGGCTCTGTTCATCCGTATGACCTGGGTATGGGCTGGTGTGTGTCTAACCAGAAGCCGTTCAGCTACATCGGTAAGCGCGGAATGAATCGTGCTGATTGTGTACGTCCGAACCGTAAGCAACTGGTTGGTCTGAAGACTAAAGATCCTAAAGCGGTGATTCCTGAGGGAGCACAAGCGGTACTGGATCCTAAAGCACCGATCCCGATGCCGATGGAAGGCCATGTTACCTCCAGTTACTGGAGTGCTAACCTGGGTCACTCTATCGCGATGGGCTTTATTAAAGGTGGTCTGGATAAGATGGGTGAAACCGTATTCTATCCACTGGCCGATGGCACTGTGATTGAAGCTGAGATTTGCAGCCCGATCTTCCTTGATCCGAAAGGGGAGCGTCAAAATGTCTGATTTGAATGTAATGACACCCGCAGAAATCGCAGCCACTAAAGCTGCAGTAATGGACCAGGTACCTGGTCCTGAAATTCAGGGCCAGTCGCCGCTGCATCATGCGGATCTGGAAACTCTGGCAAAGCAAGGCCCTAAAGCTGGCGGTGTTCACCTGCGTGAGCACAAGCTGCTGGGTCATCTGACGCTGCGCTGTAATCCTGACAATGCTGATCAGCTGGCCGCTGTTGAGCGGGTGCTGGGTGTAGGTTTGCCACTTCAGCCGCTGACCTCTGTTGAAAAGGGTGACTACTCCATCCGCTGGATGTCGCCTGATGAGTGGCTGATTCTGGTGCCGGGTCTTGAGGCCTTTGAGGTGGAATCTAAGTTCCGTGATGAGATGGGTGGACACTACTCGCTGGTGAACAGCAGCGGTGGCTCAACAGTACTGGAACTGTCCGGTGACAATGTTGTTGAACTACTGAAAAAGTGTATCCCGGTTGATCTGCACGCAGCGCAGTTTCCCGTAGGTAAGGTGGTATCGACGGTGTTTTCTAAAAGCACAGCGATTGTCCGTCGTACCGGCGAGAAGCGTTTTGAGTTGATCATCCGTCGTAGCTTTGCTGACTACATCTGGCTTTGGTTACAAGATGCCAGCCGTGAGTTCGGCCTGGTTATTGAAGCCTGATTTCAGCCTCTGAAAACCAGCTCCAGCCGGAGCTGGTTGATATCTGTTTGTCTGCTGACTGATTAAAGCGGGTGTTCTTTTATAGTGCCTGTTTATCGCTCAGCCGAACAAATGCAGGAGTAGATATATGCCTAATGCAATAAAACCCTGGGTTTTTACCGCGAGTTGTCCGAGTAAGCTGGGAACTGTTGATGTCGTAACCCGTTATATGGCGGAAGCAGGAAACTACGTTGATGAGATTCACTCATTCGATGACCGGGTTTCTAAGCGCTTTTTCATTCGTATCGAATTTCAACCGACCGAAGCCGATTTCAGCGCGGAAAAGTTTGATGCTGCGTTTGGCCCCCGTGCTTCTGAGTTTGAAATGGAGTGGGAGTTAACGGAACCTGAGCATCGTCCGCGAGTGGCGATACTGGTGTCTAAGTATGACCACTGCCTCAACGATCTTCTTTATCGTCATCGCACCGGTCAGCTGAATATTGAAATACCGGTTATCATCTCTAACCACCCGGATCTTGAGCATCTGGCTGAGTGGCATGGTATTCCTTATTACCACCTGCCGATTACGCCTGATACCAAGCCAGAGCAGGAAGCCGAGATTGTTAAACTGTTAGAGCAATACGATATTGAGCTGGTTGTTCTGGCGCGCTATATGCAGGTGCTATCGCCCTGGATGTGCGAGCAACTGAACGGTAAAGCGATCAATATCCACCACTCGTTACTGCCCGGCTTTAAGGGCGCAAGGCCTTATCATCAGGCCTGGGAAAAAGGGGTGAAAATGGTAGGCGCAACCGCTCACTATGTGAATAACGATCTGGATGAAGGTCCGATTATTACGCAGGGTATTCAGACGGTTGATCATGCTTTCTACCCGGAAGATCTGATTTCAAAAGGACAGGACGTAGAGCGGGTAACCCTCTTTAATGCGATTCGTTACCATATTGAGAAGCGTGTGTTTCTTAATGAAGGACGTACCGTCGTTTTCTCCAGCTAGTCTTTTTGATAGGGAGTCAGCTCATTGGCTCCCTGAAGTTTTACGTTTTTCATGCAGCTGAAAAATGTCTTTTATGAGGTTTGTCGGGATTACTTCTTCCAGAGAGGTACGTAGTGTGTGGCTCATCCTGTCCGACCTCACTTTTTCTGTTTTAGTCTGAAACAGAGATTCAACGTAATAAGAAAATTACAGGTCGTAAACCGGCATACAGCGGTTTATGCACCAGAACATAATACTCCCTTCAGTATAATAAAAACCTGCGCTCAGAATGCGCCGTGGAGACTCTATGTCTATTTCTGTTTTTGATCTTTTTAAAATAGGCGTTGGTCCGTCGAGTTCGCATACGGTCGGTCCGATGGTGGCAGCCGCAAACTTTGCAGACCACCTGCAACAACATCAGCTGGCGCAGGATGTGCAACGTATTCAGGTGGATCTTTATGGTTCATTGAGCGCGACAGGGATCGGTCATGGTACTGACAATTCAGTGGTGGTTGGCTTGATGGGGGAGCGCCCTCACAGCATCGATCCGGAAATGATTCTGCCTGCGGTTGCCGGGTTAAAAGAGAGTAATCGTCTTAATCTGCTGGGTCAGTACCCGATAGAGTTCATCTGGCAGAGGGATATGTTGTTGCTTGAAGAGAACCTGCCTTACCATCCGAACGCGATGCGTCTGGCAGCCTTTGGTGCCGATGATCAGTTGTTATATGAGAATACCTATTACTCGATTGGTGGTGGTTTCGTTATCGATGAGAGTGATGCGACGGCCGACGCGCATTTAGTGCCACAGGTTGAACTACCCTACGACTTTAATAATGCGGTTGAGCTGCTGGAACTGTGCGAAGCGAATAACTTCAGCGTCAGCCAGCTGATGATGGAAAATGAGAAGGTCTGGCGCAGTGAGCAGGAGATCCGTGATGGCCTGATGGATATCTGGGCGGCGATGAAAGAGTGCATTGCCACCGGACTCCATAAAGAGGGAACCTTGCCCGGTGGCTTACAGGTGAAGCGTCGGGCGATGAGTCTGCATAAATCCCTGATCCGCTCCACTAAGCCTAATGTGATCAGTTCTACCATGGGCGCCATGGACTGGATCAACCTCTACGCGCTGGCAGTGAATGAAGAAAATGCTGCGGGTGGACGGATGGTAACTGCGCCGACCAATGGTGCCGCAGGGATTATTCCCGCAGTGCTGATGTACTACACCGAATTTACGGCTAAGGCGACGGAAGAGTGCGTTGTTGATTTCTTGCTGGCCGCTGCAGCGATTGGTGCGTTGTGTAAGAAGAATGCTTCTATATCGGGTGCGGAAGTCGGTTGTCAGGGAGAAGTCGGCTCCGCCTGTGCCATGGCAGCAGCAGGTTTGTGTGAAGTGTTGGGCGGCTCGCCTGGGCAGGTGGAAAATGCGGCTGAAATTGGTCTGGAACATAACCTGGGTCTGACCTGCGATCCGGTGGGGGGCTTAGTTCAGGTGCCCTGTATCGAGCGTAACGCGATTGGCGCAGTGAAGGCGATCAATGCTACACAGATGGCGCTACGGGGTGACGGTGATCATTTTATCTCGCTGGATAAGGTGATCAAGACCATGTCAGATACCGGCCGGGATATGCACGATAAATACAAAGAGACCTCTCGTGGGGGGCTGGCGGTCAACGCGATTGAATGCTGATCTGCAGTACGCCTGTTAGCTAGGGACTAACAGGCCGCTTTCTGTTGTCATAGATATCTCGAATGGAAGATCAACAGACGGCGGCCTGCGGACAGGGTGTATTAAAAGCCAGTGTCTTAGCCTGTTCGCGTGCGAGACTGGGAGAAACACCAAAGTAGTCTTTGTAACAGTTACTAAAGTGACTGGTGCTGACAAAGCCACTGGCCAGTGCAATATTGGTGATCGACTCATTGCTTTGTAATAGCAAACGGCGGGCGTGGGTAATGCGTAATTCCAGATAATAGCGCCCGGGCGAGGTTTCCAGATGATTCTGGAATAAACGCTCAATCTGGCGCCGTGAAATGCCGATGCATACGGTCAGTTCATCAACGCTGATCGGTTCCTCTATATTAGCCGCCATCAGTTCCATAATATCGCGTAGATTTTGCGGCAGGCAGGGGTTGTCACCTGGCTGGCTGATACGAATATTACCTTTTTCTGAAATTTGATCGCAGCTTAAAATCTCTCTGATAGCCCGGGTTATATTCATTCCGCGCAGCTCTCCAATCAACTGCAACATCATCTCCATAGCGCTAACCGGCCCGGCGCTGGTATGGCGGTTACCTTCGCTTACAATAACTTGTTCGCTGACTCTGACTTTAGGGAATTGTTCGCGTATATACGCATGATTGTCGGGGTGCAGGGCGCAGCTTAGCTGATCCAGTAGCCCGGCATGGGCCAGCGCGATAGCGCCATTCCACAGGCCGCCAATCAAGAGCTTTTTACTATCAGCCTGCTTGAGTGTGCGAGTGAGCTCCGGGTGCTGTTGGGTTGAACAACGGTAACCGCCACAGATAATTAACAGGTCGGGTAAGGGTTTGTGGTCAAACGCCTTCAGGGTGCCCTGGGCGGCGATTTCAATCCCCAGATCGCTGATGACCGGTGACGTTTCTGCCGCATAGGTCTGGTAGTTAAACAGGGGCGTGGTACGTACCAGATTGGCGGTTACCAGCGTATCGACAGCGGCTGTAAATGCACTCATAGAGAAGTGCTGCTGCAATACAAAGCCAACCTCTACCGGGTTTTCATCCTGTTCGGCTGCCGGTAAAAATGGGCTGTTGGTATCACGCATCAGCGCACTGAAATTTCGCTTGTCTTTTATATAGGTCATGTATGTACCCCTTTTTTATTATGGGAATGTTATAGCAGTTTTATAACCTTGTTGATAATCGGTAAGTTTGACTCAATAAAATGATGTAAAAGATTGTAAATTGATGTAAATACGCATTTGTATCGAAACTGATTATGTTCTTTTAATATTTATGTTTGTGAAGTTTTTATAACGAAAAATATAAAATTTTACGGTTTAATGATGTTTCATTAGTGTTTTGTCTGGTCTTGTTTACATTCGCGTCTATGAAAAAGTTTCATGCGGTTTTTGAAGTTTTTTCAGGGGGTTTTTAACTGCGTTTTATCTCTGTATAAAAATAAGGGTTCGTTATGAAAAGCCTCAAATGAACCTAACGCGAACATAAAAACAACCTTCTGTTAAGAAGACGCGGAGACCACAATGAAAAAGATCGAAAGTCGTATGAACCTGAAATCTGTAATCGCATCCTCCCTGGTATTGGGGGCGGTATTGGCGACGCCTGTAGAAGCAGCGACAACTTTACGTATAGCCAGTCAGCATGCACCCGATCAGTATGCTTCTGAAGTGTTGCGACAGATCAAAGTTGATCTCGAGAATGCTGGTGTAGATCTGAAAATTAAACTCTATCCAGCAGGTCAGCTGGGTTCTGGCGAACAGCTGATTGGTGAAACAGTCCGTGGCAGCATCGATATTGTTCACTCGTTTGTTTACAGCCACAAAGATCCGGTACTGGAAATAAACTCACTGCCTTATCTGGTTTCTAACTATGATGAGATGGAAAAAGTATTCAGCCCAGGCTCTAACTTCTACGGTATTTTCGATCAGCGCATGGATAAGATGGGCCTGAAATTACTGGGTGTGACTGCCGAAGGCTTTATCGGTGTTATGTCTTCCTCAATGCCTGAGAACTACCGTACAACAGGGCCTAAAGGGCAGAATATCCGGGTGTGGAGCGCGCAATCAGCGAAACTGGGTACTCAGGATATGGGCTACAACACCACCACTATCGACTGGGGTGATGCTTTCCCTGCAATCCAGCAGGGTGTGGTTGACGGAATGATTGGTGCAACGCCTGAAGCAACCTACACGACGTTCAAAGAAGCGATTAAGAACTATGTTCCTTACAACGCTTTTGTTGAGAACTACGCTTACTATGCCAGCAAGAAAACCTGGGAGAAAAAGCTTAACGAAGAACAGCGTAAAGTAATCACTGAAGTCTTTGCTAAAGCGGCTGCTGGTTTCGTTGACTGGAGTCGTGAAAACGATGCAGCTAATCTTAAAAAGCTTGAAGCCTTTGGTGTTAAAGTTTTGCCGCTGACTGACGCAGAACGCAGTGCTATCGCTAAAGAAGTACGGGCAAAAACCTGGCCTAAGCTAGAAGAACGTCTGGGTAAAGATATCCTGGATGAAGTCATTGCTGACCTGTAAGTATCCTGTTAACTCCCCATTTTTTTTGATGGGGAGTATTCAAATCGATTGTCTGAAATTTTGTTATTAAATATATATAAATAAAGTGTATTTAATAACAGATTTCTAAGTGGTCGATATCTTAAAAAAATAAGAGTGTAGCCCTATGCATCTGAATATACCGCGCCCGCTGGGCTCGCTGGTAAATATTCTGTTACGTAGCAAAGAATATATATTAGCGACTGCCAGTCTGGTTATGGCATTTGTGTTTTTCTTTGTGGTTATCCTGCGTTATTGGTTTCAGGCTGACCTGTTTGCCTACGAAGAGTGGGTATTAATGATCGCGTTCTGGGTGTATTTCCTGGGCGGGGCGATGGGTAGTTATGAAAATACCCATGTGAAAGCTGACTTTCTGTTATCCCTGATTGATAGCGTGCGTACCAAATGGATTGTAGTGAACTGTACGATCTTTCTGGAAGCCGTTATTGGCATAGTCCTGAGTTACTGGGGCTGGTTGATGTTATGGGAAGAGATCAGTGCCTATCCTGACTGGCAGCGTACCACCGGACTGGAGTTGCCTTTCGTCATTCCTAAGCTGGGCATCTTTCTCGGGTTTGTCCTGATGACGTTTTACACCTCCCTGCATTTGTGGAGTGGTTTACGCGACGGCCCCAGCGAAGAATGGGAATCTGACGAAGCCCCACCACATATCTGATTTAGGTACTCCTTATGTTAATTCTACTGACACTTCTGGTGATCTGTCTCGCGTTGGTGGTGGGTATTCCGGTACCTTTCGCCTTCGGTCTGGCATTGATCTATATGTCACTTACGGGTGACCACGATCCGGCAGGTTTTCTGACGTCGGGTCACTGGCGCATGAACGTGCTGGTGCTACTGGCCATTCCGCTGTTTATTATGGCCGGTACAATTATGGAACGGGGCAAGATTGCCGAGCCCCTGGTTGATCTTGCTGAACTCTTTGTGGGTCGGTTTAAAGGCGGAATTGCTTACACGGCAGTGGGTGCCAGTGCCATCTTTGGTTCGATTGCTGGCAGCGCTACAGCCACGCTGACCTGCATCGGTAGCATAATGATGCCGCAGCTACGCAAAGCGAACTACCCTGAAGGTCTGTCTGCGGCACTGATTACGAACGCGGCTCCGCTAGGGTTGCTGATTCCACCCAGTGCGATTCAGATCATCTATGCCTGGGTCACCCGGCAATCGGTGTTGAAGTGCTTTCTGGCGACTATTGTTCCCGGTCTGATCCTGGTGACCCTGCTTTGTATTGTTAATTATGTGATGTTGCGTAAGTACAACAATATTAAAGTGCTGCCAAAATCGGATAACTTCGGTAAAGAAGTGGCTAAGAAAAGCCGTTTTGCGTTTCCAGCGCTGCTGATGCCCTTTATGATTCTTGGGGGAATATACGGCGGTATCATGACCCCGACAGAGGCAGCAGGTATCGCTGTTGTCTATGCTATCCCGGTTGGCTTCTTTATCTATAAAGGGCTGAATATCACAAACTTTAAAGCTGCGTTAGTCCAGTCCGCAACCACCACCGGTGTGGTGATGGTGATGTTCTTTATGGTGATGATTGTTAGTCGTCTGCTGATTTTTGAAGACATTCCTGACCTGGCTAAAGAGCTGATCTTTTCGGTATCGGATAATCCGATTATCGTATTGATTATGATCAACGTCGTGATGATTCTTATCGGTATGTTGATGGATGATGTCAGCGGTGTATTGTTGGCATCACCTCTGCTATTCCCAATTGTGGTAGAACTGGGTGTTGATCCGATTCAATTTGCAGCGATAGTGGGTGTTAATCTGGGTATGGGTAATATCACGCCACCCACCGCGCCATTGCTCTATCTGGGCTCGAGGGTTACCGGAGTGAGAGTCAGTGCGATGTTGAAACCAACGCTGATTATGATTTTGTTTGCCTGGATTCCAACATTGATCATTACCACTTATGTGCCAGAAGTATCACTGTTCCTGCCACAGATGTTTTTCGGTTAGCAGGCGTTACACCGCACACAGTCATTTTTGAAGACTGACAAAGGCCCCTAAGGTGTAACCCCGGGGCCTTTTTTATGCCTGATTGTTAGGTATGAGGGTGGGGGAAAGATCAGGATAGTTCTTTGTATAGTGGTCTGTAGTTGAGGCTGAAACTGCTCAGGATTTGGTAACGATAATATTATTCACACTCCGTAGGGTGCGGGCCATTTCCCGGGCCAGATTCATCATCAGGATACCGAACTCAAGGGGATGGTGTTGATGAAAATCGTGATAAACCTGACTGTTAATTTCCAGCGAGGTTGTTTTTTTGGCTGCCTCGGCCCGGCCTGCCCGGTCATGTAAAGCGATCAGACTGACAAAGCCTATCTGTTCACCTTGCATGAAATCACGGATATAGGCATACCGCCCCTCATGATACTTATAATATTTAACCTGGCCGACCAGAATAACGTGGAAACTGTCACCCGGCTGTTGTCGGTCAAATAACAATTCACCTTCGTCATACTCTCTTAGCTGACCCTGTTCGAGTAACCAGTTGATAGCTGTTTCTGGCAGAGCGCCAAAGATAGAGGCATCTGTAAATGAGTGCAGGTTATGCTGACTTAGCAGCTGTTGACGGGTGATTATGTTCATCAGTGGATTCCGTAACAGATATATATACAGTTTAGCCCGAAGTTGGCCTCAATCATAAGAACATTAGTCTGATACTGCCAGTATTTAGATTTTCCAGTTAATGGCAAGCTCAACAGTTTCGACCATTACCTGGTGAAGTTGGCTGAGAAAGTGGTGTTGTGCGGTTTCGCCGTTATCTGCCTGTTGTTCGAGCTGGCGTAACAGGTGGCTGGCCAGTGTGAAACCGATGGTATCGCAGGCGCCCGCTAACTTATGCGCTTGTTGTGATATCTCGTAGTCGTCGGCTGCCTGAATGCTCTGTTGCAGGGCAGGCCATAGTTCATTATGAACTTTGCAGAACCCTTGCATGAGTGTCGCGAGTTTTTCTGAGCCGAGCATCTGTTGATGAACCCGAATAACGGCCTGATCCAGTAATGGAATTTGGCTGTTATCTGAAGCTGTAGGAATATTTGGCTGAGTCATACTATTAACCCCGGCAATAGCACTTAACAATTGTTCTTTATGCACCGGTTTGGCAATCACGCTGCTGATACCGGCTTCTAGATAACGGTGGATATCTTCAGGCCTCACGCTGGCGGTTAAGGCGATGATGCGGGTATTGAAATTAATGCAGTCAGGGTCATTATTTAGTCTTGCGCTGACTTCCAGGCCGCTTAATCCCGGTAGATGCATATCCATCAGGATGAGGTCGAACTGTTGTTCCCGTCCGAGTGCTAAGGCTTTTATTCCATCGCCTGCAATAGTGACCTGGTGATGATGTTCTTCCAATAATCCCAGTACGACCTGTTGATTTATCTCGACATCTTCGACTAACAGAATCCGCTGGCAGGTGTGGTGGGGCTGAGAGGATTTGATATTGTCTGGCGTCGCTATGGTACTCGCCAGCGGCAGATTCAATTCAAGCCAGAATGTACTGCCACGGCCGGGGTTACTGGTAACCCCGATCTGGCCACCCAGGTGTTCAGCCAACTCTTTACTGATAGCCAGTCCGAGGCCTGTACCGCCAAAGCGACGGGTAATAGTCTCATCGGCCTGGGTAAAACGGTCAAATATATGTTGCTGGAGTTCAGGTTCGATACCGATCCCTGAGTCACTGATACTGAATCTCAGGTGCTGGTTTCCCGACACCTGGTTCAGTAACGTAACGCTTAAGGTAACGTTACCCTGATCGGTAAATTTAATCGCATTGCTTAACAGATTCGTGATGATCTGTCGCAGGCTGCTCTCTTCGGTATGAAACAGATCGGCGACATCATCAGCGTATTGAAGTTGTAGATTGAGTTGTTTGCGGTTCGCTTCAGGTGTTAATAGCGCTGTAAGGTTATGCAGTAAGTTTCTCAGCGAAAAACGGGTAGGGCTGATACTGTATGCGCCTTCCACGAGTCGGCCATATTCGAGCACGTTATTAAAGGTTTCCAGCAGAGCATTTGTCGCGTCGTGTAATACCTGAATGTGCTGCCGCTGCCGGCCATCCAGTTGAGAACTTTCTAACAGTTGAATCATGCCGAGCATGCCGTTCATCGGCGTGCGGATTTCATGACTCATGGTTGAGAGGAATCGGGACTTTGCATTACTAGCTTCTTCCGCAGCCTCTTTCGCCTGTAGCAGGCTGGCCGTGCGTCGTTCTACCATCGTTTGCAGCTGATCTCTGTTGTAACGCAGTTCTTCCTGTTCCTGCTCACGGTGACGGATCTCCTGGCGAATTGACTGGCGCATATCATTCAGGGCTGTAACCAGTTGGTCCAGCTCATCACTACTTTTCGGCGGTTGACGATCCAGTGTCAGGCCGTGTTCCAGCTGGCCTGCACCGATCTCCCGGCTGTAGTTGGCCATCGCTTCCAGGTGGCGGGTGATCTTACGGTGAAAGATAATCAGGATGACTAATACGATTAATACAACCAGCAGCGTCTGGGTGAGAAGAATGCTAAAGCCACGGCTCCAGATACGTTGATAAACCGCTTTCAGATCGAAGCTGACCTCCAGCTGTCCCAGTTTGCGTTGCTGTTCCGGTGTCCGGTGAATCAGATCAAAACTCTGAATCTGAAGCGGGCTGTCGGGAGAGGCGTTAAGCTCGCCTTCAATCGCGGTCTCACCGGTATCGGTATTCTTAAGGACGAGATAGCTGACATCCGGAAGGTTATGTATCCCTTTGAGCTGTAGTTCGATCTGAGCCTGATCGATATCCCAAAGGCTCTTTGCCAGACTGGCAAGGTAGCTGCTGCGAATCAGTTCGACCTGTTGATCAATCGCCCGGAACTCACGGCGATAATCCAGTGTGAGCTGCAGCGCGGTGGAAAACAGAATGAACAAAAAACTACAGCTACACACATAGAGCATAATCCGGTATCCCAGTGGATGTTCACGGGAGTAACGGGTGATTTTTGGTAGCAGGCCTTTGGGTTGAATCATTGCCGGGGCTCCGCTGCGGTCTGGTCGAGATAGAGCAAGCTATAGTGATCGGTTAGCCTGTTGATAGTCCCGTTCAGATGCATCTCTTGCAGGCGTCGATTGATAAAGGGCAGGTGCTGTTGCAGGCCGCTACTTTTACCGACTGCGAGAAAATAGAACTCTGTACTGACGCGGTAGATCAGCGGCATAACCTGCTCATGGAAACCCAGTTTTCGACTTTGCAGGCGACCACTGAGGAGACCGATGGGCATAAAGTCGATCTTTTGATCCGCCAGCTTTTCAAAATTTTGCCGGTTACGTGAAACGTACTCAATTCTCGTATTTTGCAACAGAAACTGATCTAAGCTTTCGCCAAAGCTGTCGCCCAGCAGCAGGCCGGCGACTTTGCCTTGCAAGTCATCCAGGTTGTTAAAAGGGGGCGGTGTTTTACGGTTAACAAACAGTGCCAGCTGATCAGCAATAACCGGTTGGCTGCTAAACCAAAGATAGGATTCCCGGCTGGGGATGCGGTAAGCGGCGACGACAATATCAGCGTTACCTTGTTGTACTTCAAGCAGGCAACGTTTCCAGTTGTAGCCCGCCCGGAGTTTGACACTGTATCCCAGTTCGGCAAAGAGCTGTTGGGTAACCGCGGGTGCGAGCCCCTTTAGTTGCTGATCACTCACCCAGGATACCGGTGGGTAGAAAGGGTGGCCGCAGGCTTTCAGAGTACGGCTGTAACTTGTTGAGGACAGTAGTATGAGTACCGCGCTTAACAGCACGATAAGCCACCACTGGCCGCTCCGGGTCATGGCATATCCACAGGCTTGGGCGTAAACAGATAACCAGTACCGTGGACGGTAAGAATGGTTCTTGGATTGGCGGGGTCATCGTTCAGTTTTCGGCGCAGCCGTCCAATCAGTACATCAACGGTACGATCACTGGGCACCCACTCCCGGTTGCGAATTTGTTCGAGTATCTGCTCCCGGCTCATCACTCTGCCGGAATTGACCATCAGCGTATTGAGTAACTGAAACTCACCTTCAGTCAGTTGAATAGTCTGCTGTTGTTCATCAATAAGCTGGCGCCGGTCCAGGTTCAGTTTCCAGCGTTCGAAGCTTTTTAACGTATGGGGGAGCGAGTCGGTGGGTTTCTGGTCGGTACAGTGGCGAACCCGACGCACCAGGTTTTTAGTACGGGCGAGAATTTCGCGGGGGTTAAAAGGCTTAGTGACATAGTCATCGGCACCGCACTCCAGGCCGATTAATCGGTCGACGTCATCCTGTCGGCCAGTGACCAGAATAATGCCCACTTCCGTATTAACCCGCAGTTCGCGGGTAAGGGTCAGGCCATCTTTGCCGGGCAGGCGGATATCCAGAAGAATCACATCGATCGCTTCGCTACGCAGAATCGCTTCAGCTTGCTCCGCTGTATCTGCGGTAAAGACAGTGTAGCCTTCCTCTTCAAAATAACTGCTCAGACAGTGTCGGGTCAGTTCTTCATCATCGACAACAAGAATTCGGGCATCTGTGTTCATAAAGGCGTGTTTTACCTTGGCACAGGTAGGTGCGTTAAACCGGCGTGCCTGATTATTTTTATTATCCCTACGAGGAGTGTGCAATCCTGACTACTGAAAATAGAGCTTTACAGGGGTGGTTGGCAAGTCTGTTTACATATTGTTTACAACGTTTTACATCTTAAGGGTAAGAGAGAGGACGGTATTTATTTGAATTATAAAACAGATGTTTAATAAGCTTTTAGACACAAATGGCAACCTGACTAAGTAAGATGAATGCAAGTTAACTTTTTTAGAAAAGGCGTGAATAAGTCTGCTAAGTTCGTTTTGAGCACAAAGCAACCCGTAGCAAAAGGGTATGCTAAGGTTAAAGGGTGTTGTACCTGGCTTTCCTGGAAAAGGCTTCGCCGTGAACATGCCTGAACGATAACTCTTCAACTAAATCGTTGTAATCTTTGGATAAAGAGTTCTCAATTGCAAAGATTGATGTTAAATAAGGGCTTAATAATAAGCGCTGATTTAATACTCGCTTTCAGATATCAATTTATAGCCTATTTAATAACGCAATGGATGCGGTGTAGGCACAGGTTTACATATGACTCTTGATGTAAATGGTGGCCAGCCCCGTGCGATTGGTTTCCTGTTACTGAATAATTTCACCATGATCTCACTGGCGTCTGCCGTTGAGGCCTTGCGTATGGCGAATCAGCTCAGCGGTGAGGAGTTATATTCCTGGTACACACTGACAATGGACGGTCAGCCTGTCAGTGCCAGTGACGGTATTACCATCACACCCGATGCCGGTGTTGAGAGCCGTCCGAATCTGGATATGGTGATCGTCGCCGGTGGCCTGAATATCACCAAAGTCTACGATCGCAGTCATATCAACTGGTTACAGGAGATGGAGCGAAAAGGCTGCAAGCTTGGAGCAATCTGTACCGGAGCCTACTTGTTGGCGGATGCCGGTTTGATGGATGGCTACGAATGCAGTACCCACTGGGAATACCTTGCAGCCCTTCAGGAGGCATTTCCTAAAGTCATCTGTTCCAATCGTTTGTTCAGCCTGGACCGGGGACGGATGACCTGTACCGGCGGTACGGTGCCGCTGGATATGATGTTGAATGTGATCAAGCTGGAGCATGGTTATCAGCTGTCGGCGGCTATCTCAGAGATGTTTATCTGTGATCGTGTTCGCGATGATAAAGATCAGCAAAAAGTACCTCTGCGTCATGTATTGGGAACCACTCAACCCAAGCTGTTAGAAATAGTGTCATTGATGGAAGCCAATATTGAAGAAGTGATCGAAATGGATGAGCTGGCTCACTATGTTGATCTCTCCCGTCGGCAGATGGAAAGGCTGTTCCAGAAATTTTTGAAATGCTCCCCGTCCCGTTACTATCTCAAGCTAAGGTTGTTGCGGGCGCGGCAACTGTTAAAGCAGACCACAATGTCGATTATTGATATTGCTGCGGCCTGTGGGTTTGTCTCCAGCCCTCATTTCAGTAAGTGTTACCGTGAACAGATGGGGATTCCACCCCGGGAAGAGCGCTCAGTGGTGAATAAGGGTGGGGAAGAGGGTGCAGAAAGCTCTCAGTCGATTACGCCTGTTAAAACGAAGCCTGTTATTAAAGAGCTTGCGACCAGAGATACTTTTACAGAAGCCAAAACCGAGTCTACCTTTGGCTCGATTCCGTTGAAGGATAAGCGGGATAAATAGGTATATTCAGAGAGCAGGATGGTCTGATGGTTCTTCCTGATCAAACTTCAAGCGGTAGAGATCATCAAGCAGGCCTATCACACTGCTTTTTCCGGAAGTGTACTCACCATCCGGGTCAGAGTATTGCTCTGCCAGTTTTGCTACCTCACTGATAGCGTGTTGCAGATCGATAGAATCTTGCTTATTTGTTGATATAGCCATCAGTTTTTCTCTGACATTACTGACTGCCAGTACACAGACACCGCGGTCATAGCTACTCGATTGTGCTTTTAGTGAGTGAAGATTAAGTAGCTCTTCAATCTTCTTTTTTGGTACCTGAAACCTTGTCATGGGTTACCCGTTTTCTATGAACGTAATCACTATAGTCATTATTTATCTGATATCGAGCGAACCGCTGGATTACGAACAGCGGTTGCCATGATAGCATCATCAACGATGGATACTCTGAAGTGATCTGCGCTGATGTTGAAAGATATAGATATACAAGTATTGATAGAGAGTTCAGCTTATATTGTTGATGTGGACATAGTTGAAGTTCTTGAACCAGAAATAGCCGACTTTGAAGGTGGAGATTGCTGGCTGTTTGATCGCTTTCGGGTCAGGCTTAACCAGCAGATTTTTCCTGATGAACCGCTGCCTTCATGGCAGCAAACTGAGCTGACTATGCCGGGGCGGAAAACAACTCAGCATGATACTTACCAATTGCACATCGGCCAACGGTTTATAGCATTCTATAGCTATAGTGCAATGGCTCGTGGTTATGCGCTTGAACAATTAGTAGAGTGGCAGGATAAAGTGATGACTGAAGTGACGAATCTGTCAGAAAGGCAAGCGCGGATAGTACGATGATAAAGCTAAAGTATTGTTTTGTAGTAGTGCTCATGCTGGTCGCTTCGAGTAGCTTCGCAGAATACCCTGATATGCAGGCCGGTGACACGCGTCAGATAAGAGGATCAGGCTCGCCTGATTGGCTGGCTGCAGTAGGTCGTTCAATCAGTAATAAAAGTGCGACAGTGGCCGAAGGGTGTAGCTGGTCGCTGGTGACTGATGATCTGAAAAAGGATGGCGTTATTATTCTGGGAGCGGGTCATTGTGTAGATCATTGGGTGAAAGGGGATGGCTCCTTTGATGTGGGCCCCAACAGTGTTTCCTGGGTCACAAATAGCGGTAAAAAAGTATCGCGGAAGATTGAGTCCATCCTCAAAGCAGAGACCCATCAAGGGGATTATGCTATTGCTAGAATTGACCGTTCGGTCTCTCGTTTTGATATTAAGCCTTTGATAAATGCACCTTACGATTACACTGATCTGATGGATCCGGATATGTTTGATCCGGATGCCTTTGCTACGATGGCAGGTTACAGTGCTGATACTGGTATAGGCCAGAAAGGTAAAGTATTAACCTATGATCGTTGTCGGCAGGTTAATGGTGGTGCTTCTGGTATGAAAAAAGCCTACTGCTACTCATATGAAGGAGCTTCGGGTGGCCCGCTTGTGGTGACCCTTAACTTGAAAAAAAGCTTTCCCGGCCAGACCGAAGATGAGGATGTGCTTTGGTATTTCGAAGATGATCTGCCGGGTATAAGTTATGGAATCTATCATTTCTTTGTAGGTACAATTGTGGGTGCCCGGGCCGGAGATGATGCTTCCAAAACATTATTTACCGAGACCACGCACTATAGTCGAATGCTGGATAAAGTTCTGAAAGAGCATTAAAGCTGGAGCTGTGTTGATAAATGCAGATATTCTGGATCTTAAAGAATTGCTTCATGGCTTCAATACAGAGGGTGATCCGGAACCCTCTTTTGTTAAAGCGCTGGCACAGTATCGTGGTGAAACAATTGATAAAACTTTAACCGCAGAAGTGTTTCTTAAAGGTGAATTTCCTGCGATATTTTCTGTGTTTATAATAATAGTGAAGGCCTGTTTGCCAGCAATACGCTGGAGGAAGCCGTAAACAAATATAATTATCTGATTTAGGCCATAAGGGTTCTCTGCTGATTCTCCCGCTTTCTAACGCTTTCTGCGGTTCCTGAACTCTCTGTTGTTATACGCTATTAGTTTTTCTGCTCTATAACCTATCGTGAATACGCTTTCTGAACTCATTTTTACCGCCTTCGTCGCTTTTGGTATTGAGTAAGTCGTTTCCAGCCCCTTCTAATTTTTCTTGAAAAACTACACTGATTTGAATGATGGAAAGGTCTGTTGCAGTCCTTTTTGCCTGCGGGCCTGTGAGTTTACCGGGTACCGATAATTATGATTTAGAAGGATAACGACCATGACCCCAGCTGATCTGCACAATGATTCCATCATTATCGATGGTTTGATCTGCGCTAAATGGGAACGCGCTCTGTTTGAAGATATGGCTAAAGGTGGCCTGACTGCCGCTAACTGCACCGTTGCATTCTGGGAAAATTTTGAAGGCACCGTGCGTAACATAGTCGAGATGAACGGGTTGATCGAAGAGAGCAGTGACCTGTTGCTGAAGGTGCGTACCACTGAAGATATCCACCGGGCCAAGCGGGAAGGTAAAACCGGGGTGATGATGGGCTTTCAGAATGCCAATGCGTTTGAAGACCAGATCGGCTATGTAAAAGTGTTTAAAGACCTGGGCGTGGGCATTGTGCAGATGTGTTACAACACCCAGAACCTGGTAGGTACCGGTTGTTATGAGCGTGATGGTGGTTTGTCTGGTTTTGGTCGTGAGATCGTCGCTGAGATGAACAAGCACGGTATGCTCTGTGATCTGTCTCACGTTGGCCCGAATACCGCTAAAGAAGTGATCGATGAGTCGAAGCAGCGGGTTGCTTACTCCCATTGTTTACCGGATGGATTGAAAGAGCATCCCCGTAATCGTTCCGATGAAGAGTTGAAATATATCGCTGATAAAGGCGGTTTTGTCGGCGTGACTATGTTTACCCCGTTCCTGCGTGCTGGTGTTAATGCCACGGTGGATGACTACGTTGAAGCGATCCGTTATGTCTACAACATTGTGGGAGAAGACGCGATCGGTATCGGTACCGACTTCACTCAGGGTCACGGTCACGATTTCTTTGAATACCTGACCCACGATAAAGGCTATGCCCGTCGTCTGACCCGTTTTGGCGAGATCATTAATCCAAAAGGTATCCGTACTGTTGGTGAATTCCCGAACCTGACTGAGGCTCTGTTGCGCGATGGTTTCTCTGAAAGCCAGGTGCGCAAGATTATGGGTGAGAACTGGGTGGATCTTCTGCGCGACGTCTGGGGTTCTTAAAGCTACTGCGCTTGATGATACGGCGTTATCGGGCCGGCTCGCGATGCTCATTTAGTGAACTAAATTCCGCTTGCTCACCGTCCTGATGCCTTGTCTCATCGGCGCTCGTTACGCTTTAAAAAGTAGATGTATGAATAGAATTTGTTAGTAAAAAATAAAAGAATTTTGAGGTAAAGAATTATGGGTGTACATGCGCCAGAAATGCCAATCGATGTAAATGATGAGACCGGAGTATGGACCACGGATGCACTGCCAATGTTGTATGTGCCGCGTCATTTCTTCGTCAATAACCACATGGGTATTGAGGAAGAGATCGGTGCTGATCGCTATGCCGATATTCTATACAAGGCGGGTTATAAGTCTGCTCATTACTGGTGTGAAAAAGAAGCGGCTGAGCATGGCTTGAGCGGCGCGGATGTTTGGCATCACTACCTCAAGCGTTTGTCGCAGCGCGGCTGGGGCTTTTTCATCACTGAAGAGCTGGATCTGGAAGCGGGTACCGCCAAAGTACGTTTAGAAAACTCTGCCTTTGTTTATCAGTACGGCAAAGTGAACCGTAAAGTGGATTACATGTTTACCGGCTGGTTTGCCGGTGCGCTGGATCAGATCGCTGAAAACCTGGGCTACGAGGTTCGCACTAAGGCCGAACAGACCCAGTGCGCGGCTGAGGATGGCTGTGACGTGGGTTACTTTGAAGTAACACCACTGTAAGAACGAAAAAATACAGGCAGGCCGACAGGTCTGCCCTGACGAATAAGAATTACGGCCTGCGTGCCGGCAACGAAAAAGGTGGGAGTCTACTATGTCCCAGTTTGATGTTCTGTTTGAGCCTTTAAAGATTAACAATCTGACAATCCGTAACCGTATTGTCAGTACAGCTCACGCCGAGGTTTATGCGACCGACGGCGGTATGACGACTGATCGCTACGTTAAATACTACGAGGAGAAAGCCAAAGGTGGCTGTGGCCTGAGTATTTGTGGTGGTTCCAGTGTGGTATCCATCGACAGTCCTCAAAGCTGGTGGAGTTCGGTCAACCTGTCGACCGATCGTATCATCCCGCATTTTCAGAACCTGGCAGATGCGGTGCATAAGCACGGCGGCAAGATCATGATTCAGATCACGCATATGGGTCGTCGTTCCCGTTGGGACGGAGAAAACTGGACTAACCTGATGTCTCCCTCCGGTATTCGTGAGCCGGTCCACCGTGCGACCTGTAAGATTATTGAAGAGGAAGATATCTGGCGGGTTATCGGTGATTTCGCTCAGGCGGCACGCCGCGCTAAAGAGGGTGGTCTGGACGGTGTTGAACTGTCAGCGGTTCACCAGCACCTGGTCGATCAGTTCTGGTCTCCACGGGTTAACAAACGTACCGATAAGTGGGGCGGGAGCTTCGAAAACCGTATGCGCTTTGGTATGGAAGTATTGAAAGCGGTTCGTGCGGAAGTCGGTCGTGATTTTGTTGTGGGGATGCGTATCACCGGTGATGAATTTCATCCTGATGGTTTGAACCACGACGATATGAAGCAGATCGCTGCGTATTATGATGCGACCGGAGAGCTTGATTTCTTCGGTGTGGTTGGCTCGGGTTGTGATACTCACAATACCCTGGCAAACGTTATCCCGAATATGAGTTATCCACCGGAGCCGTTCTTGCATCTGGCGGCGGGCATCAAAGAAGTTGTATCTGTTCCGGTGATTCATGCCCAGAACATTAAAGACCCGAATCAGGCTAAGCGTATTATCGAAGCCGGCTATGTGGATTTTGTGGGTATGACCCGCGCCCATATTGCCGACCCGCATATCATTGCCAAGATTAAGAATGATCAGGTCGATCAGATCCGTCAGTGTGTGGGTGCAAACTACTGTATCGACCGACAGTACCAGGGCCTGGATGTGCTTTGTATCCAGAATGCGGCGACGTCCCGTGAGTACATGGGGCTGCCACATATTATTGAGAAGACTACCGGCAAGGTTCGCAAGGTGGTGGTTATCGGGGGTGGCCCGGGTGGTCTGGAAGCGGCGCGGGTTGCTGCTGAACGGGGCCATCAGGTTGTGCTTGTCGAAAAAGCGGAAGAGCTGGGTGGTCAGATTACGCTGGCGGCTAAAGCCCCGCAGCGGGATCAGATTGCCGGTATTACACGCTGGTTAGCGATGGAAATTGAGCGCCTGGGTGTTGATGTTCGTCTGGGCACCGAAGCCAATGAAGAACTGGTTAGAGAGCTGAAGCCAGATGTTTGTGTGATCGCGACCGGTGGTAGTCCCTTTATCGATCAGAACCCTGAGTGGGGTGCTGCAGAGGGCTTGGTTGTCTCTAGCTGGGATATTCTCAGCGGCAAGGTTGAGCCGGGCAAAAACGTACTGATCTACGATACTATCTGCGAATTCTCAGGCCTTTCTGCCGCTGATTATCTGGCGTCGAAAGGGTCGCTGGTTGAGATCGTAACCGATGATATCAAGCCGGGTGTGGGTATTGGTGGAACGACGTTCCCTACTTACTATCGCTCGTTGTATGAGAAAGAGGTGATTATGACCTCGGACTATCTGCTGGAAAAAGTGTATCGCGAAGGTGATAGCCTGGTGGCTGTTCTGGAGAACGAGTATACCGCGCAGCGCGAAGAGCGGGTGGTTGACCAGATTGTGGTAGAAAACGGTACCCGTCCGAACGAAGAGCTGTTTTACGCGCTGAAAGAGGAGTCCCTTAATAAGGGACAGATCAACAATGAGGCGCTGTTTGATATCAAGCCTCAGCCTGTTCTCAGTGAAGATGCGGATGGCATGATCCTGTGGCGTCTGGGTGACTGTGTGTCTCAGCGTAATGTGCATGCGGCGATGTATGACGCTCTTCGCTTGTGTAAAGATCTCTGATCGTATCTGAGCTATTGCGCCTGGAATTGCTGCATTAAAAGTTTACGGCTGGTGCTCACATAGCGCTGTTATGCTCCGCTCATCCGTAAACTTTATGCCTTGAACTTCCTGTGCTCATGACGCTCAGATTGCTCAGTTCGGTTAGAAGCGCTTGTGTCAGCCCCGGTTCGTCACGAATCAGGGTTGGTCTGTAAGAATAACAGGGCAGGTACAACTGTCCGTACTCCTGTTAAAGAGGAGAGTCTATGTCTTTCGAATGGTTACATCCTGTCCTGATTGCTACCGCGTTGGTGCTGGCGGTGATTGGCGCGGTACGCCGGGTTAATCTATGGCGTGCCGGACAGCCAGATCAGGTTGATCTGATCGCTGGCCTGATGGCGATGCCTGGACGCTATCTGCATGATCTTCATGATATTGTCGAACGCGACAAATATATGTCTAAAACCCATGCGGCTACTGGTGGTGGTTTTGTACTTTCTGCTGCGTTGATTATTCTGGTTCACTTACTGGGGTTCGATAGCCAGATTCTGGCCTGGGCACTTTTAGGTGCGCTGGCGCTGATGTTTGTAGGTGCCCTGTTTGTCTTTAAACGTCGTCTTAATCCTCCTAGCCGAATATCCAAAGGCCCCTGGATGCGTTTGCCAAAGAGCCTGCTGGCCTTTGCCGGTGCGTTCTTCGTCCTGACACTACCGGCGGCCGGAGTTCTACCCGAAGGAACGGGGGGTATTCTGTTGTCATTGTTACTCACTGCGCTGATTATCTGGGGCATGGGTGAACTGTTCTTTGGCATGACCTGGGGTGGTCCGATGAAGCATGCCTTCGCAGGCGCGCTGCATCTGGCTTTTCATCGTCGTCAGGAACGGTTTGGTGGCGGTCGGTCGACGGGTTTAAAGCCGGTTGATCTTTCGCTTGCTCAGGAAGTGGGTGGCGTCTTAGGTGTCGCTAAACCGACTGACTTTAAGTGGAACCAGTTACTGGGTTTTGATGCTTGTGTTCAGTGCGGTAAATGTGAGGCGATGTGTCCGGCGTTTGCTGCAGGACAGCCTCTGAACCCGAAGAAACTGATTCAGGATATGGTGGTTGGCCTGGCGGGTGGCAGCGATGCGCAGTTTGCTGGCAGTCCTTACCCTGGTAAAGCGATAGGCGAGGCGACGGGTGGCCCGACACAAATCATTACTGAGGGGTTGATCGATCCCGATACACTCTGGTCTTGTACCACTTGTCGTGCCTGTGTCGAAGAGTGCCCGATGATGATCGAGCATGTAGATGCTGTCGTCGATATGCGCCGCTACCTGACAATGGAAAAAGGTAAGACGCCGAACAAGGGTGCCGAAGTACTGGATAACCTGATCGCTACGGATAACCCTAACGGGTATAACCCGGCGAGTCGGACTAACTCGGCGGCCGACCAGAATCTCAATTTGATGCGTGATGTTCAGAAAGCAGACGTTTTGTTCTGGGTATCCGATGGTGCCTTTGATATGCGTAGTCAGCGTATTTTGCGGGCGTTTGTGAAACTGCTTAAAGCCGCGAATGTTGATTTTGCAGTGCTGGGCGACGAAGAGCTGGATTCAGGAGATGTGGCGCGCCGCTTAGGCGATGATGCGGCGTTCCAGAGTATTGCTAAACGTAATCTGGCGGTACTTTCTCAATATAAGTTTAAGGCCATTGTTACCACCGACCCGCATGCCTATCACTGCCTGCGTAATGAATACGATGATTTCGGCAGTTCAGCTCTGGAGGGGGTTGAGGTATTGCACCATACAACCTATCTGAATGAACTGGTTCAACAGGGAAAACTGAAGTTAGATAGCTTCAGTGGTGGCAGGGTAACCTATCATGACCCATGTTACCTGGGGCGTTATAACGGTGAATACGAAGCCCCCCGTGAGCTGTTGCGCTCAATGGGCATCGAAATTGCGGAGATGGAGCGTTCTGGCTTCCGTTCACGTTGCTGCGGTGGCGGTGGCGGAGCACCTATTACGGATGTTCCGGGCGAACGACGTATCGCTGATATGCGGATGGAAGATGTGAACAGCACTGAAGCTGAACTGGTTGCCGTTGGTTGTCAGCAGTGTACTGCGATGTTGGAAGGTGTTGTTGAGCCGCGTCCGGAAGTGAAAGATATTGCAGAGATCCTGGTAGATCAACTGATCGAGGAGGTGCACTGATGAGCAATGACCATAAAAGTGAGCTTCTTAGAAGAGATCCCCGGATTGAGTGGATTGCGCGTAACCGTTTGCACCCATTGCATGGCACCGTTGGTGTTAGTGATGAAGTAGAAGTGCGTGGCCCTTCGGGGCTGATTCGAAAGAATCCACACAAGGTTGGCTTTATCGGGCCTAACGGTATTAAACGTATTGATCGCCTTAAAGGTAATGGCGCAACCGTTGCGACGGGGCGTCGTAGTGGCGCTCAAAGTGGACCTCAGGCTGTACAGTTGCCACTGCACAGTGTTGAGATCCCTGATTTCTACATCGTTGTGGTACCCGACATGGTCGGTGGTCGTTTGACCAGTCACGATAAAGATGTGATCGGTTTGGCGCATAAGCTTATCAGTGGATTAGAAGACTCCAATCCTGAAGAAAAGGGTGCGGTTCTGACGGTCTGTTTCGGAGAAAGCAAAGAGGAAGGTTTTGACACGGCCGGTGTTGATCGTTTGCTGTTGCTTGATGGTGAAGAATACCAGGGCTACAGTCCTGAGCAGCAACTGGCGGCAATGGTGCAGGTGGAAGCCAGTTATCAGCCGAAACACTGGTTATTCCCGGATAGCGTCAATGGGGGAGCTGATCTGGGCTCCCGCCTGGCAGCCCGGCTGGGTGAACGGCCTGCTGTGCAAGCGTGGCAGGTGGATAATGCAACGATGATTTGTCGTGGTGCCGGGGGTACAACAGATATCACCCGCAGCACAACACGTTTGATGCTGCTGGCAGAAGAGTGTGCCGATGCGATCGATGAAACGCGCCATGAAGCGTTGCCAGTCGAACTGGAATCTGTACCCGCTGTGATAGCGCAGCTGCAGGATCAGGGACAGGTTGCAGTTGATCCAAATGCCATACCTTTGGGTGAAGCTGAGTTTATCTTGTCTGCGGGTAACGGTATTCATAACTGGGATCAGTTCCACAAAGCGGCTGAACTGCTGGGTGCCACCGAAGGTGCCAGTCGGGTTGCAGTAGATGATGGCTTTATGCCACGGTTCCGTCAGGTGGGGGCAACCGGTACCTGGGTCACGGCACGGGTTTATCTGGCGGTCGGTATTTCCGGTGCGATCCAGCATATGCAGGGTATTGGTCAGTGTGACAAAGTCATCGCGATTAATACCGATGCCGGGTGTGACATGGTTAAAGCGGCAGCGTTAAGTACTGTCGGCGATAGTGAGGCGATTCTCAGTGAGTTGCTGACATTGGCGCAGGCATTCCGTGCCGGCCAGACTGAGGGAGGTGATCAGGATGCCGCATAATCTGCAACAAAGCTTAAGCGTAGTGTCATTAATTTCCGTAGGTAAACATCCTCAGTCTGGTCGTGAGCGTCGGGCAGAGCAGGATGGGCGCGCTGTTGAGCTGGGGATGACTTTAGCGGCCGATGCGCTTACCGTGCTGCATGCGGGCGATCCTGAACAGCAGGCGTTGCGAAGCTATGCCGGCATGGGGCTGAAATCGATCCGCGTATTGCAATTAGATCCCGCTGAGGATGCGTTAGCGCCGTTAGGTGAGTACCTGCAACAAAACGGCACTGACATAGTGCTGACTGGCGTACGTGCTGAGAGTGGTGAATCGTCGGGAATGGTGCCTTATCAGCTGGCTGAAAAATTAGGCTGGCCGATTGTACCGCGGATTGCTGATATTACCGCGGTAAAAGATGGCGTTGCTGATGTACTCCAGGCATTGCCACGGGGACAGCGTAGGGCCTTAAAAGTACGCCTGCCCTTTGTTGCCAGTGTTGATAATGCGGCGCAGGAACCGCGTCAAAGTGCGTTCGGCCCCGCCAGCCGGGCAACGATGGATGCATTGTCAGTCAGTGCTGAAACCGATGCTGTGCGTGCTGAGTGGAGTGAGGCGCCGGCGCGTAAACGACCAAAACGTTTGAAAGTTGTTAAGGCAAAGACCGCTGCAGATCGTTTTAAAGCGGCGACTGCAAAATCCCAGGGAGACGGGGGCAAGGTGATGCAAAATGAACCGGCTGCCGAACAGGCGCAGGCCATCTTTGATCTCCTGTTAGAAGAGGGAGTATTACGCTGACAAACGTGACGATGTTTAGCAGGATGTTTTATTAAAAGCGGTTAAATGTCGTTATTTGCATAAAATGTGCCGCTAAAAGAGGGTTTGGTATAGGGTTTCTTCTGTATATTTAAATTGTTTCTTGCACTTTGTTTTCTTGATTTGAAACGGCCTGACCCAAAACTGAATTTTTTGTTTGATTCAGCCCCAGGTATTTATAACCACTCTAAAGTTCACGGCTTTGAGTGGTTTTTTTTGTGTGTCATTCACTGCTTCGTATTGGAGGTTGTCTTCAGACTTTGGTAGGGTGTGCGTTGCAACTCGCTACTGGCTGGAAAATGGCTCTTATTTAGCTTGAAAGCATTTTCCAGGGAGGGGTAGAAACCGCGTAACATTATAATATTGTTCGGCTTATCATTGTTTATCTCTCTCTCATATTTCGCTTGTTATGCGCCTTGTCGAGAATAGGCATTTTACTGTTCTTTCTGTCGTAATAAGTCAGCTATTAAAACCAGACTGCTCATAAGATAGAGGCTTCCTGCGCAAAAAGTACTGGCAGCTTTATGGGCTTTACGGTCGAGATTTGATGCGGGAACTGTCAGGTAGGGTTGTAGAAGAAAGCACCGGTTGGCTCTGGTGATTGATGGGTGATCTGCAGTCCGTCTGATAGCAATATAAAAAGAATCTGGAGTAGTTTTATGAACCAAAAAGTTCAAAACGGCCCTAAGTCAGCTGAGTACACCTCTGACTATAAGGCCGGGCAGGATAATGTTCAGGTGCTGGGAATGGATATTCATAATCCGGTCTTCACCACCAGTGCACTAGCGATCCTGGCCTTTATTGTACTTGCCCTGGCGTTTCCTGCTGACGCTAAAGTGATGCTGGAGGGTGCCCGAACCTGGTCAATTGAAACCTTCGACTGGTTGTTTATGGTGGGCGGTAACGTTTTTGTGTTGTTCTGCCTGCTAATGATAGTGCTGCCGGTCGGTCGGATACGTTTAGGGGGAGCTGAGGCTAAACCTGATTTTAGTCGTATGTCGTGGTTCTCTATGTTGTTTGCTGCGGGTATGGGTATCGGCCTGATGTTCTGGAGTGTTGCAGAACCGGTTGCGTACTATACCGACTGGTGGGGTACTCCGCTGAATGCTGTGCCAAATACGCCTGAAGCTGCTGCTTCAGCGATGGGTGCAACCCTGTTTCACTGGGGATTACATCCCTGGGCGATCTACGGTGTTGTAGCACTGGCACTGGCCTTCTTTACCTACAATAAAGGGCTGCCACTGACAATTCGTTCAGCGTTTTATCCATTGCTGGGTGAGCGAGTCTGGGGACCTGTCGGCCATGTAATTGATATTGTTGCGGTATTGGCAACCATATTTGGTTTAGCGACCTCTCTGGGTTTAGGTGCTTCTCAGGCTGCCGGCGGATTAAATTATCTGTTTGGGGTAGAGAATAGTATCACCACTCAGATCGTTATCATTGTTGTGGTATCAGCAATCGCAATTATCTCCGTTACGCGTGGTCTGGAAGGCGGTGTTAAGCTGCTTAGCAACATTAATATGCTGATCGCAGCGGCCTTATTGTTGTTTGTAATAATTGCGGGCTCTCTGAGTGGATTCTTTAATAATCTGTCAATGACTGTCAGTAGCTATGTGACTGATATTGTTCCTTTGAGTAACTGGGTCGGACGTGAAGATGAGAAGTTCTACACAGGCTGGACAGTATTCTACTGGGCTTGGTGGGTATCCTGGTCGCCATTCGTGGGGATGTTTATCGCACGGGTATCCCGGGGCCGGACAGTACGCGAATTTATGATTGCGGTATTGCTTATCCCTACGGTGGTATCTGCTATCTGGATGGCAGCCTTTGGTGCACAGGCACTTGATCAGGTACAAAGCGGCACTGGCGCTCTGGCTAGCGGTCTGAGTGATGTGTCCCTGGCAATGTTCCAGATGCTGGACAATTTGCCACTGTCAGGTATTACTTCGGCGCTGGCGATTATTCTGGTACTGGTGTTCTTTATCACTTCATCCGACTCGGGTTCTCTGGTAATTGATTCGATTACGGCGGGTGGTAAAGTTGATTCGCCTGTGCCGCAGCGTGTTTTCTGGGCGGTGCTACAGGGATTGATTGCAGCAGTGCTGCTATATGGTGGAGGCTCTGAAGCGCTGAAAGCGTTACAAGCGGGCGCGATTACGGCCGGTCTGCCGTTCACTGTTATCCTGTTGTTTATGTGTGTCAGCATCTACAAAGGGTTGAAAACTGAAGTCTGAGAGGCGCGCTGACAAGCCCCTCTTAAGAATCAAAAAGCTGGCTTAGTGCCAGCTTTTTTTCGTTTGTGTAGAATATTATAAAATACCGGTGTGGCCCGTTTTAATACAGGAGAGACGAGTATGATGATCACTGACCTGATCGATCAGGATGATTTTTTTGATCTGCTAGTGCAAGCGGGTGTGTCTCTGGAGCAGGGCTGGTCGCCGCAGCAATGTAGTGATGCGGCGTTGCTCTGGTTGAAAGATCAGCCGGATGAGGTGCATGACAGCTTTAAGGTATTACTGGCTGAACTGCAGAAGCAGATTCCGGTGATGTTACCTGAAGTCAGGGATGCGCTAACGATATTGGAAGCGGGTGTTTAACGACTATTGTTTGCACACCCAACACACAAAAAAGCCGATGACACTGTCATCGGCTTTTTTATGGGCGTGACTCGTACTATTTACAGATAGTGTCCATCGCGTCGCTCCAGGCTTCCAGGCCGTGGTTTGCTTTGATCTGATTAATCCCTTTGAGGGTATATGTCCCCGGTGTCGCAATTGAATTGCCGATATCACCGTAGTCTAGTTCCGGACGGGATTCCGCCAGTGCAATCGCGCTGCTGATCGACTCTACGACCATCGTTCGTGCGGTGTCATTATCCATTCCCTGGCGTTTACTCCAGTCAATCAGTTGTTGAATCAGGTGATAGCTCCAGCCGTGCAAGCAACCATGGGCCAGTGCGGTATTAAAGAGTGATTCGGACTCCAGTACAACCACAGTACCGATGCTATTCAGCAGGCTCTCTGCAGCTTCGTTGGCTGGGAACAGTGGTACTGGTCCGGCACAAACTTCGGCACTGGCAGATGGCAGCGTTCTTACTAAGGTGGCGTTTTGCAGTGCGGGGTATTGCTTTAGTTGTTCCAGGGTTATACCGGCAATTGTTGAGATGACCAGTTGACCTGGTTTCATCTGCAAGTCATTTAATAACCCATCCAGCTGTTCCGGTCTGACCGCCAGCAGGATGATGTCACTGCTCTCAATCACCGCCTGGTTATTATCGGCAATAGTGCACTGGCTATTATTGGCCAGTTGTTTAGCAGCTTCTGCGTTACGAGGGCTCAGAACGATCTGCCGTTGGTCGTCGTTTCTACGAAGGCCGGTGACGGTGTACGTTGCCAGGTGACCGACGCCTAAAATACCCAGTGTAGCGGTTGTCATGTTGTGTTCTCCTGTTTGCGTCAGAACATTTTATGTATTCGGCGAAGAGGTGTTTTCCTCTCCGCGACGTATAAAGCAAAAAAAACCGCCATACAGGCGGTTTTTGAGCAAAAGCAGACTTAACGGCTTTTCAGGTTCTTATCAATGGTGTCGCTGTACCACTCCATAAAGTTTACGATGCCAAACTCGAAGGTTTCAGAATACGGACCTGGCTGGTAACCAATAGAGTTGATGCCCTGTTGGTTTTCTTCGCCGAGAACGCGATCCTGTTCATTGGTTGCATCCCAGACTTTACGCAGCTGTACCGGATCGTAATCAACACCTTCAACCGCATCTTTATGGACGAACCATTTAGTCGTGACTAATGATTCCTGGGCGGAAATTGGCAATACCCGGAAGACAATGAAGTGATCAGACTGCATGTGGTTCCACGAATTTGGCAGATGCAGGATACGCATGGAGCCCATTTGTGGATTTTTGATGCGTCCCAGCAATTTGTTGCAGCCGGCTTTGCCATCCATCGTCATTGCCTGAGTGCCTTTCTTCAATGGCATGCGTACGATACGGTTGCGAAGGCCGGGGCCAAAACTCTTGTGCTCGTGAGGTATGCCTTCGGCATCCCATGCTGCCGCCTGATCTTTACAGTGGTCTTTGAACTCCTGTGATGCGCGGGGATCGTTCGTGTCATCCCACTCAAGCAGGCTGTTCAGTAGTTCCGGATGGTTGCCAGCACAGTGGTAGCATTCGCGGTTGTTCTCAATTACCAGCTTCCAGTTAGCTTTTTCATACATGTTAGATTCCACCGCCAGCTTGGTGTTCTCTACATCATAAGGTTCCATGTACTCTTCAAGGGTGGACAGGAACTCATCAAAATCACCTTCAGGTTCCTCTTTACCCAGGCAGACAAAGATAAAGCCGCCAGCAGTTTTACAGAAGGCTTTTTTCAGCCCATGCTCCTGGGTTTCAAAGCTGTCACCCATTTCGGTGCCAGCGAATAACAAGTTGCCTTTCAGGTCATAAGTCCACTGGTGGTATGGGCAGACCAGATTGGCCACTTTACCCCGGTGTTCTGTGCAGATACGCGAGCCACGGTGACGACAGGTGTTGTGGAATGCATTAACGCTGCCGTCTGCATCCCGTACGACCAGTACCGGGTTCTGTGCAACTTCAACAGTAAAGTAATCGCCACGGGCTGGAATTTCACTGGTCATGCCAACGAATAGCCACTCTTTTTGAAAGACTTCCTCTACATCGATCCGGAACATCAGAGGATCGTTATACAAGGGCTGGGCCAAAGAATAATTGGCCGGACGCTCCTCAAGGAGGTTCGCCATCTCCTTTCGTGCCTCATGGATAGTGGCACAGGTCGAATTCAGTAGGTCATTTTGGTTCATTAGTCGCATCTTCCATCAAGGCACTGCGTGTGCATCGTTATAAATGATCAGGAATAACCCTGACCTGCATAGTGTTATTGCATGGGTTCATCCTCTATCAGCCTGCGTTTATGAGATTGACTGTTTACGACATGGACAAATACATAAATCGACCTGTATGGCAGGGATTGTCGGGGATGGTCGCAATAAGCAAATAAATGTCGTTAGTAGTTAATATTTGAAAACCAGCCCGACAGACAATGTGCTCATTAAGTGTGAATTGATGGATAGCTGTTTTAGCTACCATCCTATTGAGTCCAATTTATTAGCCCAATAACTGAACCGGTGCACTATCCGGCACTGATGAGAGATACACCATGACTAATACCGTCCCTGCTACTGTCGGCTCTGACAGCTTTATCCCGGTAAATACCCAGACCTGGGTTAATGGTCGTCACAACGTCCGTTGTGTAAAAGTGATCCGTGAAACCTGGGATGTGTGTACCTTCTGTTTTATGTCTGAACAGCCGGTGATGTACTTCTTTAAGCCTGGCCAGTTTGTCACCCTTGAACTAGAAATTGAGGGGCAGCAGGTGATGCGCTCTTATACGATTTCCAGTTCACCTTCGGTACCTTATAGTTTCTCTATTACGGTAAAGCTGGATACTAATGGATTGGTTTCAAACTGGTTGCACACGAATTTGAATGAGGGCGATCAGCTGGCGGTTCATGGCCCGGTAGGGCTGTTTAACTGTATCGACTTTCCTGCCCGTAAAGTGCTGCTGTTATCCGGTGGCGTAGGGATTACCCCAGTAATGTCTATGGCACGCTGGTGGTTTGATACCAATGCTGACGTGGATATCTCTTTTGTCCACAGCGCCCGGACACCGAAAGATATTGTTTTCCAGCGCGAACTGGATCATATGGCTTCCCGGATTAGCAACTTTAGCCTGCATCTCATCTGTGAAAAAATTGAGAGTGGTCAGGCATGGCATGGTTATCGTGGTTATCTTGATCAGATCAAGCTGGAAATGATTGCAGAAGATTTCCTCGAACGTGAAGTGTTCTGCTGTGGCCCGGCGCCTTATATGAATGCGGTTAAGAAGTTACTCCAGGCGAATGGTTTTGATATGGATCATTACCACGAGGAATCCTTTGGTGAGATGCCGGTCGGTGTAGAAGAAGAAGCGATAGAGAACGCTGAAATTGCTCAGGATGAGGCTGATGCACTCACCCAGGCTGATATGCTTAAAGTTGAGTTTGCTGGAAAAGGTATGAGCGTTCAGATCGCTCCCGGTGAAACCCTTCATACGGCAGCCACTAAGCTGGATCTTCTCATTCCTAAAGCTTGTGGTATGGGGATCTGTGGTACCTGTAAAGTGCTGGTAAAAGAGGGCGAAACTGAGATGTCTCATAATGGTGGTATCACCGATGAAGACGTTGAAGCGGGTTATGTATTATCCTGCTGCAGTGTGCCAAAAACTGATGTCGTTCTGGATTTTTGATACGCAGATATGACTATTAAAAACCGCCTGCGGGCGATTTTTTTATTGTAGAGTTACAGGTAGAGCGTTCAGGCGTACTCTAAATAAAAGCCTCAGAACAAGTCGGATTCATCAATGCACGCAGAACAGATTGAAGTTGCCGGGTTTCTTAAACAGTATCCACCGTTTGACAGCCTGCCGGATGAGGTTGTCGATGATATAGCTTGTCAGGCGGAAATTTCATATTACCGCTCCGGTCATGATATCTACCAGTTCGGCGATGAAATACATGATCTCTGCGTTATTCGCAGTGGTGCGGTAGAGATCTATCGCCGTAACGGTGATCTTTATAACCGTCTCAGTGAAGGCGATCTGTTTGGCCAGCTGGGCTTGTTGATGAATAACAAAATCCGGCTGCCAGCGCGGGCGCTGGAAGATTCACTGATCTACTTCATTCCTGAAGCTTTGTTTACCGAACTCTGTGATCGTTTTGATGCTTTTGCTTACTTTGTCGAAATGGATGACAACCGTTTGCGTCAGGCGATCTCCAGTAAGCAGGAAAGCAATGACCTGATGGCATCAAAAGTGACCCGACTGATCTCCCGGGATCCGGTTTGTCTCGATGCATCTGCAACTATTCGCCATGCTGCCCAGTACATGACGGCTGAGGGCGTATCTTCCATACTGATTATGCAGGCTGCCGGTAGCAATAGAGAAGATGATGAGCCCGAGCAATCAGTTGTCGGTATTCTTACTGATCGGGATCTGCGAAGCCGGGTCGTCGCACCGGGCCTCGATCTGGATACACCGGTAACTGAAGTGATGACGGCTGAACCGGTCACTCTGGATGAAGATGCATACGCCTTTGAAGCGATGCTGACCATGCTACGTTTCAACCTGCATCATCTGCCGATTCTGGAAAATGGTTGCCCGGTGGGCGTGCTAGCGACTTCAGATATTGTTCGCTATGAATCTCAAAGCAGTCTTTACCTGGTCAGCAATATTATGCGCCAGACCAGTGTCGAAGAACTGGCACAGTTACAGCCTCAAATTAGCGCCTGTTTTGTTCGCATGGTTAATGAAGACGCTAATTCTCATATGATCGGCAGTGCGATGTCGGTAATCGGTCGTTGTTTTAAACAGCGCTTACTGGAACTGGCAGAAGAACAGCTTGGAGCGCCCCCTATACGGTATTGTTTTCTGGCGCTGGGATCGATGGCCCGGGATGAGCAGTTGCTGATGACTGATCAGGACAATGCACTAATTTTGGATAATAGTTTTGATGCAGAAAAACATGGAGCATATTTCGAAGCTCTGGCTAAGTTTGTCAGTGATGGCCTGAATACCTGCGGCTATGTTTACTGCAGTGGCAATATCATGGCGACCAATCCTGAGTGGCGTAAAACCCGTCAGGAATGGGAAGCTATTTTTGCCGACTGGGTCGAAAATCCAGATCCCGAAGCGCTGCTGAACTGTTCAATATTTTTTGATCTGGATGGTGTGTTCGGTAAGACGAAATGGGCTGATCAGCTCAATACTTTTATCGTACGTAAAGCCAAACGTTCGCCACGTTTTCTCGCTAGCCTGGCCCGTAACGCCCTGAGTCGAACGCCGCCACTGGGCTTCTTTAAAGGCTTTGTGATGGAAAAGGATGGTCAGCATCGGAATTCAATCAACCTCAAGCGCCGGGGCACTGCGCCTCTTTCTGATCTGATCAGGGTGCATGCTATGGCGGTAGGCTCCAGGGCCCAGAACTCATTCGAACGGCTCGATGATGTAGTTAAAGCCGGTATTCTGCCGGCCGGACGAGAGAACGACCTGCGTGATGCGATGGAGTTTATTGCGATGGTACGTATTCGCCATCAGGCGCTGGATGTGGAGACTGACCGGGACGTCGATAACAGCGTTGAACCGGAGAATCTGACTGATTTTGAACGCCGTAACCTGAAAGAGGCATTTCAGGTGCTGAGTAATAGTCAGCGCTTTCTGAAATTTCGCTATCCTTATACCCGTAAATAAGTGGCTCTTGTGACAGACTCTATCGCAGTAAACTGGCCTGAGCTATTTCAGGAACAAGCGCTCACCACTCAGGATGAGCGGTTACGGGCATTTTACGAACATGGCACCGTTGCCGGGAATACGCCCCTGTCTGATGTTCCCTTTGTTTCCTTAGATTTTGAAACTACCGGGCTTGATGCGGGCAGTGATGAGATTATCAGCATTGGTTTGGTACCATTTGACCTGAATAGAATTCGCCTGCGGGAAGCTCGCCACTGGTTACTGAAGCCGCGTAGCGCGATGAAAGATGAATCCATTGTTATTCATGGTATTACGCATACTGAGTTAAATGATGCTCCGGATCTGAACCGGGTACTGGGGCAAGTGCTGGAGGCTATCGCAGGCAGGATTGTGGTAGTGCATTATCGTTATATTGAGCGTGAGTTTCTTAATGCTGCGCTAAAAAAACGTATCAACGAGGGGATTAGTTTTCCTGTTGTGGACACGATGCAACTGGAAGCGATGTTATACCGTCAGGGCGTCGCAAATACGCTAAAGCGACTGATAGGGAAAAAGCAGGAATCGATTCGGCTGGGGGATAGCCGAAGTCGCTATAACCTGCCGCATTATGGTCAGCATCACGCATTGACTGATGCGATTTCAACCGCCGAACTGCTGCAAGCTCAAATACGCCATCGCTATAGTGAAATTACACCGTTGAGTCATATCTGGGTTTAAGGGATTAAAGATCCGTCGAATACATCACTTGAACAGATAAAGAAAAGCCACCGGCAGGGCGGTGGCTTTATCAGGGCGTGAGGCTTATGCCGCGACCGAACCGTGTGGATCGATTACGAATTTTTTCGCTGCACCACCATCGAAGTCAGCGTAACCTTCAGGTGCCTGATCCAGAGATATCATCTGCACGTTAACCGCCTTGGCGATATCTACCTTATCAAACAGAATCGCCTGCATCAGAGGACGGTGATATTTCATGACCGGACACTGTCCGGTATGGAATGAATGGGATTTAGCCCAGCCCAGTCCGAAGCGCATGCTTAGAGCGCCTTCTTGAGCGGCTTCATCGACGGCACCCGGGTCTGCGGTAACATACAAGCCAGGAATACCGATCTGGCCACCGGCACGGGTGATGTCCATTGCGGAGTTCAGCACCGTTGCAGGGGCTTCAACACCGTGGTTGCAACCGCAGGCGTGGGCTTCAAAGCCTACACAGTCAACAAATGCATCGACTTCGCGTTCGCCCAGAATTACTTCCAGTTTATCGGCCATCTCGCCTTCCTGGCGCAGATCAATAGTCTCACAACCAAAGCTGCGTGCTTGCTCTAGTCGATCTTCAATCATGTCACCAACAATGACACAGGCTGCGCCTAATAACTGTGCAGAGACCGCTGCGGCCAGGCCAACAGGGCCAGCGCCAGCGATGTACACCGTTGAGCCTGGTCCTACGCCGGCGGTAACACAACCGTGGAAACCGGTAGGGAAAATATCAGATAGCAGTGTCAGGTCTCGTATTTTATCCATCGCCTGGTCGGAGTCAGGGAACTTCAACAGGTTAAAGTCTGCATAAGGAACCATCACATATTCTGACTGACCGCCTACCCAACCACCCATATCGACATAGCCATAGGCAGCGCCAGGACGGGCAGGGTTTACGTTTAGGCAGATGCCGGTGTTGCCTTCTTTACAGTTGCGGCAACGGCCGCAGGCTATGTTGAAGGGTACAGAGACAATGTCGCCAGGCTTGAGAAACTCAACATCGTTACCGCACTCGATGATCTGGCCAGTAATTTCGTGTCCGAGTACTAAACCGGATTGCGCCGTAGTACGGCCGCGCACCATATGCTGATCAGAACCACAGATATTCGTGGTCAAAACTCGCAGAATAACACCGTGGTTACACTTACGTTTACCGATTGATAGTTCTGGAAAGGGGATCGCTTCAACAGCGACTTCACCCGGGCCTTTATAGACGACACCACGGTTGGCATGATTGCTACACATGGTAGTTCTCCTGATATTTTATTATTGGATCACCCGGTAATGGGTGTCATACCACAATAATTAAAAGTAGGGGGGCGAGACTGTCCGGCACCGCGCCATAATTGATCAGAAACGACACCAAAAGTGGGTCTGTTGGTTTATAAATGATTTTAATACGTGCGGTGGAAGCACGTTTTTATGGACAGCAAAAAATTGTTAAATAGCGGAGTCGCTTAGAGGTAAGCAAAATCGCAAACTGGTCGTTTTTGAGTATTCTTAGTTTGATATAAATCAAATAGTATTGATTTTGTCGTTCAGCGACTAAATAAAATTTAAATCGAAAGTGTGCTGAATAAAAACGACATAACCGGCGGATGAATATACAGTTCTATGTAGTTCTTCAGCCACCCTTAATTATCCTGAAAAATATAAAAAATAACGTGAGTGAAGTGAAGAGTTGCAAGTCTGTCTTGCACCTTTCAGGTTTGTTTATTACGCGTTAAAAGGGTGCTTATCATGACGTTATCTACTGCATTGGATCCGATTAAGGATTACCAAAAAGCTACTCGGGTAGGATTTCTACTGCTCGATAATTTTACTATGTTTGCTCTTTCCTCATCGATAGAACCGTTGAGAATGGCGAATCAGCTTTCAGGTCTGGAACTGTATAGCTGGCACATGGTATCCGAGACCGGTGCACCGGTAAGCGCCAGTGATGGATTAAGCTTCACACCAGATTTTTCATTCGCGGATATGCCCGAGTTCGATCTGTTGATTGTTTGTGGTGGTGTGGATATAACGCGCAGCTTTACTAAAAAACAAGTTAGCTGGCTTCAGTTGATGGGCCGTCGGGGTGTAACACTGGGGGGAATCTGTACCGGAGCCTATCTGTTGGCTCATGCGGGTTTACTGGATGGTTATGATTGCAGTACTCATTGGGAATGTATGGCTTCATTGCAGGAGCTCTACCCTAAAGTGAACTGCAACAACCGCTTGTTTTCGGTAGATCGAAACAGGATGACATCCTCCGGTGGTATCTCGCCTATGGATATGTTTCTGCATATGGTTTCGCTGCAACATGGGCCAAAACTGTCTATGGCCGTATCGGATATGTTTATCTGTGACCGGATACGCAGCGAGTTTGATCAACAGAAGGTGCCTTTGCGTCAGCTGCATAACTGCGGTGAAAGTAAACCTAAGTTGGTTGATGTGATTGAGTTGATGGAAAATAATCTCGAAGAGCCCATTGGCCTGGATGAACTGGCAAAGTTCGTAGATGTTTCACGCCGGCAACTGGAAAGAATGTTTCTGAAATACCTGAACTGTTCTCCTTCTCGTTACTATCTCAAGTTGCGCCTTGACCGGGCACGTCAGTTATTAAAGCAATCGAGCATGGCGATTGTAGAAATATCCACAGCCTGTGGTTTTGTATCAACGCCACACTTCAGTCGCTGCTACCGTAAACATATCGGTATATCGCCCAGAGATGAGCGTAAAGGAGTGTGGGCGACCAATACCCCGGTTGAGGTGGAAGAGCAGCCATTGGGTGATGGTTTCCTTGCCAATATTAAGCGCTCAGTATCGGTATTGAATTCCGCGCAGACGGAACCCAGTTTTGGATCGGTAGCGATCTGATTTCGTCATGATGTTTATGGCGATTAAATAAGCCGCGATTCTCAGGACGGCTATTTGCTTTGTTAGGTTGCTTGGCTTTGAACTGGGCTGCCTTTCACTTAACACTCGCAAATGGCCGGTTAGATCTGTTCATACCGTCCTTTGCTGAGTGCAGCGAAGGACTCTTCGAGGTGGAATGAAAAAGTTATTTGAGTATGCGTTGTTTCTGAGTGTCTTAAGTGGCTGTGTATGGTTGTTTCTTGTCGATACTCAACTTGTGTAATCGAGTCTTATGCCAGTTGGCGCTGGCTTTGTCTGCTTATCTGTTAGTCCAGACCAAGGATATGTTTTCCTCGCGATATCTCCTTCCACAGTATGCCTTTGAATTAGATTTCCCTACACTGTTTATAAGTTGCACGGTACCGGGCTAAAAGTCCCAGCCTTTTACATCACTGCTATATTTAAGCTGTTTAAACGTAGGGGATACAAAAACTGATGAAGCCTTTACTCTGTATGATGCTGATGTGTGTTCTTTCCGGGTATACCGTAGCAGATACACTAAAGCCTTTTACTACAGATGGCTGTAGCTCATTCCCGGATGGTACAGTGCATGAAAAAACACTGTGGAAAAGTTGTTGCACAGCACACGATGTATCCTATTGGAAAGGGGGAACCTATCAGCAGCGACTCGAGGCTGACAACGCGCTAAAAGCCTGTGTTGCCAAAGTAGGTAAGCCCGCTGTTGCTGAAGTCATGCTGGCTGGCGTGCGCGTTGGTGGCAGTCCCCTTTGGCCAACAGAATTCAGGTGGGGCTACGGCTGGTCGTATTTCAGGTGGTACGGGGAGTTGACTGTAGAGGAGCAGGGACAGGTTGAAACGCTAAAACCTTGAGTTGCCAGAACGTCGCTGCGCGACGTGCTAGACGAGGCTTTGCCGCTTGCTGGTGGCTAGGAAAGTCTTTCTTTATTGACAGGGTGAAAACGAGCTTTGTAAGAAGGGCTACGTTTTATGTAGGAGCTGCTTTAGCATGCCTTCTGGGTACCAGCGGCGAAAGAGTCACGATGATATACTATTTCAAGGCGTTATAGCTGAAGCTCTGAGTGATTGCTTCTTTTTGAGTTGTATCTGCCTGATGTATTAGGCATATTTACACCTCAGGTGTAGCGCAGGTTAATCCGCGCAATTGATCAAATGAGCTTGCTCATTTTCAGGGACGAGAATCAGCGGCGACTTCAAAGCTTTTCTCAAATCTAAATAGCGAACATTAATGGGAGATATCCTGGTAATCGTTCGTTTGTCAGTTTTCATCTGTTTTTATATAAAACAAATAACGGTGCGGATCACAGGGAAGTACTGATGAAAGAAATACTATTGATGGCTCTCTTTGCGGGAGGGGTTTATCTGGTCATGATGAATCAAAGTGAAGATATTGATACTACCAGCTACGGAAACTTACTTAATAAAGCGGATACCAGTGTAGTTTCAGTGGATGACGTTAAAAATAAAGCTAATTTATTGGCTCAGTTTTTGTGTAATGACGTTACGTTTCAGACAACAGGTTTATCAACTGTCAGCTCTTGCATGGACAAGTATAGTCATTCTAAAGGGCGCTGCGAAGACCAGGTGTTTGGTAATGCTCCAGCCGTGTTTTCTGAAAAAGTGCAGGTGACAGATACAGTCAAAGAGTTTATCAGCTGCGTAGGTATTGAGTAGCGTTTTTTCATTGGGTGAAGATAGTTACAGCCCTATGTAACAGGAGAGTTTTATAAATGGATTTTTTTGGAGTTTTGATTGTTTTTGTTGCATGGGTCTGGTCTGTTGCAAAAGGAATTCAGGTATCTACGTTGTGTTGTCTTCTTAACTTTTTATTTCCACCAATATCGCAAGGAATTTTTGCAATATATGAGGATGAGATGAGAGGACCGTTTATTGCTCTTGCGATAGGTTGTCTGATTGTGTACATCAGTTAACTCTTGAAATAGCTTTCATTTCCCCCATCTATACTGATAACTTAATTATTATTCTATAGGCACTCATTCATGTCTCAAACGGTTGTTGTTACTGGCGCAAGCCGGGGTATTGGTCTGTCTTTTTGTCGTTTGTATCAGTCGCGTGGGTATGAAGTTTATGCGGTGTGCAGAAGTGCCTCTGAGGAACTTACGTCGCTCGGTGTACATATTATCGACGGCGTTAATGTAACCCAGTCACAGGGGCTAGAGCGTATGCGTTCGGTGCTGGAAAATGTCAGCATTGATTTACTGATTAATAACGCCGGTATCCTGCGTAGTGAAGTACTGGGGGATATCGACCCTGATTCGATTCGTCAGCAATTTGAAACCAATGCACTGGCGCCTTTGCTGGTGACAGAGGCCTTAATGGATGGTCTGGCGGCGAATGCAAAAGTGGCGTTGATTACGAGCCGGATGGGGTCAGTAACTGATAACACCAGCGGTGGGCGTTATGGTTATCGCATGTCTAAATCTGCACTGAATATAGCCGGTGTCTCTTTGGCTCATGATCTCAAGCCTCAAGGTATTGCTGTCGCCATTCTACACCCAGGACTGGTCGGTACAGAGATGATCGGTGGTCATGGAGATATCACCCCAGATCAGGCTGCAGAACGGCTTACACAGCGTATAGATGAACTGACACTGGAAAGTAGTGGCACGTTCTGGCATTCGAATGGTGATATTTTACCCTGGTGAAGAGCCGTTACTCGTTGTTCGAACGTCACAAAAAAATGTGACTAGCTCGTAGCTCGTAGCTCGACAAAACCTTCTTTATTAGGTTAGGTGAAAATCAGCTCTGTAAGATGGTTTTGATAAGGTTTTAGCTTTATGTGGGAGTGACGCCTTCGTCGCGATTATTCATCGGCACGAGGATGTGCCTCTCTGCTATCTTAATTAATCTGAGTTAGGTCAGTTCTTAAAACTAATAGGAGCCTTCAGGCTCCTTATTTTTTTCTAGCTCCTGGCAAGCGGCGAAGCCGTGTCTAGCGAATCGAGCAACGATGTTCTAGTAACTCTCGCGAAGCGAGTCGTTCTGGCTATTCGAGCAAAGCGAATCAGTAAGCAGCAATTGAAAGCCAGCCTTATCCAAAATCTAAATTTTATAATCCGGATTGGTTTTTCTTGATACAAATCAACTATTTCATCTACTGCGGCCAGTCGTTTTTACTCCATCTATCGACGAGAGTGATTTGAAGGGTCGATACTCATAACTTTATATTTGCTGATGTCCGCCCCCGACCATTTCAGAAACGACACTTCATCTATCTGTTTGCGAAGCGGCTAGAGAAGACGCATAAGTGAAACAAATTACCATACATTAATTGTGTGAAAAATAAGTAATGCTTAATTGTTAAGTGCAAGATTTTTAACTGCTTATAATAAGTTTTGTGAAATTAAAATCTGTATTGTCGTTGTTTGACCGCTAATCTTAATTGCTGGTATCTATGTGCTCCCGGGAAGTTACAGCGGATTCTACTGCGTCATGCAGTGACTCTTTGACAAATAATAACAACGGCGAGTATTTACATGACTATAAAAAATAACCCAATCAGCAGTACTACTTTTAGCAGAAGAGGAATTCGTTCTTTGTTGACCGGTTTGGTGGCGACAGGTGTACTGATGGCAGGTTCTGCACAGGCTGCTACGTTGAAAATGGCAACCGATTCTGGTGCAAAAGGTTCGCCCGCTGGAGATACTCTGGAACGCTGGGCTGAGTTGATTGAGAGCAACTCAAAGGGTGATATTGACGTTAAGGTTTTTTACCAGAATGAACTGGGCAGCCAGAACGAAGTATTCGATCTGCATGTGGCGGGCGATGTTGACGTGATGCTCAACTGGCCAATGACCTCTTATGATAAGCGTATCGGCGTTATCTACACCCCTTATATGACGCTGACCTGGGATGAAGCGATTAAAGCGTATAGCCCGGGTGGCTGGGTTAATAACATGCTGGGTGGAATCTATTCCGATATCGGCCTGAAATTCTTTGGCCCCTGGCCTGAAGGTTTTAACGGTGTAGCAACTAAAGGTAAATACGCCACGAATATTGCAGAAGCAGATGGCCTTAAAGTCCGTACCATGACTGTATTCCCTGCACCGCAGACTATGCAGGCCCTGGGTTACCAGACAGCGGCAATCGACTGGGGTGAAGTGTATACCTCACTACAGACCGGTGTTGTAGATGGAGAAGCGGGTAATGTTATCTACTGGGATTACGAATACTTCCGGGACCTGCTTGATTATTACGTTCGCTCTAAGCACTTCTTTATGACAGGTGTTCTGAGTATGAATCAGGAATCTTTCGATGAGCTGAATGAAGAGCAGCAGAAAATTGTAGCTGATGCGGCGAACGAAGTGATGATGACCCAGTTTAAAGATGCTCAAAAGCAAGATCAGCATTACGTTGCAGAAGCTGAGAAAGCGGGGATGAAATACTTTGAGTTGTCCGATGAGCAGATAAAAGAATTTGCCCGGGCTGCCCGTGAGAAAGTATGGCCACTGATGGATCAGGAAATTGGCTCTGAAATTATGGATACTATCCGGGCGAACGCAACTAAGTTGTAACGCTTTTTAGCCCCAGACGGCGGTACAGAAATTGTACCGCCGTTTTTGCTTTCTGAGGTAATGCCATGATTGTGCGTTTCTTTATCGGGCTGGACCTGAAGGTCAGTTGGTTGCTCAATGCAATCGCTTTGATCAGTAGTCTTGCCCTGGTGGGCCTGATGCTGTTCCTGGTCGTGGCCCGTTATATCTTTGGTTGGTCCATTATTGGCTTGCTGGAACTGATTATGCTGTTCGGCATGTGGCTGTATATGGTGGGAAGCCTTATTGCCAGTCGTAAGCGTGAACATCTGGTGGTTGATTTTCTTCAGACCAGTATTCGTGATCGACAGATTCGACGGATGCATCAATGTTTCATTTCACTGGTGACACTGGTGATTACCGGCTTCTTCGTTTACCTCTCTTATCGGATGCTGGCCTGGGGGCTGCGCCGACCGCAACATACCCCGGGTTTATCTATTCCTCTGTGGATACCTCAGAGCGCGATCATGTTCGCCAGTGTGGGCTGCTCTCTGTATGCCCTGAGAGACTTTATTCAATGTGTAATTGGCTATCATCCAGAGCCGGTTATCATCGCTGAATCAAACCAGCAGGACATTCGCTGATGGAAGGTTTAATAGCAGTAGGAATATTATTATTCCTGATGATTGTAGGGGTGCCGGTCGCCTGGTCTTTTGCCGGTGTACTGGCGTATCTGACGTTCGCTTATGATGCTAACTTTAATACCCTGATGCTGCAGGGCTATCGATCTATAGATTCAGTCATCCTGATTGCGTTGCCACTGTTTGTGCTGACCGGCTACCTGATGCAGAGTGGGGGTATCGCACTCAGGCTGGTTAACTTTATCGAAGTTTTGGTAGGTAAACGCAAGGGTGGTATGGGCGCTTCGATGGTGCTGGCTTCCGGTATCTTCGGGGCGATTGCGGGTACCGCTACTGCGGCTGTTGCGTCGATTGGAACCATCATGGTGGGGCCCTTGGAGAAACGTGGCTATCCGCGAGGGTATTCTTCGGCACTCCTGGGGATCTCTTCCCTCTTGGGTATTCTGATTCCACCTTCGATAACCATGATTCTGTTTGCGGTAGTGACAAGACAATCGGTAGCGGCCTGTTTTGCGGCCTCTATTGGCCCCGCTCTATTACTGATTGCAGGCTTGATCGCAGCGAACCGTTTTAGTGTAGGACGCTTGTTTCAAGAGGTAGCTGCCGGGGCTCAGGATGGTTTGGAAAGTCTGCCATCAAAAGGCTCTGCCGCGTTTCGTGCTTTACCAGCATTATCACTTCCGGTAATTATTCTGGGAGGGATCTACGGCGGTGTTTGTACACCGACTGAAGCGGCTGCGATAGCGGCGTTTATGGCAATAGTGATAGGCTTTTTTGTCTATCGGGATCTGACAATTAAACGCTTAAGCAGCAGTGTGATTGCGGCTGCTGAAACGACTGGCACGGTGATTCTTATCCTGCTATTTAGCTTCATGATTGGTCGGATCCTGGCATCCGAGCGGATTCCCCAGGAACTGACAGAGGTTATTACTGACCTGGTCCAAGACCCGCTTAAGATTCTGATCGCGGTGAATATCTTTCTGATTATCGCCGGCATGATTATGGATGATGTATCTGTAACCGTAGTGGTTGCGCCACTGTTTATGCCGTTGATGGTCGCCAGCGGAGTCGATCCGATACATTTCGCATCTATCGTTGCCTGCTCGGTGGTGATCGGGGCTAACAGCCCACCGGTAGCGCCGATTCTCTATATGGCGTGTCGTATCGGGCAGGTGCCCATTCATAAAGCGGTATTGCCTGCACTCGGTTTAATGGCCTTTGTTGGATTGCCGGTAATGGCGGTTACCAGTTTAGTACCGGAGCTATCGCTCTTCTTCCCTCGGCTACTTGGGTTGATGTAAAGCATCAGGGCAAGCTATTCGCCTTTTGTGTGAATATTTACCAGAGGATAAAAAGGCTGATGCTTAACGCATCGGCCTTTTTTTATAGTTTATTCGCATGGTTTCTGAATAGCAGAATCTGTTCGACCAAACTGCCGTTGTATACCTAGCGCGACAATCAGCGACAAAATAACACTGACCACAATACAAGCCGCTGCGGGTAGATCGTAATGCCACGCGATGCTTAAACCAGCAATGAAACCTGTGCCGCCAACGACGTATGACCAGACTTTGGATCTGTTGTGCACAATAGAGGCCAGAGCCGGAGCTATCAGGCAAACAAACACCAGGTAGATTCCAGCTTTAACAACAGAAAGGGTAATTGTGACCGCAAAAATCAGATAGAAAAATCGCTCCAGTTTTCCAGGCCATACATGAGCAAGTAGCTGAACAAATACTGCAACCAGCGCGAGCAGAATAAGGTCTTGCCAGTTCAACCAGAGAATGTCTCCACTTAATGTGCTGGTTAATAGCTGTCCGCCCCTGGGTTGTCCGGCTACCAGCAATACCAATACAGAAGCAGCGGTTACATATAGTAAACCGATAAATGCCTCACGCCATTCTGGAAAGTTCTTATTGATCCAGGCGACCAATCCGACAGCTAATAAAGCAAACACTATTGCCATGCCCTGTAGGAGCCACTGATCACCGTTGTGCCTGAGCATCTGACTGGCTAATACTGTCCCTAATGCAGCCACTTGCGCAATTGCGAGATCTATAAAAACAATGCCTCGCTTGAGTACTTGATAGCCCAACGGAATATGGCTGGCCAATATTAATAAACCAGCAACTAATACGGGTAATCCAATCTCGAGTAGTTGCACTACTGAGCTTCCTGAAGTTGAGCAAGAAGGTGATCGAATAAACGCTGAAGATTGTTGATATCTCCTTTCAGATCAACTGTCGCAGGCAGATTCAGGTGTTTCACTCCTGTCTTATCAGACATCCATCTGGCTGCTCGATCGTTTTGGTACCAATTTGTGAGGATAGCAACCGGCTGTTCCTGGCGGGCATCGGCAATCAGGGATTGTGCATGCGCCATTGTGGGTGGCACACCAGGTTCTGGTTCCAAATCGGCAATAGCATCCATGCCTATCCAGTTAATCAGATAACTAAAGCTTGTATGTTGCACAACAACAGGCTGGCCTTTTAGCTGCGCTGCTTGCTGTTGCCACTGTTGCAGCGACTGCTGCCAGTTCTTTTGCCATTTTGCCAAAGCCTGCTGATATATCAGGCGAGAACCCGAATCAATGATTTGTAAACGCTGGCTTATCACCGGGGCCAGTTTTGATACCCGATCAGGATCTAAATGGAAATGTGGATTACCTGCAGGGTGCACATGTTCAGTGCTAAAGAATTTAGTTTTATGTTTCTCTATTGTTTTAATAAATTGAGACAGATAGAGCATGCCGTCTGCACCATTCACTACCTTCCGGTTAGCCGCGCGCTTTTGTAATGCGGGAAGCCAGCCTGACTCCAGGCCGGCCCCACTACAGATAACTAAATCTGCTTTAGCTATCTTTGAGATCAAGCTGGGGCGCGCTTCAATATAGTGAGGATCCTGATAGACATGAGTAGCACTAAAGACTTTAGCGCCAGGCGCTAATTCCATACTTAGCGCAGCCCACTCTGGCTCGCAGGTAAAAATGGTTATTGCTTGCGCGGTATTAACCAGCGCAAGCAAGCTAAAAGCCAATAACTTAGAAACCATGCGCAGCATGTGCACCAAATCCAATCTGATAATGAACTGTAATCGCGTTATCAGCCCCTTCCATATGATCAGCGTCCTGATGTTTGTATTCCAGACGCAGTCGTTGAGTATGAGTAGGCGCCCAACTCAACATTACACTTGTTTCAGTTAACCTGGTTTCTTCCCATTCATGCTCACCTGCGTGCTCATGTTCTTCTGCCAGATTTACACGGCCCTGGCGAATACCCGCCGACCAGTTTTCATCAAACTGATATACCCCTGACAGGTACCAGCCATCATAATGGTCAACTTCTGCCCCATATACGTCATCAACATAAGCATACTCAGCCGCTAGCTTAACTTGCTGTTGACGATTATTTCCCTGCGGTGCCCACTTCCATACCAGATCTGTTAAGTAGAGATTTTTCCCTTGATATTCAGCTCCATGACTGTGGCCTGCATGGTCGTGTTCTTCGTGGTCGTCTTCATCTTCATGGTGATCTGAAGACTGAGTGTTGTTACGCAGATAGCTTGCTCCCATCTGCCAGCTTGCATTGTTACCGAGATCATCTCCAAACTCAGTGGATAGTGTCCAGGTACCAATGCCTGACTCTGATTTTTCCTCACCAAGCTTATCACCCGTAAACGCGCCTGCACTCAAGCGCCAGTATCGATCAGTAGGGGCCAGCCAGCTAACACCAACACCATCATCAAAGTAATGCCCACCTAAAAAAGCTCTGTACAGTAAAGGCCTTTCGCTGAAGTTGTCAGAATGACTGTGAGTTGCATTAAGATAACCAATGTCTGCTAAAAAGCGTCCGGCAGTAACATTCATGCCACCCGGTAGAGCTGAAGACTGAAGGTAAGCTTCTTCCAATTGCAGATCACTATCTTGCTCATTCCACTCTCCGACCAGGGCCACGTGTGCTGTCGTAAGATCTGCAATACCCTGTGACAGGCTTAATTCACTGTGACTCGAACCAAAGCCTTCAGCACGACCGCCTAAAGCCGTGTTTTCAGATTTGTGATAGGCATCCAGAATTACCCCTACCTCAAGCGCATTAACAACATTTGCCTGTGAGCAAAGCACAGCCGTAGCCAATGCCAACGCTTTTCTTTTCATTCTTAAACCTCTAAATCTTATCGTTATGTTATATTATAACAATTGTAGATTGTTTTTAATTTTATTGGAATAGGTGAATGTTGTGGGTGCTACGGAGCTAGTCGAAAGTAATAGTTATTTAAAGCGTTACCAGGGTGAAGGCAATCATGTAACAGGGGATTCGGCTGAGGTGATGACGGCTATCTACGAAGAACAGATAAATCTGGTTATATTACAGCGGCCGTTATCTGATGATGTAGAGGACTATTGCCAAAAACTAGTAGATCATAATCCCAACTTTAATCTGCGCTCAGCTATCAATCATAAGAAGCCATCACAGTCGCTCAAGTCCTTGCTACCGGATTTGGCGGGACAATCTGCATTCATAGAAGACCTGACTTTGTTATTAGAAATGTATACCTGCTTGTTCGACCTTGAAGAAGTGGGTCTGAGGTTACAAGTGCTGGATCGTGCGATGTGTCCCCGCTTCCATATAGATAAATTGGGTTGTCGTCTGGTTAGTACGTATCAGGGCCAGGGAACCGAATGGCTCCGTAATTGTGATGTGGATCGCAGTAAACTGGGTACGGGAAATATGGGGTTAAGCGATGAGGAGTCGGGGCTATACCCACATGCTGCCAGCATTCAACAAGTGAACAATGGAGCTGTCGTACTGTTAAAAGGGGATGGTTGGTATGGCAATGAAGGACTGGGGGCGGTCCATCGATCACCAGCCGTTTCACTGAATGAAAAGCGTGTTGTTGTGACGATGGATTTTGCCTGAACAGAGGTTAACGCTGCTGAGCCCGCATCTAATGTGAGTTCTATAAAAGCCTTGTCGCTAGAATGTTGCTTACACTGGCCAACCCAATCACGATTCTCTCGTTTGTGGCCGTTTTCTCGGCATTGAGCGGTAGCATAGAATTAAACTCTGGCTCTGCAACAACGATGGTAATGGGGGGGGGGGTGTTGGATCTGCAGTCTGGTGGTTGATACTTTCTCTATTAGTATCGTTGATACGGCATAAAATTGATTCATTAGCTTTGCACCGAATCAGTCAGGCTGCTGGCGCCTTGTTACTTGCCTTTATTTAGTGTCCGAAGTGCAGGTTACAATTACCTATATTGGGTCGAATCTACAGACAAAAAAACCGCCAATGGGCGGTTCTTATCTTTGCTTTTTCGAGCAAGGAAACGAAGTTTCCGTCTAGCCACGAGCAGGAGCCGAAGGCGCCGTTCTAGCGACTATCGCAAAGCGAGCCTAAATCGAAGCGACCGCCTGCCTGGCAATCGGTAACAATTCACTCCCATCAGTTTCCAGATACTCCTTAATCTGAGCTTTCATAGACCGGGCCCAAAACTTAGTCAGGTGATTCGCCACCATCTCGGCTTCTGCGGTTTCGTCGCCGATGTGGGTGTTGTTTTCAGCGATCTGGTTGGCCATTTTAATCAGGCTGGTCAGTTGATGATTTCCCATCGTTATATTTCCTCTGAATCAGGCGTTTCGGCCTGATTATAAATAACATGTCTGCCTGGTCTGGCGAACCCGATTAAATTTAAACCTGCCTGTTTTGCCAGATCCAGTGCCAGCCCTGTAGGAGCGGATACCGCGACCAGTGTACTGATGCCGCAGCTGGAGGCTTTGTGCACCATCTCGTAGCTGGCGCGGCTGGAGATCAGCGCAAAGCCGTCATTCATACTGATACTCTGATGCTGTAGCGCACCCAGCAGTTTATCTAATGCGTTATGGCGGCCAACATCTTCTTTTAACAGCAGAATGTTGCCCTCTTTGTCACACCAGGCTGCACCGTGACAGGCCCCGGTAATATTCTGAAGAGGTTGCTTTTCAGTTAGCTGGCTGACTGATTTCTCAACCGCAGCAGGTGTTGCCGGGGGCAGGGCGGGTACCGGTTTAACCGGGCGGATCGCCTGTTGCAAAGACTCAGCACCGCAGAGCCCACAACCGGTTCGGCCGACAAGGTTACGACGGCGCTGTTTCAATTGCATGGACCGCTGCGTGGTGATCGATATCTGTATCTCAATGCCGGATGCCAGATGTTGCGGATCCGCCATTACCAGATCGATGGCATAGATCTCTTCCGGCTTTTTAATGATCCCTTCACTCAGACTAAAGCCCAGCGCGAACTCTTCCAGATCACAGGGGCTGGCCATCATAACCACGTGAGAGATGCCGTTGTAAATCATTGCCACCGGAACTTCTTCAGCGATACTGTCTAATGCATCCAGTAACTGATCTTTTTGCCAGCGGGTAACGGCGGACTGCTTATAGCAGCTTTCCACCGTCACACTGAGGTCAGATTCTGTCTCTGTCGGTTTCTTAAGTGCCATCTTACTTACCTGCAACTGAGGGCTCATTATTGCGAGCTTTATTCAGATAGCCTAGTTGCTTCTGGTTGAATTCGCGATAGCGTTGCTGCCAGTCAGATGGTTCGGTTACTTTCACCGCCTGTACCGCGGTGACTTTATACTCAGGACAGTTAGTCGCCCAGTCAGAGTTATCGGTGGTAACCACATTGGCACCGCTGTCCGGATGATGGAAGGTGGTGTAGACCACGCCCGGTTGCATCCGGTCAGAGATTTTGGCGCGCATCACGGTTTCACCGGCACGGCTGGCAATACCGACGTAATCACCCGTATTGATACCGCGATCTTCCGCATCCTGTGGATGCAACTCCAGCACGTCTTCATCATGCCACATCTGGTTGTCGGTACGGCGTGTTTGTGCCCCCACATTGTATTGCGACAGAATGCGACCCGTCGTCAGCAACAGGGGATACTTTCGGGTTGAGCGCTCTTCTGTAGCGACATACTCAGTGATGGCGAAGTGGCCCTTGCCGATAGGAAAGCTTTCTTCGTGCATGGTTGGCGTGCCATCCGGGGTTTCGTCATTACAGGGCCATTGAATGCTACCCAGCTCTTCTAACCGTTCGTAGCTGACGTTCGTAAAGGTTGGCGTCAGTTGTGCTATCTCATTCATGATTTCGGATGGATGGCTGTAATTCATCTCGTAGCCCAGCGCGTTAGAGAGGGCCTGAGTTACTTCCCAGTCCTGTAAGCCTGCCAGTGGTGGCATGACTTTACGTACCCGGTTGATACGGCGCTCTGCATTGGTGAAGGTGCCATCTTTTTCCAGGAATGAAGATCCAGGCAGGAATACATGGGCAAACTTAGCGGTTTCGTTAAGGAAGATATCCTGGACCACCAGACACTCTAACGAGCGCAATGCCGCCTGTACATGGTTGGTATTCGGGTCTGACTGGGCGATATCTTCGCCCTGACAGTACATCCCTTTATAGGTGCCATCCAATGCTGCATCGAACATATTTGGAATCCGCAGGCCCGGTTCGTTATCCAGTTTCACGCCCCAGACAGACTCAAAGCGTGCTCGCACTTCATCATCAGCAACGTGCTGATAGCCGGGTAGCTCGTGGGGGAACGAGCCCATATCGCAGGAGCCCTGAACGTTGTTCTGACCGCGTAACGGGTTAACGCCGACGCCTTCACGGCCAATGTTGCCGGTGGCCAGTGCCAGATTGGCGATTCCCATCACCATGCTGGACCCCTGGCTGTGTTCAGTAACTCCCAGGCCATAGTAGATCGCCGCATTCTTAGCAGAGGCATAGATGCGCGCCGCACCGCGTAGCTCGGCAGCGGGAATTCCGGTGATCAATTCGGTGTGCTCCGGCGAGTGGCGCTCTTCGCTGATAAAGCTGCGCCATGCGGTAAAGGCTTCTGTTTCACAACGTTCATCGATAAAGGCTTTATCTTCCAGCCCTTCGCTCATGATTACGTGTGCCATCGCATTGATAAAGGCGACGTTGCTGCCAGGACGCAGTGTCAGGTGGTGTTGTGTCTCTACATGGGGGCTCTTCACCAGATCGATCCGGCGTGGGTCGGCCACAATCAGCTTCGCACCCTGACGCAGACGCTTCTTCAGCAGCGATCCAAACACCGGGTGGGCATCGGTAGGGTTAGCACCGATCACCATCACAGCGTCGGCGTACATCACAGAATCAAAGGTCTGGGTACCGGCAGATTCGCCCAGAGTGGTTTTCAGTCCATAACCGGTAGGGGAATGACAAACTCGTGCGCAGGTATCGGTGTTGTTATTGCCGAAGGCTGCACGGATCAGTTTCTGTACCAGGTACGTTTCTTCGTTAGTGCAGCGAGAGGAAGTAATCCCGCCAATGCTTTCGCGTCCATACTGTTCCTGAATACCACGTAGTTTGGTGGCGGCAAAACTCAGGGCTTCATCCCAGCTAACTTCCTGCCAGGGCTGGTCGATGGAATCACGCACCATCGGCTTGGTAATACGGTCTTCATGGGTCGCATAGCCAAACGCGAAACGACCTTTGACGCAGGAGTGACCATGGTTTGCCTGGCCGCCTTTATAGGGCACCATGCGGATGACTTCAGCGCCTTTCATTTCAGCTTTAAACTGACAGCCAACGCCGCAGTATGCACAAGTCGTCACGACACTGTGTTCCGGCTGACCGGCATCAATAAGGGTCTTTTCCATCAGGGTTGAGGTCGGGCAGGCCTGTACACAGGCGCCACAGGAGACACACTCGGAGTCGAGGAAGTCCTGATTCTGTCCCGGTGACACTTTGGAATCAAATCCACGGCCATCAATGGTCAGGGCGAACGTTCCCTGAACTTCACTACAGGCGCGAACGCAGCGGGAGCAGACGATGCATTTGCTTGGATCAAAGCTGAAATAGGGGTTGGAGTGATCTTTCTCAGCATCCAGATGATTCTCGCCTGAGAAACCGTAACGCACGTCACGCAGACCGACTTCACCGGCGACATCCTGCAATTCGCAGTTACCGTTAGCGGGACAGGTAAGACAGTCCAGCGGATGGTCAGAGATATACAGCTCCATAATATTACGGCGCAGCTTACCCAGACGAGGGTTCTGAGTGGTGACTTTCATGCCTGCATCAACAGGCGTGGTGCAAGAGGCTGGGGTACCGCGACGGCCTTCAATCTCGACCGCACAGATACGGCAAGAGCCAAACGCTTCCAGGTTATCAGAGGCACAGAGTTTGGGGATATTAATATCCGCAATTGCTGCTGCACGCATGACCGAGGTACCCTCTGGAACGGTGATGGATACACCATCAACCTCCAGTGTAACCAGGTTTTCAGAAACACTGGCTGGAGTGCCGTAATCTTTATCGTAATCGACGTTCTTGGGATCAAAGATCTGAATCATGACCGGGCACTCCCTTTCGCTGCTGGCTTGGGTTGATTAAAGTCTTCCGGGAAGTACTTAACGGCACTCTGAACGGGGAAGGGGGTCATGCCGCCCATTGCGCAAAGGGAGCCATCGATCATGGTTTCGCACAGGTCTTCTAACAGTTCCATATTGGCAGCCCGGTTATCATCGTTACGAATTCGGTCGATCACTTCCACGCCGCGGGTTGAACCGATACGACAAGGGGTACATTTACCACAGGATTCAGCGACACAGAACTCCATGGAGAAACGTGCCTGCTCAGACATATCCACACTGTTATCGAAGACTACGATACCGCCGTGGCCCAGACCGGCACCGATCGCTTGAAACGATTCGTACTCCATCGGTGTGTCCCACTGACTTTCCGGCAGGTAAGCACAGAGAGGGCCGCCTACCTGAACCGCGCGCATGGGCTGGCCACTAAAGGTGCCGCCACCGTACTCTTCTAACAATTCACGCAGGGTGACACCAAAGGCCAGCTCGATCAGGCCGCCTCGTTTAATATTGCCTGCCAGCTGGAAAGGCAAGGTGCCGAGGGACCGGCCCATGCCGTAGTTAGCATAGGCCTGACCACCCTGGGACAGAATGTAGGGGATAGCCGCCAGAGAGAGAACGTTATTCACAATGGTGGGTTGACCGAACAGGCCAACCAGCGCAGGCAGTGGTGGTTTTGACCGCACCATGCCACGCTTACCTTCCAGGCTTTCCAGCAGAGAGGTCTCTTCGCCGCAGATGTAGGCTTTTGCGCCCAGACGCACTTCGAGATGAAAAGTCTTGCCGCTATTCAGCAGGTTGTCGCCCAGAAAACCGGCGGCTTCTGCTTTAGCAATCGCTTCGTTGAGAATCTGATGGGCAACCGGATACTCTGAACGCAGATAGATATAGCCCTGATCAGCACCGGCGGCGAGACCGGCGATGGTCATACCCTCGATCAGCATATAAGGGTCGGCTTCCATCACCATCCGGTCAGCAAAGGTTCCGGAATCGCCTTCATCGGCGTTACAGACGATATATTTCTGATCCTGATTGCCGTTACGTGCTTCAGTCGACTTCGCATCCAGTACGGTTTGCCATTTGATACCGGTAGGGAAGGCCGCGCCACCCCGACCACGCAGCCCGGAGGTTTTTACCTCATCAACAATACCCTGGCCATCCATCTGTAGCGCTTTTTTCAGGCCATTGAAACCATCAAGTTGCTGATAGTGTTCCAGTGATACCGGGTCAGTGATACCCGCACGGGCAAACGTCAGGCGCTGTTGTTTTTTCAGATAGGGGATCTCTTCAGTGAGTCCCTGGCACAATGGGTGGCTTGTCTCACCAGTGAGGAATGCCTGATCAAACAGACTATCAATATCTTTGCTTTCTACGGGTCCGTACGCGATACGTCCTGAGGCTGTTTCAACTTCAACAAGGGGCTCCAGCCAGAACAAACCACGGGAGCCGTTACGGATAATCTCAACGGTTTCGCCTCGGGTAGCCGCTTCTGCAGCGATCTCTGTTGCCAGAAGATCAGCGCCCATTGCCAGTGCCGTAGTATCCCGGGGGATATAAATTGTTGTCACTGAACTCTTTGTTACTGAATCAGTCATCAGAGAACCTCCAGTGTTTGTGAGCGTAGCTCATCGATCAGCTGATCGAATTTCTCGGGGGTTACCCGGCCGACGATCTCATCATTGATTCTGACTGAAGGTGAACAGGCGCAGTTCCCTAAACAGTAGACTTCTTCCAGCGTGACGTTTTTGTCACTGGTCGTGCCGTGATAGTCCACACCCAGCGTTGTTTTGGCGTGAGCTTCCAGTTGGCGCGCACCCATGGCCTGGCAGGCTTCAGCACGACAGACTTCAACGGTATGTTTACCCGGTGCCGTGGTACGAAACTGATGATAGAAACTGATAACGCCGTGTATGTCAGCGCGGGATTGATTCAGGGATTCTGCGATCAAAGGTACAGCGTCCGGAGGAATGTAACCCAGACGGTTTTGTACTTCATGAAGGATCGGCAGCAAAGCGCCTGGTTTATGCTTCAAGCCAGTGACGATTTCGGCCACTACCGGCAACAGCTGTTCGTTAACTGCGGTCATATTATTATTCTCTTTCACATATGAAGTAGATTGCATATGTTGCTTTGTTAGTGTCTGTAAAGCGGAATATATGTACTTTATCTATAGGTTTAAAGTAGCATTAGTTGATGTTTTACAAAATATGAAATCTTGTGCATATGAAACGAATTCAGGTTGTTCCAAGCTGGTCATTCCGCGACTCAGGCGGTAACCAGTTGAATCCTCAGTTATTTTCGCTACTGGGTGCAATACATGAGACCGGTAAGCTCACGGCGGCGACTGAAAAAATAGGCATATCCTATCGCCATGGCTGGAACCTTCTGAACACCTGGGCGGCCTTCTTTGGTCTGCCGTTAGTGAATATGCAGAAGGGTAAAGGGGCAACTCTGTCTGCGCTGGGGGAAAAGCTCCTCTGGGCAGAACAACGGGTGTTAGCTCGTCTTGAACCGCAGCTAGACAGTCTTGCGTCAGAGCTTAATCTGGAAATTCACCGTGCTCTGGAAGGGGTAAGCCCGCTACTGCGTCTGCATGCCAGTTATGGCTATGCAGTGGCTTTATTACCGGACTTCTCTGACGACATTCAATTGGATCTGCAGTACAAGAGCGCTGAAGACGCTCTGGCGTCCCTGAATAGAGGTGTTTGTGATGTTGCTGGTTTCCATGTGCCGGTCAACGGTCGGGAAGGAGGGATGAGCGATGCCCTTTACGAAACCTATAGCCGCCACTTGAAACCCCGGGTACATAAGATTATTAAGTTCATAACCCGCCGGCAGGGGCTGATGGTGAAGTCTGGAAACCCTCAGAAGATCGCCGGGCTTAAAGACTTAGTGCGTAAAGATGTAAAATTCATCAATCGTCAGAAAGACTCTGGAACCCGGGCACTGCTGGATGAGTTATTACGCCGGGAAGGAGTAAACAGTAAAAAGATCAGCGGTTTTGCCGATGAGGAGTTTACTCACTCCGCCGTTGCAGCCTTCGTTGCTGCCGGAATGGCTGATGTAGGTATGGGTGTGGAAGCGGCGGCCCGCCAGTTCGGGCTGGATTTTATACCGTTATCTTCAGAGCATTACTTGTTGGTGTGTCATAACAAAACACTGAAACAGGAGGCAATGCTGCGGTTGTTGGAAAGCATTCGCGGGGACGCGTTTCAGCAAGCAGTGCTGAAATTACCGGGGTATTCGCCGGATGATTGTGGCGAGGTTGTTACAGTCGATAAGGTTCTTAGTAGTTAGCTTTGCGAAGTAATTGCTACGCTGCTCATTGATAGCTTTTTATCTTGTGCCCCTTATGTGATTATCGCTATGACTGCTTTAATATACTTGATGCTGAAGCCAGAGTGAGACGTTAATTATGCTCCATCTACCCTTGTTAAATGCTTTGAAAACGTTTGTTGTAGCAGGGCACTATCTTAACTTTACGAAAGCTTCTGAAGATCTGCTGGTCTCTCCTTCGGCCGTTAGCCATCAGATTCGCGTGCTGGAAGACTATCTGGGCTTCAAATTGTTTATTCGCCAGAATCGTACTTTGACACTAACGATCGACGGTGCGCATCTGCATGCCTCTCTCGAAGGCCCTTTTGATCAGATCGCCCGGGCCATTCAAGATACTCTGCATAACCGGGGTCGTGAGTCACTTAATATTGCACTTCGGCCATTTTTGTCCAGTGCCTGGCTGGCGCCACGGTTGAATAGCTTCTGGGGCCAGAATCCTAAGATAGAGATCGACCTGACCCATACCATTAAAGTGCCTGACTTTATGACTGATCATGTCGATCTGGGTATTGTCTGGGGGAAAGGTGACTGGCCTGATATGGAAGCTAAATTTTTACTCCCGGGAGATCTGACACCGATCTGCAGTGCCAGCCTGATCGAACAAAAGGGACGCCCGAAAAATCCTGCTGATTTAAGTGACTTTACCCTGATCCATGATGAAGATCGCTCAGCCTGGGATGCCTGGCTGGAAAAATCAGGGGCTGGCAATGTCAGTTGTAAGGCAAATCTGATTATCGATGACACTAATGTCAGGGTCCAGTCCATCCTTAATGGTCAGGGGGTCATGCTCGGTTGTCCTACCTTACTTAAGAGGGAGCTCGAAGAGGGGCGATTGGTGCAGTTGTTTGATATCTGCCTGGATACCTATTCCTACTATCTTGTTTACCCAAAGAAAATGCAGTTAACCCAGAATATGGAAACTTTTGTTAACTGGATTTTGCAGCAAACGGATGACAAGTCTTTCTCACAGTAAGCTCAATTTTATTCATTGACCTCACTGTTCAGTGGTAGTTTTAGTCTGTTTTAAAGCTGCTTTAACCCTATTTTTTTGCCTCATATAAATGCGGTTTTGCCGATTTATTCAATAAAAACAATATCTTGATGTGAATCAAGGTTTTCCTCAATATTTTCGTACCCCCTGCTGTGAATTAATTTCGCTTGTTATGAATCTAGCTCACAGTTCCTTGAGTACCCCTTCATGGTCAGGTTAAAAAATTGTGACATTATTGATCTGGATCTAAGGAATCGGATGAAAAGGTCAGATAACTTCAGCTTTATGCGTGAAGTAAATGATGACCCGACCGGTATCTGAAAGTTCTTTGTTGAAAAGAGTTTTGTGGATTAGAGAGAAGGTTTTTACAGCTGATCCTCAAATGCCCTGTCAAAAATAATAAGGTTTGAACTGCTGGTAAGGTGGTTCGACAATTTGGGATACGACAATGATTAAAAAAATAACTACAACATTGGGTTTGTCTGCAGTTTTATCGGTTGCTTCAGTATTGCCAGTCAATGCTGGAACTATGATCTGGGATATGCCTAACGAATATCCTTCAACTTCAGTTCAGGGTGAGGGTGACAAATACTTTGGTGTTCAGCTGAAGAAGGCGTCTAAGGGTGAAATCGAAATTGCCCATCACTTTGGTGGTGCGCTGGGTCTGAAATCTAAGGACCAGCTGGATGCGGTAGGCGACGGTGCTGTTGTGTTGGCGAATACCTTTATTCCGCCATTGGGTGGTGTTGATCCAATCTTCCTGCTGTCTTCTTTGCCTTTCCTGAGTTCGAATACTGAGGAAGCTAAAACATTGTACGATGTGGCTAAACCTGAATATCAGCGGGTACTGGCTAAATACAATCAGAAATTGTTGTACGCATCTCCATGGCCTTCAAGTGGTCTGTGGGGTAAGGAAGCACTGACTAATAACGAAGCGGTCAATAACCTGAAAATGCGTACTTATGACGCTAACGGTACTAAGGTGTTTCGTAATGCGGGTTCTTCACCAATTCAGCTGAGCTGGGCGGATATCGTACCGCAGCTGAGTACTGGTGGTATCGACGGTGTACTGACTTCAATCGAAGCCGGTTTGAGTGGTAGCTTCAATGACTATGTATCGCATTTCACGGCGCTTAACTACGATAGCACTATCAACCTGATAACGATGAATCTGGATACCTGGAATGGCCTTTCTCCTGAGTTGCAGCAAGCAGTGACTGCCGCAGCGATTGAGACCGAAGCACATGTCTGGAATAACACCAGTAACGTAGTGCAGGAAGCCTATGCAGCGGGTCGTGGAAAGGGACTGACTATTGTTGAAAGTGTGCCTGCTAACTTCCGTTCAGAGTTGCAATCAGCAGCTCAGCCTGTCATCCAGGAATGGGTCAAGAAGATGGGTCCTAAAGGTGAAGAATTGCTGTCCCAGTATCGTGCTGCGGTAGCAAAAAAGGTTGCTTCTAACTAAGTCTGTTTCACTACGCAGGCCGGGAATCGCCCGGTCTGCTTTTATAATCTGAACTGTTCTGTGCTTGCCGATGTGGTACGGGCTTATTGTGCCTGCTAATTCACTTCGGTCATAACAATAACAAACGTTAAGACGGATGTGGCTATGAGAACCGATTCAAATGTTTTGCAGTTGTTTGCTGCACTGTTTATACGCTTCGCTTCATTTCTGGCTAAAGCTGGAGCGGTGCTGGCAGTATTGCTGATGGCCGGTATGACTCTGCATGTGATTCTGGAGATCATTCTGCGGGCTTTCTTCAGTACCTCAACTTTTGTTCTGGATGAGTTTGTTGGCTACGGTGTTGCAGCAATGACTTTTATGGCGCTGGGTTATACTTTTGAGTCCAATACCCTGATCCGGGTGAACTTTATACTAACTAAGGTTCACAGTCGGCTTGGTCGTCAAATTATCGAGATTTTTTGTGTGAGTGCTGCTCTGGTGCTGACTTCGTATATCGCCCTGTATTTTTGGAAGAGTGTTGCCCGGAATATAGACCGGGGCTCAACCAGCGAGACTATCGCCGCGGTACCTCTGTGGATTCCAGAAGCCTTTGTCTTACTGGGTCTGGCGATCTTTATTATTCAGATGCTCGCCTACATTGTGCGGGTCGTTTCAGGCCAGCCGCTGCTGAGTGAGCAAGACTGACCTGTTGTCGCAACAATAACAATTATAAGAGAGTCTGCTATGGACGTTTTACTGACGATGGGCATTATGCTGGCCCTGATCATACTGTTTCTCGGCCTTGGGGTCTGGGTCTTTGTTGGTCTGTTTCTGGTCGCGATTACCAGTCTGACCCTCATCGCTGATTTCCCGCTGGACCGTGTTGGTTATATTGCCCGTTCTGTTATCTGGCGTAGCTCCAGTGCCTGGGAGTTATCAGCCATACCACTATTTATCTGGATGGGAGAAATAATTTTCCGTACCGATATTTCTGATCGATTGTTCCGAGGTCTTTCACCCTTTGTACAGTGGATGCCGGGTCGGTTATTACATACAAATGTACTGGGCTGTACCTTATTTGCCGCCGTGAGTGGGTCTACTTCTGCGACAACAGCCACCGTGGGTAAAATCACTACGACTGCGCTGGCTGAACGTGGTTATAACAATGCTTTAGCCGTTGGTTCGCTGGCGGGAGCCGGTAGTTTAGGGCTGTTGATTCCACCGTCAATCGTCATGATTATTTATGGCGTGCTGGCTGAGGTTTCGATTGCTAAGCTTTTTGCTGCGGGCATTATGCCGGGCCTTTTGGTCGCTTTTTTGTATTCCTCTTACATTATCGTTCGTTGCGTTATTAACCCTGAATTAGCGCCACGCTCAGAAGAAAAGTTGACGCTGGGTCGCCTGCTTAATGGTCTGAAAGATCTGATACCGATAGTGACGTTGATCTTTCTGGTGCTCGGCGGGATTTACAGTGGTATCGCAACACCGTCAGAAGCTGCGGCGGTAGGTGTTGCCGCAACCTTTGTTCTGGTCATTTGCATGGGTAGTTTTTCCTGGGATATCGTCATTGAAGCGGCGATGGGAGCGGTAAAAACCTCCTGTATGGTGTGCTCAATTCTGATATCTGCAGCATTCTTGTCTACTGCGATTGGTTATTTGCATATCCCGGTTGAGCTGGTGAAAATTATTGAGAGTCTGGGATTATCACCCTATGCATTACTGGGAATTCTGGCGCTGTTTTATATTTTGCTGGGTTTCTTCCTCGATGGTATTTCTATCATTGTGATGAGCTTGCCAATTACACTGCCACTGATTTTGCAGGCCGGGTTTGACCCGATCTGGTACGGAGTGTTTCTGGTACTGATGGTCGAGCTGGCGCAGATGACTCCTCCGGTTGGTTTTAACCTGTTTATTTTGCAGGGATTGACCGGGCAGTCGATTGGCAGAGTAGTAAAGGCGGCTTTCCCGTTTTTCCTACTGATGTGTGTGGCAGTAGTGATCGTCAGCTTTTTCCCGCAGGTTGTGCTGTTCCTGCCGAACATGATGTAAGGAATGAAAACCATGAGCTTGCCGCAAATTAATAAAATTCTGTATACAACGTCGTTGGGGGCCTATACCCGTTCTGTTTATCGTCATGCCATTCAGCTGGCGCAACAAAATCAGGCAGAGTTGGTTATGTTGCATGTGGTTAATCCAGTAGGTGAACTGGGTGAAGCACTTATTCGTCAATATCTGCCTAAAGATCTGGTGAAGAAAGTTCACGATGAAGGCATTGCCAAAGTGATTAAACAGATGGAAGAGCGGGTTCAGCTGTTCTTCGATGAAGAGCTCCAAAACCTGGATGTTCCTGTCAAAATTAAAGTGACGCCGAAAGTGGTTGAAGGTAATCATGATGAAGCTATTTTGGCGACGGCGAAACAAGAGCAGGTTGATCTGATAGTTATGGGTACTGAAAATAAGCTGGGCTTACATAGTCAGAGCCATACTACTCAGCAGGTGATTAAGAGATCAAAAGTGCCTGTGTTAGTTGTACCAACGGGAAAGGATTACAACCGTTAATTGAGACTCTAGAAAAATGTTAGCGTGATAAAAAGCCGGTTTTTGCCGGCTTTTTTTGTATCTGTTTTGATGTAAAGAGACGTTAGCTATTCAACGGTTCGTTCAGCTCTATGATGTAACCGTCTGGGTCGAATACAAACCCCAGCATTCGGGTGCCGTGATTCATCGGCTTGGCCGGACTTTTTATTGTTACACCTTCTGCTTCCAGGTATTCCATTGCGGCAGATACATTTTCAACATTAAATGCAATATGGCCATAGGCTTCACCTTTATCATAAGGTTTTTCTGTATCCCAGTTGTTTGTTATTTCAATTGTTGTAGTGATGTTTTCAGGGCCATAACCAATAAAAACATTGGTAAATCTTCCGTCGGGATATTCGTTTTTTCTTAATATTTTCATTCCCATTATTCGAACATAAAAGTCCAGAGATTTTTCAAGATTAATAACTCTTATCATCGTATGGTCAAGGTGGAATTTTATTTTTGAAGACATTTATTGTTCTCACTGGAATCAATTGTTAATGATGAGAATTTTACAAGATAAATGCATGCTTTTACCCTTAGCTATACTCAACTATCGTTGAATTATACTTGCTTTAAGGTCCCGTAATGGCAGTGTATCTTTGGTGTTGTGAATGAAATTCAACGATTGAATTAAGAAGGGTCGTTCATTGAGTTTGTTTCATAGATCCTTGAAATATACTTTGTTCTTAAAGTGATAGTTTTTTGAGACTATTAAGTTTCTGGATTTAAAATTCTATTGAATTGGCTTGTGGCTGATTAATATTATTTTAAATCAATTAATGTATTAATAATTGTGACGGGAGTCTTTGTGAGATGACTAAAAAAATAATAAAAAGCCCAATCTCTATTTCTGAATTTGATGCGAGTTATAGTGACGGTGGTCCGGTTTATTCACTGCCGCCAGAATGTTTTACGGGTGATGATTTTTATCAGTTTGAATTGAATGCTGTATGGGGTCATGAATGGTTCTGTGTTGGCCGTGCGAATGATATCCCTAAAGCGGGTGATTACTACACTATTGATGTTGGTGAAGACCCTTTGATCGTTATCCGAGATCGTAGTGGTTCAATCAATGTCGTTTCAAATGTCTGTCAGCATCGGGGTATGTTGATTGTTGAAGGACGAGGTAATACGCGTCGGTTACGTTGCCCGTTACATGCCTGGGTTTACAGTACGGGTGGTGAGCTGGTTACTGCACCGGGTCTGACCGATAAAGATGAAGAAGACTTTAATATTAAAGATGTCTGTCTGCCGAAAATTCGTACTGAAATTTGGGAAGGTTTCATCTTTGTTACTTACGATGAAAGTTTACCGCCATTGAGTGATCGACTCGCCAACCTGGGTGAGCAGCTGAGCAATTATAAATTATCTGAATTGCGTGCTTCAGAACCGCTAAAAATGGAAGCGTTCGACTGGAACTGGAAGATTTTCAACGATGAATGTTATCACTGCTCAGTCCTGCATGGTGGTTCATGGGGAGAGATGTACCCGTTGCCTCCAGGCAGTGTTGATGAGCAGGCTAAATACAATGATGCCGACAAAGGTTTGGTGGCATATAACCTGATCAGCCAGCATAAAGACGCTGCACCAACGCATACGGGCTCTATCCTGCAGCCACCCATGGCAAGCTTGACAGACCAGGAACGTGAGCAACTGTCCTATATAACAGTGGCACCAAATATGTTCCTTGTGGCGATGCCAGACAAAGTGAAATTCTTCATCTGGCTGCCTAAGAGTGCGACAGAAACCTGGTATGGCGTGTCATGGATGTATCCGGAATCAACCCTGGAGCGTGATGATTACCAGAAGAACTTTCAGCAGGAACATGACGATCTGTGGCAGGTAATGGAAGAGGACCTGTTCGCCTGGAGGGCGATGCAGAAAGGGATGCACTCTAAACATGCACCCCGGGGTCGCCTGGCCTCTGAAGAGCAGGTTATCCAGCGTTTGCAGAACTGGCTGGTTGATATGTATCGGGCTGAAGATAAGCGGGCAGATGCTCAGCTTGCTGAGACTGAATAAACGGGTCGTAGATTCGACTCCAGTAATAATAAGAAAGATGGGCGGTCTGGTTGTTCTATGCCAGTCAGGCCGACCCAGCTTTGAGACGGATTCCTGTCCTCGGCGTTGTTCGAAGATGGGAACTTTTAAAGGGTGATCTCATGGCAACGACTAATCAAATATTGGTAAAAGTGGCTGCTAAGCAACCGCTGACGGAAGATGTTGTAGGGTTGACGCTGGTTGCAGTAAACGGTGAGCCATTACCGCCATGGCAACCCGGTGCACATATTGAACTGGCCCTTGAAACCTGTACTGATGCCGACGGCAATGTGGACGCGGATAATGTCATGTTGCGACAGTACTCGTTATGCAGTGACTGTAACGATAGTAGCCAGTGGCAGGTGGCGGTTCTGCGCGAAGAGGGTGGCCGGGGAGGCTCTCTTTTTATTCACAATCAGATACAGCAAGGCGATACGCTGAAGGTGTCTGAACCCCGTAATCATTTTCCATTTAAACCGCGTAAAAAATGCCTGTTTATTGCCGGGGGTATTGGTATCACACCTATGTTGCCAATGATTCAGGAAGCTGATGCCAAAGGGCTTGATTGGCGTCTTGTGTATCTGTCTCGCGAACGTAGTCGTATGTCCTGCCTGGAAAAGCTGGCGCATTATGATCAGTCCCGTATCACGCTGAATGGTGATAAAGAAGATGGATATATTGATCTGCCAGGGTTATTAGCGACCTGTGATGCTGATACGTCAGTATATTCCTGTGGCCCTAAACCGCTCCTTGATGCCCTGGAGCAGCGCTATGCGGAACAGGCTAACCCGATCTGGAGTCTGGATATTGAACGCTTTGCGGCCGGTCCGGTTGATAACTCCGGCGGTGCGTTTGATGTGGTGATCAACAGTACCGGGCAGCGTATCCGTATCCCTGAAGGTGAATCGGCACTGACCGTACTGCGTGAAGCCGGTATTAAAATTCCCACGTCCTGTGGTGATGGTGTCTGTGGTTCCTGCGAAACCGGTGTGTTGTCCGGAGTACCTGATCATCGTGACTCGATCCTTTCTGAAGAGGAAAGAGCTGATAACGATTACATGATGCTGTGTGTCTCCCGGTCGGTCTCTCCAGAGTTGGTTCTGGATCTTTAAGCTGAACGATTTGTAGAACAAATCCTGTAAACACAGCTGAGTAAAAATTAGGTAAGTCTATGTCTATTAAACGTGTTGTTGTGACCGGTGGTGCTGGTCGCGTTGGGGGCTATGTTGTCCGCCAGTTATTAAAAAGCTATGAGGTTGTTATCGCTGATCTGGTTGCGGGGGATAGCGGTGTTGAATATATAGAAGCGAATGTGATGGATCTGCCGCAGTTGCGCAAAGCGTTTGAGGGTGCTGATGCAGTCGTGCATCTGGCAGCACTGGATTATGACTGGAACTGTGCCCCGGAAGAATATATCGATATCAATGTGCGTGGCACCTGGCATGTTCTGCAGGCGGCATCTGAGATGAAAGTACAAAAAGTGGTGCTCTGTTCCAGTGTTTCGGCCTGCGGCCTGAGTGAGATGCGCCCGGATTGGCATCCCGTTTCTTTGCCGATTGATGAAACTCATGAGAATAAGCCGGTGCAGGCTTACAGCGTTTCCAAAATCGTTATGGAGCAGATGGCGAAGAGCTTTGTTGATGGGACCGATATGGATGTGATCTGTCTGCGTCCACTGGCGGTCGTCCTGGATGAAAGCCTCGAACAGTATATCGAGTTTGTAGATGCGCCTGATCGACACTGGTTGTTCTACTACGTGACTGCCGAAGATGTAGCTACCGCATTTGACTGTGCTCTGAAGGCTGAAGGTTTGCGCTACGGCACGTTCTTCCTTAGCGCAGATGATACTTCGCACCCAGAGCCTACGCTGGAGTGGTATCAGGATGTGATTGGCGATCTCCCAACTGTCTCAATTCCCCGGCGCTTCCAGGAAAATCCACGCGCGTCAGTTTTCTCCAGTTCAGCGGCGAAAGAGCTACTGGGCTGGCAGCCTACCTCTGACTTTGAACAACTGCGGGCTAAAGCGAAAGCGCGTGCCTGATCGGCGCTTCATTAACCCATAACAACAAGAACTATTACACAAGGATCTATGCTATGAATTCTATCCGTACAGGTAAGGTCGACTGGACCGGTGATAACCCGTTTATCTATCTGAAAACTGATTCCGAAGGTGACTGGTCGTCACTGTCGCTGTACTTTCGAATCGCCGCTTCTGATTATGGCCGGGGTGAAGCCATTCTGGTGCTGGAAAATCCATACCAGAAAGAGGACAGCAGCGCCGTGCGTAAGTGCCTGACTGATAACCTCGAGCTGGCGCAGTATCTGGTCGAGAACTTTGTTCGTCGTTTCGGTTTGTTCCGCCCGGCGGTGGCCTTGGATAACCTGGAATATATCGCAGATGCCAGCTTTAAAACTGAAGCTGACTATCCAAAGCAGCAGGCCTGCATCGCGCACTCTGAAAGCACAGGTACAACCCTGAGCATGATCTGGAAAGATCTGGCCGAGCCTTTTGCCGTCGCACTGCCTCCTGAAGAAACTCAGACCGGTGAACATGAGATGTTTGCTATTTTCCAGCCAGCCGGTTGTGCGGTTGTTGAAGTTAATGGCACGCCACTACCGGGTACGACAGTCGAGCGTGATTTCCTCAACCGAATCGCTCAATCAGCAGCACTGGCGAACAGTGAAAGCTGGGTTCGAGCTGAATAGGTGTTCGGTCAAACTGGCATCTGCCGAGTAAGTGTTACGTAAGTCCTGTCTCTTATCATAATAAAAACGGGTGCCATCCTGGTGATGGCATAACCCGTCAGGAGAGTATTTCTATGTTGTTATCTGTTGCTGATCAGACTGCGTTTGATCGGGTCTCTGAATGTCATCCTCAATGGACAGGAATGTGCCGGGTTAGCGATGTTATCGCTGGTGACGCTAAATTGTTGCTACATGCAGGTCCTCCATTTAGCGCTGTCGATACGATTCCAGCACCGGTGATGAATTCGCTTTGTGTAAGCGCCGTATGGGAAGGCTGGGCTGATAGTTATGATCAGGCCAGACAGATGATTAACCAGGGATTGATTCGAGTTGAACCGGCACAGGATCATCACATAGTGGTACCACTGGCGGGTGTAGTCTCGCCGTCGATGCAGTTAATGGTAATCGCGGATGCGAATAACCCTGCGGCGAAAAAATACTCGGTTTTGAATGAAGGCATGGTGCACTGTACCCGTTTAGGAAAGTTAGACCCTGAACTGCAGGCGCACTTACGCTGGCTGAATGGTGAACTGAGTGACTGGATCGCTAACCGTTTAGAGCAACCTATTGATCTGTTACCTGTGATAGCGGCTGCGTTGGGTGATGGTGATGACTGTCATGGACGCACCATTGCCGGCTCTGCGTTGATCGCAGATCAGCTCTTTAAGGCGACTAGTGGTGATATTCCGGAAGAGATAGAAACCTTTTTGAATGGCGCGATGGCCTTTGCCCTGAATATCTGGATGGCTTCCAGCAGCCTGATGATGTCGGCGGCAGAGGGTGTCGAAGGTGCTTCTCTGATAACCAAGGCAGCTGGTAATGGTTATGACTTTGGTGTTCAGGTTGCGGCTAAACCGGGGCTCTGGATTACGATGGCCGCCCCTGAAGTGAAGGGCGCTATTGATGAAGCCCATACCGGTCGTCGTGCTGTTGGGGCTATAGGTGATAGTGCGGTAGTCGATTTCATTGGCCTGGGGGGCCAGGTTTTAAATACGGCGACTGCCTCTTATGAAGGCCTTAAGGCTTATCTGCCTGAGGACGCACTGAATCGTCCAGAAAAAGCCCTGGCAGCAACGCTGACTGGTTTTGGTTCGCGTCCGGCGATGACGTCTGCCCGTCAGGTAGTAGAAAATCAGGGTGGCCCGATGGTGTTGCTGGGAATGATTGAAGATCGCGGCGAATCCGGTCGTATCGGCGGGGGTGTAGTGGATGTTCCTGTGAGCTTCTTCCGTAATGTGTTGGATGAGGCGGGGCTATGAATAGCCCGACGCAGGATATCGACTTTAATACGTTAAGTTTACGCCGCGCTCTCGATATGATCGCCGCGGGAGACGTTTCTCCTGTGGATCTGATTAATGCTTACTACGACCGGATCGATGCCCGGGAGCCGGAGGTTGGAGCCTGGCATTATCTGTTATCCCGTGAGCAGTATCTGCAACACTATCAGCAACATGAGGCGTTCTATAAATCCAGCCTGTTGCAAGGTTTACCGATAGGTATTAAAGATATTATTGATACCGCGGCTATGCCAACAGAGATGGGATCAGCTATCTATCAGGGCAGACAGCCGGTGGATAACGCCAGCTGCGTTAACTTGTTAACCAAGGCTGGTGCCATCGTGCCGGGTAAAACGGTGACCACTGAATTTGCCTATTTCAAACCGGGTAAAACCTGTAATCCAAGAGACCTGAGCCGTACCCCGGGTGGGTCGTCGAGTGGTTCAGCAGCAGCTGTAGCGGATTTTATGATCCCGGTGGCTGTCGGCTCACAAACGGCGGCATCGGTTATTCGCCCGGCCGCTTATTGTGGTGTGGTGGGTTATGTTGGCAGCCGGGGTGAATATTCATTACGCGGAGTGCAGCCGTTGGCCCAGTCACTGGATTCCTTAGGACTCTTTGCCCGCCAGGTGGAAGACATCGAGTTGTTGCGTAGTGTTTTATTGCAGCAACCGCTTGCCCCAGCTGCGAAGCCTGATCGTCCCTATCGGATTTTAGTCTGTAAAGGCAGTTCGGTGGGTGACAGTGATCCGGCGATGGATGAGGCGCTGGAACAATTCAGTAATCGTTTACAGCAGCAGGGCGCTGAGATGATCGAGATGCATAGCTGTGATCTGATTCGTCGTTTAGTTGAGCATCATCATAAGATAATGGCCTGGGAAGCGACCCGTAATCTGACCCATGAAGCGGAACATCCCGAGCAACTATCAGAAGCCTTGCAGCAGCTATTTGAGTTGGGACGGGGCATGGCGCGGGAGACCTATATGGATTCGTTAGAAACGGTCGCCAAGATAGGTAACTGGCTCTGGTCTAATCCTGATCATCAGGATGTCGATGCGATACTGGCACCGGCGGCGCCGGGTGTCGCTCCTTCGGGTCAAACCGCTACCGGTCAGCCGCATATGAGCCGGCCATGGCAGGTTCTGGGCTTGCCTGTAGTGACGCTGCCGGGGATGACCGATGAACAAGGTTTACCGCTGGGTTTGCAGTTTATAGGCCGCCCCCGTGAAGATGATCAGCTACTGACATTGGCCCGCTGGGCTGAAACAACAATGAGTTAAGGAGTCGCTTGATGGCTTATATACCGTTGATGAATGCCCTGAAAACCTTTGTGGTGGCGGGCAAATATCTGAACTTTACCAAAGCTGCTGAGGAGTTATTGGTATCACCTTCAGCGGTAAGTCATCAGATCAAAACGTTGGAAGAGTATTTGGAAGTACGGCTGTTCAGTCGTACCAGCCGAAGTATGCTGCTTACTGATGAGGGCTACCGTCTTTATACCTCTCTGGATGAGCCATTTAAGGCGATTGCCAGTGCTGTGCGCAATGTGATGGAAGTGAAGCAGCAGGCCAACCTGCATATTGCATTGCGGCCGTTCTTTTCAGTTTCGTGGCTTGCGCCGCGGCTTAAAAATTTCTGGGTTAAAAACTCAGAGATACAGGTGGATCTTATTCACCGAAATAGCGCCCCTGATTTTAGTGCAGAGAATATTGATGCGGCTATTCTCTGGGGTAAAGGGGAGTGGCCAGGTGCAGAAGCACAGAGGCTTATTCCCGGAGAGCTGACCCCCGTTTGCAGTCCTGCTTTTCTGCAAGAGGCCGGCAGGATCCTTCACCCCGAAGACCTGGCGGGACACACCTTTATCCATGACACGGATTACGCCCCCTGGCGTGAGTGGCTGGACCTGGCCGGGGCTGAGCAGGTGCGCTGTGAAAGCGGGCTGATATTTGATGATACCAATGTTCGCTTACAAGCCATCCTGAATGGGCAGGGCATTATGCTCGGCTGTCCGCTGCTGTTGCAGCGAGAGCTGCAGGAAGGCTCGCTGGTCAGACTGTTCGATCTGGAACTACCGGATTATGCCTACTATATCGCCTGGCCCGACTATAAAGAACCAGACAGAAAAACTGCCGCGTTCATTGACTGGATAAGCAAGGAAGCCGAACAGTGGGTAAAGCAATAGAGCTTAACCTGAAGTAGAGGAGGGGTGGCTCAGGCCAGCGCTTGTGTTGGTTATAGTCAGTAAAAAGGTGGTTGTGTCAGTGGTTAAAAATATTAATCAAGGCGTATGGTTTATGCTTGTATCGGCGTTTTACTTAGCCTTTATGAGTGCGTTTGCAAAGTTTTTAGCGGCTGATATGCCAACCGTTGAAATCGTCTTTTTTAGAAACATTATTGGCGTGCTTTTAATCTCAGCGACCTTTTTTAAAGTCCCTGTGCGTCAAGAAGGAGGAAAGCCCTGGCTGCTTTTGTTTAGGGCAGGTGTTGGATTGATCGCAATGTTGTCATTTTTCTACAATGTCGCAAATATATCGTTAGCTGATGCGGTTACCTACTCACGAATGTCACCTATCTTTACGGCTATTTTTGCAATGTGGTTCTTACGTGAAAGAATTGGGAAGAAAGGCTGGCTGGCTATCATTATCGGCTTTGTAGGGATGCTGCTTGTAATGCAACCCGCTGGCTTGAGCGTTGAAGAAAGTCATGTATTCGGACTGCTAAATGCAGTGTGCGCGGCATTAGCGTTTACCAGTATCAGAGAGTTAAACAAATATTATAATACGCGCATTATTGTGCTTAGTTTTATGGGTATTGGTATTTTGGTTCCTATGATTTCTATGATGATCTCGCCTTATTATGGAAGCGAGACTCTGAATTTCATGATGGGTGAATTTATCATGCCTGAAGGAATGCAGTGGCTTTATCTTCTAGCCATAGGGGTAACTGCGTCGCTAGCTCAGATTTATATGACTAAAGCCTATGGACAAACAAGAGCAGGAATAGTGGGGGCAGCAGGGTACTCTGTCATTATTTTCTCATTAATAATTGGGGTTGTCTTAGGTGATGCTTTACCCAGCCTTTTGGGTGTTATTGGCATCATGGCGGTTATATCGGGTGGGGTTTTGATCGCAAGAGAAAGGGCTTAATTTGCAGTATTGTGATGCGCTTATTGTCTACTGTAGGAGCCACTCCCCCGTGGCGATTCTCTTTGTTTTTCCTCCGTGCTCTCTGTGTCCTCCGTGGTAGAAATGATATCTAAAAAGAGAGTCACCACAGAGAACACAGAGGAGAATCTGACGACTAATTCTAGGGAAAGTTGGCCTTCGCGACGGGGCGTCGCTCCTACAATGTTAGTTTTTCTGCTTTTTCTAGCAAGCGACGCAGTCGCGTCTAACCACTAGCAACTAGCTACTTCTTTGCCTTCCCCCCGTCTGGCACCAATCCTGCAATCTACTTCCTATTAAAGCCCGGTTTACGGAAAAACAGTTATACAGGCTCTGTTGTGGTGCGTGGGCGCGCACTGCAGGAGGGCTTGCGCACTGAGTTTGTGCGATTAGATGTAAGGAGTTTATGCCCGCTTTCCAGAAAATCCTTAAGGTGCGACGCCACTATAATAAGTGGGTTGCTGATCAGACGCTGGAGGATTACGCGCTTCGTTTTACTGCGCGTAAAGGGCGTCATATGAGTATCTCCCGGGTGGGTAAAACTGCGCTGGGGGCTGCATCATTTCTGGCGCTTGAGGGGTTGGCTGCAGCGGTAACACTCAGTTATGGCTTTACCAATACGGTTATCGCGATGCTGGCGGTCTGTCTGGTGCTGTTTATCACCGGGTTTCCTATCGCTTACTACTCTGCCAAACATGGGCTGGATATCGATCTGTTAACCCGGGGTGCGGGGTTTGGTTATCTGGGTTCTACACTGACCTCCCTTATCTATGCTTCGTTCACCTTTATCTTCTTTGCTATTGAAGCGGCGATTCTGGCCTCGGCGCTGAAAGCCTTGTTTGGTATTCCGTTAGCGGTGGGTTATCTGCTCTGTGCGGTGGCGGTTATCCCCATCGTTACTCACGGCATAACGGCGATTAGTCGGTTTCAGGTGGGAACGCATAATCTCTGGGTAGCGCTGCAACTGGCAGCTATTGTGGTGGTGCTCTGGTTTGAATTTGATAGTTTGCAGGGCTGGACTGAGTTCAGCCCGGGGATGGCCGCTACCGCCAGCGGTGAGTTTGACATCATTATGTTTGGTGCCGCGGTATCCGTGTTCTTTGCGCTGTTTGCGCAGATAGGCGAACAGGTGGATTATCTGCGGTTTATGCCGGAGAAAACTGAAGAGAATAAGCGTCAGTGGTGGTTTTGGCTGATTATGGCCGGTCCTGGCTGGGTGTTTACCGGGATGATAAAAATGCTCCTGGGTTCCTTTCTTGCCTATCTGGCGATCACACAGGGAATGAGTGTTCAGGAAGCTTCAGATCCCACCTATATGTATCAGCGGGTGTTTCAGCTGATGACCGGCTCCCCCGAGATTGCACTGCTGCTGGCAGCATTGATGGTGGTGGTCTGCCAGATGAAGATCAATGTCACCAACGCCTATGCCGGGTCTATCGCCTGGTCTAACTTCTTTTCACGACTGACCCACAGTCATCCGGGGCGGGTGGTCTGGCTGGTGTTTAATGTGACTATCGCCCTGATCCTGATGGAGCTGGGTATCTATCAGGCACTGGAAGCGATTCTGGGTATCTTTGCCATTATTGCGATCAGCTGGCTGGCGTCCTTGTCGGCAGACCTGCTAATCAATAAGCCGCTGGGGCTGAGTCCACCGGGTATCGAGTTTAAACGGGGTCATCTGTATGACATCAACCCGGTCGGTATGGGGTCGATGGTGATCTCTACGACACTGGGAATGCTGAGTTATCTCGGCCTGTTTGGCGAAGAAGCCCGCAATCTTTGCCACTTTGTCAGCCTGGCGAGCTGTTTTGTCTGTGTGCCGCTGATCGCCTGGCTGACCGGTGGTCGTTACTATATTGCCCGTACCAACGAAGACTTGAAGCAGTATATCCGTCTGGTGCCGGTTGTCGGGCAAACCCGCAATGTCAGCATCGTTACCTGTGGTATCTGTGAGAATGATTTTGAGCGGGAGGATATGAGCTTTTGTCCCGCCTATGATCTGCCGATCTGCTCCCTCTGTTGTTCGCTGGATGTGCGTTGTCTGGATAACTGCAAACCTAAGGCGCGGCTTTCCCGGCAGGTGATGGAGATGCTTCATCTGCTGCTACCCCGGCGGACGGTAAAGCTGGTCAGTTCGCGTTTGGGTAAGTTTGTTACCCTGTTACTGGTGGTAAATCTGGTGTTGGCTGTGTTGCTGGCGATTATATTCCGGCAGTTAGCACCGCAAACCCCGGAAGAAACGGCGCTGGTCTTACAAACGATCTGGACGCTGTTTTTCACTCTGTTTATTGCCTCGGGTGTCGTGACCTGGTTGTTCTTGCTGGCTCACGAAAGTCGGGTGGTGGCTCAGCAGGAATCCAACCGGCAAACCATGAAACTGACCCGGGAGATCGACGCCCACGAGAAAACCGACCTTGAGTTGCAGCAGGCTAAAGAGTTAGCCGAGCGGTCTAATGCGGCTAAGAGTCGCTATCTGTCGGGGATTAGTCATGAGTTGCGTACGCCGCTGCAATCGATACTGGGTTATGCACAGTTATTGCGTGAGCGTACTGAACTGCAGGAAGATCAACAGCGGGGTCTGGATATTATCCACCGTAGTGGCCTCTATCTGACCGACCTGATCGAGGGCTTACTGGATATCTCTAAGATCGAAGCGGGGCGCTTAGATCTCTATCGTAATCAGGTCAATCTGCCGGAGCTTATTGAACAACTGGCCGAGATGTTTCGTATGCAGGCGTTACAGAAAGGTATCGAATTCAACTGTCATATTGCCAACCCACTGCCACAACGTATCGTTACCGATGAAAAACGTTTGCGGCAGATTCTGATTAATCTGCTTTCCAATGCGATCAAATATACCCCGAATGGTCGGGTGGATTTTGATATTCATTACCGTAATCAGGTGGCGGAGTTTGCCATCCGGGATACCGGCCCCGGTATCGATGAGTATCAATTGCAGCGAATATTTGCACCCTTTGAACGCATCCGTAACCGGGATACGGCTCATCTGCCCGGCACGGGGCTGGGGCTGACCATTGTTAATCTGTTGACCGACATTATGGGGGGCGATCTGCAGGTTGAGAGTAACCCTGGGCAGGGGAGTTGTTTCAAAGTCTCGATGATGCTGCCCTGGGTGAGTAATGAGGAGTTAACACCAGTATTGCAGGAAAGACGCATCATCGGCTACGAAGGTTATAAAAGGACGCTCTGTCTGGTGGATGATGACCCGGTATTGCGCGGCCTGCTGGCGGATATTCTGATGCCGCTTGGGTTCAGTATTATGGAAGCCCCGGATGCGGATAGCTGTTTGTCACAACTACAGAAGACAGAGCCGGATCTGTTCCTGCTGGATATCTCTATGCCGGGGATGTCCGGTCTGCAGTTGGCGAGTATTCTGCGGCAGCGCAAAGTCCCCGGGAAGATAGTGATGTTGTCGGCCGATGCACGGGAGCTGTCCGCAGGGGAAGAAGGGCATGAGAGTTACGATGATTACCTGGTGAAACCGGTGGCTAACCATCATCTGCTCGAAACCCTGGGTAAGTATCTGGAATTGAAATGGATCTACCGGGGTGAGTCCGATCCTCAAAGTTCAATAACACCTGCAGAACTAACATCGGCTGGGCACCTGTCTGACAGTATTACCGAGGATACTGCTGACGCTGGCAAGGCGATCAGCCAGCCAGACCATCCTTTGATACTTGAGCTGAAAAACTGCGCCGAACTGGGTTATCGCAAAGGGGTGGTGCAGTGTCTGAAAGAGATTGAAGGGCTGGGGATTATATCCACAGGGGCGTTAGCCCACCTGAGGGAACTTAGTGAAAACTTCCTGTTCGATAAGCTTGTGATCTATCTGGAGACTCAGAGCTAATGAGTAAGGGCTAATGAGCAAGGGCTAATGAATATGACTGAGATGGAACCGATGCGAAATGATGTAGTGCTGGTGGTGGACGATTCGCCTAACGCACTAAGCCTGATTAACGATGCGCTGGAAGGCGCGGGTCTTGATGTTCTTGTCGCCCTTGAAGGCCGTCAGGCACTGACGATCTGTAAGCGAATCCGCCCCGATATCATTCTGATGGACGCGGTTATGCCGGTGCTGGATGGTTTTGAAACCTGTAAACAGCTTAAAGCCGATCCGGATCTGGCCGCGATTCCGGTGGTCTTTATGACCGGCCTCACCGATACCGATGATATTGTCCGGGGGCTGGACTCTGGCGGTGTGGATTACCTGACGAAGCCGATCAGCCCCAATGAACTACTGGCCCGCATTCGTGTACATCTGGGTAATGCCCGCCAAACCAGCAGTGTTCACAGCGCGTTGGATAGCACCGGGCAGCACCTGCTGACCATTGGTGAGGGCCAGATTCGCTGGGCAACACCCAGGGCATACTCTTTATTCAATCGCGCAGAGGTGACAGAACAGATTCAGGCGGAATGCCTGTTACCCCAGATTCGTAGCTGGCTGGCCCACAGCCCAGCAGAACAAGACCGCATGTCGGTGCGAGATCTGGAATATCCACTGACACTGAAGCTCATCGGTTACCAAAGTAACGGCGAAGTCTTAATGCAGTTAATCGATGGCAAAAAACCAACCGGTGCTGAGCTATTAAAACAGGAACTGGAACTAACCGAGCGGGAAGCTGAAGTACTCTTCTGGCTAGCGAACGGTAAAACCAATCGGGAGATCGCCGAGATTCTGGAAATCAGCCCGCGGACTATCAACAAACACCTGGAACAGATCTTCCCTAAACTGGGTGTTGAGAACCGTACCGCGGCGGCGGGGGTAGCGCTGAGACTGATTGCTAGTCATGAGTAAGGGCAGTGGCTAGAACGTCACAAAGAGCGTGACTTGTTCGTGGCTAGTGGCTAGAAAGAACCTTCTTAATAGGCTCAATGGTAAGTGTTTATGTTCTGTGTGTTGTAAGAAGGCTATTTGTATATGGTTTTTTTTTCAATCCCAGCGGTTATGCTGGTTTTATCGTTAGATAAGGCGTGTTTTGCAGTTCAGTGCAAGACATTAGATACAAAAGGATTTGTAAGAAACGTTGGTGCGATACGACACTCTGCTAAGGGTGCGTTGGGCATTCTCGTTTTTGTCTTAAGGGAGATCGCGATGTTCACAACGTTCACTTTACTGTCTCATCTCTATTATGCCCTTTGTAAGTATTGCCAGGCATGTCTGTACGCTTGTTTACGATTAAATCAATGACTCTTACCCTGTCGCTTTTCGAGCATGGATAGTAGTACGCCATTGGCGTATAATGAATGGAGAATAAATGGTTATTGTCGAAACCGCTGTATTCACAAAGCTCATCAAAGAGATGCTGAGTGATGACGAATATAAAAACCTCCAGGAAGTGCTTATAAGTCGTCCAGCTTCAGGGGATCTGATAAAAGAATCCGGCGGGCTTCGGAAAATCCGCTGGAGTGTACAAGGGACGGGGAAAAGTGGTGGTATACGCGTAATCTACTATTGGGTAGTTGATGACCATCATATTCGCATGTTGTATGTATACCCTAAGGGCAAACAAGACAACTTAACTAAAGCACAATTGGCACAATTGAAAGCCATAGTTGAAAGGTGGCAACAATGAATAATGAAATGTTTGATGAGCTTTTAGAAAGCGTTCAGCAGATGGATGAGATTGTAAAAGAAAATAAAAAAGCATCTCGGACCTTTGATTTTCCCGACCCTGAAGTTAAGGCTATTCGTGAGCGTTTAGGAGTTTCTCAGGAAAAGTTTGCATTCATTCTCGGCGTGAGTAAACGCACAATAGAAAACTGGGAGCAAGGGCGTCGACACCCCACGGGAGCAGCGCGATCACTTTTGCGGGTTGTCGAAGCGGATCCAGAACATGCGCTTAAAGCACTGAGTGCATAAAGCCGTAGCTCGTTGTTCGTAGTTCGACGCGACTGCGTCGCTTGCTCGAAGAGCCTTCTTTATCAATAGGGGGAAAACGTACTTTGTAAGACGGGTGTTTGTATATGGCCCAAAAAGAGCTCTGACCTCTTTAATGAGCTACGGCTTTTGACGTTGCTTTTTCTAGCAAGCGAAGCGTCTGGCACCTAGCCACTATCATCCTTTGAATCTGTGCCTGAGCTTATTCCGCTTCAGTTCTGGCGCGTGCCTGCCCGGGGCCGACTCCCATCACCCGTTTAAAGGCTTTGGAAAAAGAGGATTCATTTTCATAACCGCAGCGCAGTGCCGCATCCAGAGTGGTGATGCCTTCATCCGCTAGCCAACGATAGGCCTGAGTCATACGCCATTGTGTTAGGTAGTCCATCGGTGATTGTTCAACCACCTCTTTGAATAAGCTGGAAAATGCCGATCGGGACAGCGCAGCAGCACTGGCGAGTTCATCTAAACTGAGGCGTTGGCCGCTGCTCTGTTGGTGGATAAGCTCCATGGCAGCGCATAATTGTGGGTGGGATAACGCGGCAAACACGCCGGTGGCGGTATCCAGGCTATCCCTGACCAGTAGATAAAACAGGCAGTCGGCTAAACGATTTAATAAGACATTCGTGTGTTGGCCCGATGTTTGAGACTCTTCCAGAATCAGATCAATAATACGGCGAGTTGCACCCTGGTCGCTGTGTCGCACGACAATTAACTTAGGCATCTGAGTAACAAGCTTTTCAAATATCGGATGTTGGTGAGCAAAGTTGCCGCAGACCAAACCAGTAGACTCTTCTTCCAGGCTGTGGGTCATAGGTAAGGCTTCAACCTGATTAACGGCAGGGTGGCTATTCAGCAAATTAGTGATGCAGTGCTTTGCGTCAGAAGGCATAAACACAGCATCACCTTCGTTTAGCTCGATGGCTTCGCCGTCAAACTTAAAAAAGCACTTGCCCCTGGAGACCACATGAAACGTCATTTGCCGCGTACCGGAGGTATCCACCGCCCAATTGCCACAATACTGGCCATTGTGGTGCACATTGGCTTCTATTTTTAAGCTGTCGAGTAATTGATTAATTGCATTCATAGACGATCAGACATAATTCCCGGTAATTCGAACCTATCGATTAATAGGGGGCTCTTTAAGATATAACACATCAAGACTGAGTGCTTGTTCAGGAAAAACTAACTGTAACTCACAATGCAAAATAGGACTACAACAATGAAAATCTTATCGATTTTATCGCCCCTTAAAACGCTGGCATTGCTAGCGGCTTTCTCTTTCAGCAGCCTTAGTTTTGCCGGCGTAGAAGTGCAAACCGACGAAAACAACGTCACCCTGGCAGGCTATGATGCTGTGGCTTATTTCACTGAGAATGCACCGGTTGAAGGTGATTCAAATATCAGTACGGTCCATAACGGCGCAATCTATCATTTCTCATCAGTAGCAAACCGCGATACCTTTAATGCGAACCCAGAGAAGTATGCGCCACAATTTGGCGGCTACTGTGCATACGGCACATCACTGGGTAAAAAATTCGCGGTCAATGGTAAAGCGTTTGAACTGATCGACGGTAAATTGTACGTTCAAAAAAGCGAAGTTGTGCAAGAGGTCTGGTCAGAAAATACCCAGGCTAACCTAGCCGCAGCTAACGCTAACTGGCCTAAAATCAAAGGTATCGCCGCTGATAAACTATAAGCTCATCAATCTCTTATAGCTCGGCAGAGCCTAAGCGGCATACGGTAATTATCGTATGCCGCTTTTTTTTTGTGGCTAGAAAAGCCAGGAAAGCCGTAGCTCGTTGTTCGTAGTTCGACGCGACTGCGTCGCTTGCTCGAAACAGCGTAAAGCCTTTTTTATTGAGTGATCGCTCGTCAGAGAGCTAAGTGCTTTGTAAGAAAGTTGTCTGTATACCGTTTATTTTGTTCACTCCAGCGGTTATGCTGGTTTTATCGTTAGATAAGGGCGTGTTTTGCTGTTTAGATATTTGCAAAACATCAGAAATACAAAGGGATAGGTAAAAAACGCTGGTGGGATACTACGCCGGATTAAGAATGCAACAGCGCATTCTCGTTTTTGTCTTATAAGGAGATAGCGATGTCCACAACTTCCTCTTTACTACCTGATAGTTATCATGCCTTTTGTGAGTTTGAATTGGCATGGCCCCAAAAAGGCCTTTGACCCTTTTAATTACAATAAACGATGTTAGAAGATTTAAAGAGTCGTTTGATTTATTTGGAAGTGATGTTTCTAGTTATTTGTGGCCACAACTACCAGATAAATAGTTTAATAGAGAGCATGTTAAATGAAGGTTATATAAAAGATGTATACTTAAAGCTCTATACTGAAAAATATCTTCTCAGGCTGGTAGTTATTTTTGTTTTGTCAGCTGTTTTTTGGCTTCTTGTATCAGGAGGTATTACACAGGCAATTATATTTCCTTTTGTGATTTGGTATCTAGAGAGTGTTACTGTTAAATTGCTTCATAAAGTTGAACTGTCAGTAATAGATGATTATTTTGGAAATTGTTTTGAATCAAAGGATGCTTATGGATACAGGGTGCTTTGCTATATTTTCTATTTCTCATTATGGATTCTGTTTATAACTATGCTCGTAGCTTCGTGGAGGGAAACTAGATGACCCACTCTCGATCCCGAAATTAGAATCAATGGGGTCTGAGTAGAGTTATATCTAAGGTATGTTTCTATTGGTGATGGTGGGAAGTATGAAGGTAAGAAGTGTGCAGTGTCTGTGGAAAGGGATTGTTAATTAATATTGATTTCAGAGAAAGAAATTAAATGATAATTTATCAGTTAGATAATCATGAGCCATCTGTATATATGGCCGTGATTGAATTTTTTATTTGTTTTGTTTTGTTTTTGATCTCTATGATTGTTTATTTTAAAGTTCTTTGGAGTTTAGAGCGAGATAGGGTTTTGCCTTGGAGGGTTATAAGTTTTATTTTTCCATTATGTGTCTTTGTTTTTCTTCCTGTGATGTCACTGTTAGATAGTAAGGTTAAGTTTGATGTTTGGGGTAAATATATAAGTGGTGATATTTATGAGATTGAAAGTGATGTTGAAGGTGTTAAACATACAACTTCAGGGGCTTTCTTTTTTAAAGATACCATTTATGAACTGTTCTTTACGACAAATTATTCTGTCTGTGGTGGTTTTTTGACAAAGGATGGCTTTGATTTTGATGATAGTAAAGGTTGTAAATTTAACATAAAGTATGTTGTGATTGGAGAGAATGTGAGTAATAAGAAGTGTGCCATATATGTTGAGAGTAACTGCTAGAATGGAATCAGAGTAGAATTATGTTGTGGTGAAATTAATCTTACACTGATCCTATTTGTTCTAATATTTTAGGGTTAAAGGACTCTGGTTTCTTTGATTATATCGACTGGTACAATGGCTAGTTATATGCAATTTAATCCAATATGTTATCATGATATAAGTTAGGATTGAAAATTTTAAAATGTGGTTTTTATGAAAATATTTTGTTTTTGTTTTTGTTTGATATTCTTTTGTAATGATTTTGCTTATAGTTTTACTGAGTGTGAGAGTGAGGCGATATCAAAAACAAGCAAAGCTTTACTTGTTTGTAGAGATAAGGCAAAAGAGGGTGATGAAGTAGCTCAGTATTACTATGGGGCTATGCTTTATTATGGCGACAAAGTTGAAAAAGATATTCTGGCTGGTCTTGGACTAATAAGAAAGTCAGCAAATAATGGTTTCTCAACAGCGCAGGCGTTTTTAGGTAGGAATTATTTAAAAGGGGCTGATAGAAATGTTGATCTGTCAATTTATTGGCTTGAAAAGTCTGCATTACAACACAATGATGTCGGAATAAAGTATTTAGGTGAAATATTCTATTTTGGTCTGGAAAGAGATAAAGATTTAGTTAGAGCAAAGAATTATTTTATTGAATCTGCTAACTTAGGAAACATATCTGCACAAGAGTATTTAGGTGCTATGTACTATAAGGGAGTCGGAGGTAATGCAGATTATGAAAAAGCCTATTACTGGTATTCTGTATCAGCTCTTCAGGGAAGTCCAAAATCTATGGCTGGTTTAGGTATTATGTACTACTTCGGACAAGGTGTGGATGAAAATAAATCTTTTTCTTACGCTTATTTAAAAGCTGCAAAGGAAATGGGTTTTAAAAATGATGGTGTTGTTGAGTTGATGGGATTGATTTATAAGTTACTTAATCATCGAGAGCGTTCTTTATCTGAATACATGTCAAGAAAGCTTTCTAAAAAATCTATGAAAATCTATGAAAATCTATGAAAACATATGGGGTAGACATAAGTTTTATAATCTGAGTTACAAAACGGCTCTGACCCCATTAATGTTAATGAAAGATGTCTAGCAGGGATTAATATAGATAGAAAACTAAATGTGACTAAGGAAGGTTTTACTGAACTAGGAAAGAGACTTTCTGATGATATGTGGTCAAAGATGCCTAGTAAGGGTTGATATGAGGTAAAGGGGACAGATTTATTTAAGAGTTAAAGGGGTCAAATCCCTTTTTGATCTATAGCTCTATTTGCCCTGCCCTTTAGTTTTAAAGGTCTTTATTTATCAATCTCTAATATCTAAAGCTTATCTTAAACCCCAAGTTACAACTTCCTTACAACGCACCTAACTCCCTGATTACCCTAGCCATAGTAAAGAAGTCTTTCAGCGAGCAACAAGCAAGTCACGCCCTTTGTGACGTTCGAACGACGAGCTACGGCTTTTCCCTAGCAAGCAAAGCGTCTTACCCCTAGCCACTAGCAACTTCTTCGCCCCCTCATACGTCATTTGACGTATACCGATGCGTCAATCACCCCATACCGCAGTGCAGCACATTTCCCAATAATGACTAAGTGAATTTCATAAGGCCCGGTACTTAATTCAATCCGGCTAAAGAATTGAAACTTAACCTCAAGAAGGGAAATAGATATGAAGATAAAACATCTGGTTTCAGGTATGGCGCTTGCGTTAAGCGCGTCGGTACTGAGCGCTAGCGCGATGGCTGGCGATACCATCAAAGTAGGTGTACTGCACTCTCTTTCCGGTACGATGGCGATTTCAGAAACGACTCTGAAAGATACTGTTCTGATGATGATTGAAGAGCAGAACAAGAAGGGCGGTTTGTTAGGCAAGCAGCTTGAGGCGGTGGTGGTTGACCCAGCTTCAAACTGGCCTCTGTTTGCGGAAAAGACCCGTGAGTTGCTAACCAAGGATGAGGTTGATGTTATTTTTGGTTGCTGGACGTCCGTATCGCGTAAGTCTGCGTTGCCGGTGCTTGAAGAGCTGAACGGTCTGATGTTCTACCCGGTTCAGTATGAGGGTGAAGAGTCTTCTAAAAACGTTTTCTATACCGGTGCTGCGCCAAACCAGCAGGCGGTTCCTGCGGTTGATTACCTGATGAATGATGTGGGTGTTGAGCGTTGGGTACTGGCGGGTACTGACTATGTATACCCACGTACCACGAACAAGATTCTTGAAGCGTATCTGGTCGCTAAAGGTGTAGCGCCTGAAGATATCATGATCAACTACACGCCTTTCGGTCACTCTGACTGGCAGTCAATTGTCTCTGACATTAAATCCTTCGGTGCTGAAGGCAAGAAGACAGCGGTAGTGTCGACGATTAACGGCGACGCTAACATTCCTTTCTACAAAGAGCTGGGTAACCAGGGTATCTCTGCTGAAGATATCCCAGTGGTTGCATTCTCGGTAGGTGAGGAAGAACTGTCGGGTCTGGATACTAAGCCGCTGGTGGGCCATCTGGCTGCCTGGAACTATTTCCAGAGTGTTGAAAGCGATGCGAATTCTGAATTTATCTCCCAGTGGAAAGCATTCACGGGCGATGAAAAGCGTGTGACTAACGACCCAATGGAAGCGACCTATATCGGTTTCCAGATGTGGACTCAGGCGGTTGAAAAAGCTGGTTCTACCGAGGTTGATGCGGTTGAGCAGGCGATGATTGGCCAGGAAGCTGAAAACCTCACCGGTGGCACCGCTTACATGAACAAGAACCACCACCTGAGCAAGCCAGTACTGATCGGCGAAATTCAGGAAGATGGTCAGCTTGAAGTGGTTTGGGAAACGGAAGGTGTTGTACCCGGTGATGCATGGTCTGACTTCCTGCCAGGCTCTAAAGATCTGATTGCAGATTGGACGGCGCCTGTTTCCTGCGGTAACTACAACACCGTTACTAAGACCTGTTCGGGTCAGAATTTCTAAGATTTGATCGCTTAGATTTTTTACAAAGCAGGCTTCTATTCAGAAGCCTGCATTACTCATAAGCCAGGATTTATCAACAGAGCTCTTCATAAAACGCTTTGAATAAAGTGTTTTAACAAGCGCTTATCTGCCTTACCCGAACGGAGATCCCCCGTGAATTATTTTATTAAGATCTGTAGCTGCCTGTTGGCTTTGTTGATCAGCAGCAGTGCGCTGGCTGAACTGCCTTCTGCAGCACAGCAACCGCTCTTGCAGGAGCTAACAACAGTGAAGCTGAGCAAAACACTGCCGGTTTTACAGCAGCTGGAAGCGACTGAAGGGGCAGATATGCTGCCTCTGTTTAAGACGCTGTTAGGGGGCAATCTCTATTTTGTCAGAGCGGATGCTCGTCTGCTGGCGAAGTATAAAGCGCAAGGTGAAACGCGCTATGCCGATCTTTTTACCGGTGAACAGCTTGCCGATCTGACTAAGAAGCAAGTTAAGAAGATCAAAGTTAATAATAAATTACGCGGCTATCTGGGTGAGGCTATCGCCCGGATTCAACTGACTAATTCAGACTCTGACGTCAGAACCGAAGCGGTACGTTCACTCTTCTCTGATCTGGATGCCAAGACGATTGAGGTGATTCGTACCCTGCGTCTGGATGAACAGAGCCGTTCGGTTCAGGACGTCATGGATGTGGCGCTGGCGCTGTATAAAGCTGAACATTCTGAGGATGCAACGGAACGTCTTCAAGCGGTGAAAGATTTGCAGGGTAGTCTTGAGCCACAAGTGCGTAATCAGTTAACTAAACTGGCAGAGCATGATCCTTCCCGTAGTGTGCAAAAAGCGGCCCAGAAAGGTGTGGATAAAATTGCTCAACAGGCTGAGAAGTATGGCTTTGTGAATCAGCTATTTTTCGGCCTGAGTCTGGGTTCGGTATTACTGCTAGCGGCCATTGGCCTGGCGATTACTTTCGGCGTGATGGGTGTTATCAATATGGCCCACGGCGAGATGATCATGCTGGGTGCTTACACCACCTATGTGGTGCAGCTGTTACTGCCCGAGATGATTGAATACTCGCTTTGGATAGCGGTGCCGGCAGCCTTTATTGTGTCGGGTACTGTCGGGATTCTGATCGAACGTCTGGTGATTCGTCATCTGCATGGACGTCCACTGGAAACCCTGTTGGCCACTTTCGGTATCAGTCTGATTCTACAGCAGTTGGTACGGACAGTGTTTTCTCCCCTCAACCGTCAGGTGGCAACCCCTGAATGGATGAGCGGCTCTATTGAGATTAATCCGCTACTGAGTCTGACCCTTAACCGTTTGTATATTGTCGCCTTTGCTCTGTTGGTCTTCATGATTCTGTTAATCGTGTTGAAGAAAACCTCGTTGGGCTTGAATGTTCGCGCTGTGTCTCAAAACCGGGATATGGCTAAAGCGATGGGTATCCGTACCGATCGGGTAGATGCCATGACCTTTGGTCTGGGGTCCGGCATTGCCGGTATTGCCGGTGTTGCACTAAGTCAGCTGACTAACGTGGGGCCTAACCTGGGGCAGGCGTACATTATCGACTCCTTTATGGTGGTGGTGTTTGGCGGTGTAGGGAACCTCTGGGGTACCTTGGTCGCCGCCTTTAGTCTGGGTATAGCGAACAAGTTTATCGAGCCGGTTACCGGTGCGGTGCTGGCCAGTATTCTGGTATTGGTCTTTATCATTCTGTTTATTCAGAAACGTCCTAAAGGGCTGTTTCCTCAGAAAGGGAGGGCGGCAGAATGAGCGGCTTCATGAGCAAGTTTATGAGCTTTTCACGTATTAACGGTGACAGTAAGGTTGCGCCTTTTGTAGTGCTGCTGCTGACCGTCACGGTATTGGCTTCAGCCTGTAATCTGCTATTGCCATCGGACTCAGTGTTCTACGTATCGACTTATACGATCACCCTGTTAGGAAAGTATCTCTGTTATGCCATGCTGGCGTTGGCAGTGGATGTTATCTGGGGCTACTGCGGCATTCTTAGCCTGGGTCACGGCGCCTTCTTTGCGTTAGGTGGCTATGCCATGGGCATGTATCTGATGCGTCAGATCGGTGACCGGGGCGTTTATGGTAACCCTGAATTGCCAGACTTTATGGTGTTCCTCAACTGGAGTGAATTGCCCTGGTTCTGGCATGGCATGGATCAGTTCTGGATCGCCATGTTGATGGTGTTATTGGTACCGGGACTTCTGGCCTTTGTGTTCGGTTGGTTAGCATTTCGCTCACGGGTCACCGGGGTGTATCTGTCGATTATGACTCAGGCACTGACTTACGCACTGTTGCTGGCTTTCTTCCGTAACGAGATGGGTTTCGGTGGTAACAACGGCCTGACTGACTTTAAAGACATTCTGGGGTTTGATCTGCAAGCGGATAACACCCGTGTCTCACTCTTTATTATCACGGCGCTGCTGTTGTGCGGATTGTTGGTGCTGAGTAAGAAGATCATGCAGACCCGCTTCGGTAAAGTGATTATCGCGGTGCGTGACGGTGAAAGCCGGGCGCGTTTCATCGGCTACCGAACTGAGAATTATAAAGTCTGGTTGTTTGTGTATTCGGCGATGATTGCCGGTATTGCCGGTGCACTTTATGTGCCTCAGGTGGGCATTATCAATCCGGGGGAGTTCTCGCCAATCAACTCTATCGAGATGGTTATCTGGGTGGCGGTCGGCGGTCGGGGCACCCTGATCGGCGCGATAATCGGCGCTATTCTGGTGAACTACGCCAAGACTAAATTTACCGCCATTATGCCCGATGGTTGGTTGTTCGCACTGGGTGCGATGTTTGTACTGGTGACCCTCTACCTGCCCAAAGGCTTGATGGGGCTATTTGCGCAACTCCAGGAACAACTCAAAGAGAAACAACAGCAGTCTAAAAGCCAGAGCCTGAATAACAGTCCTGATGAAAAAGCTGGGGAGGGCCAGGCATGAGTATTTTAGAGAGCACCCGTGATGTGATGCGTCGGGATCAGGTGTGGTCATTTCTGCAGGAACATGAGCAGAAGGTGGATATCTCCCACCAGGTACTGCTCTATGTTGAGGGGCTTAATCTTAGCTTCGATGGCTTTAAGGCGTTGAATGACCTGAACCTCTATATAAACGACGGTGAACTGCGCTGCCTGATCGGCGCTAACGGGGCGGGTAAAACCACCCTGATGGACGTGATAACCGGTAAAACCCAGTGCGATAGTGGTTCCGTCTATTTTGGTCAGTCGATCAACCTGCTGGATAAAGATGAAGCCGAGATCGCTCAATTAGGTATCGGCCGTAAGTTCCAGAAACCGACGGTATTTGAAGCCCATACGGTGATGGATAACCTTGAATTGTCACTGAAGAGTAATAAGTCGGTACTGCCCACGCTGTTGGCCGTGCTGACCGGTGAAGAGTATGACCGTATCGATGAAGTGCTGGAAACCATTGGCCTGAAAAGCGAGCGAATGATGCTGGCCGGTTCTCTGTCTCACGGTCAGAAACAGTGGTTGGAAATTGGCATGTTATTGATGGCCAATCCCCGCTTGTTATTGGTGGATGAGCCGGTGGCGGGCATGACCGTTCAAGAGGGTGAACGTACCGCTGAATTACTCACCTCGCTGGCCGGCGAACGCACCGTGGTGGTGGTTGAACACGATATGGAGTTTGTCCGCAGTATTGCTCAAACCGTGACGGTATTGCATCAGGGCTCTGTTCTGGCGGAAGGCTCAATGGATGATATTCAGAATAATCAGGATGTGATTGAAGTATATCTGGGAGAAGCACCATGATCAGTATTAATAACGTTAATCAGTATTATGGTGGCACGCAGATTCTCTGGGATCTTAATCTGGATATTAAGCCTGGCTCCTGTACCTGCATTATGGGGCGTAACGGGGTGGGTAAAACCACCTTGCTGAAATGCATCATGGGGCTTTTGCCGGTCAAGAATGGCGAAATTCTGCTGGAAGGTGAACCGCTGCAGAACAAGAAAGCTGAGTTTCGGGCACCTGCCGGAATTGGTTATGTACCGCAGGGGCGGGATATCTTTCCACTGCTGACGGTTGAAGAAAACCTCAAGGTGGGTTTGCCTATTCGCAAGGATGGCGCAAAAGAGATACCGGAAAAGATTTTTGAGTTGTTTCCTGTTTTAAAAGAGATGCTACAGCGTCGTGGCGGTGACCTGTCGGGTGGACAGCAACAACAGCTGGCGATCGGTCGTGCGTTAGTGTTGGAGCCGAAAGTTCTTATTCTGGATGAACCCAACGAAGGGATTCAGCCGAACATTGTTCAACAGATTGGCGATGTTATTTTAAAGCTCAATAAGGAAGAGGGGCTTACCGTCATTCTGGTAGAACAAAAGCTGGGATTTGCGCGTCGGGTGGGCGAGGAGTTTCGATTAGTTGAGCGAGGCCGTGTGGTCGCCAGTGACCGGATGGATAACCTCAGTGAAGATCTGATTCGTCAGTATCTGGCGGTATAAAGGATGACCAGCCTGTCACAGCCCGTCCAGCGTTTGTCAGAACCGACTCGCACCCCGGCGCAGCAGAAAAAAGCCTCGGCCTGGAACGCTGAGTTGTTTCTGCAGTTTGGTCGTACGGAGCGTGGCACGGTGTTGCAGCGGGCTGATCATAAGGGGCCGCTCTACGTCCAGAAAGCGTTCTATCCCGAAGGGCCTGAGCTGGCCCAGGTTTATCTGTTGCATCCGCCGGGTGGCATGGTGTCTGGTGATCGTCTTGAAATCTCAGTGAACACCGATTATGACAGCCATGCACTGCTAACAACGCCGGGTGCCGGGCGGGTTTATCGGGCGCGCCCCGACCGTACTTTGCAACATCAGATCAATACTCTACACCTGAGCGCTGGCAGTTCAATTGAGTGGCTGCCGCTGGAAACGATTCTCTATCCCGATGCCTGTACCCGTCTTGATACCCAGGTTCACTTGGCCGAGAACTCTCACTTCATCGGCTGGGATATTACCAGTCTTGGCCTGCCTAACCGGGATCTGCCTTTCAGCAGCGGCAACCTGTCTCAGACGCTGCAGATAAATCGGGGTGAACGCATTCTGTTGCGCGAACGGTTACAGATTGATGATGACAACCGGGCGTTACTGGAGGGTAGTGCCGGGTTACGTGGCAACCCTGTTAATGGGTTGATGGTGGCTGGCCCCTTTGATCTGGCAGCCGATGAAAACATTGAACATCTGATTGAACCGTTGATTAAAAAACTGCGTCAGCATGCTGAGGATTGTGACGCCTTGGCGGCCGTTAGTCTGACGGGAGAGTTTTTGACTATCCGCTATCTGGGTGATCAGACGGATCAGGCGATGCAGCTCTTTATTCGTTGCTGGCATGAGATCAGACCTGAGCTGCTGGGTCGACCGGCTTGTGAACCCCGTATATGGGCAACCTGATGTTGGCAGATGGGGTGCTGGATGGGTTGTTTGATCAGATGAAATTTCGCGTTAAGCATTAACAGACTTTGACGATTAGCACTTAACAATAGTGGAGGGGTAAGTGATGGAACTGCTTCCAAGAGAAAAAGATAAATTACTGGTATTTACAGCGGCTCTGCTGGCTGAGCGTCGCCTCAATCGTGGCTTAAAGCTGAATTACCCTGAAGCGATGGCTTATCTGAGTATGGAAATTATCGAAGGCGCACGGGATGGGAAAACCGTCGCTGAGTTGATGGGCTTCGGTAAAACCCTGTTAACGGCCGACCAGGTGATGCCCGGGGTTATCGAACTGATCCATGAAGTACAGGTAGAAGCGACCTTTCCCGATGGGACCAAACTGGTCACCGTACATAACCCGATCTGTTGAGGAGATGACTATGATTCCCGGAGAAATTCAGCCTGCACAAGGCGATATTCTACTTAACGAGGGGCGTAAGACGGTCTCTCTGCGGGTTGAAAACCGCGGTGACCGCCCGGTGCAGATCGGCTCCCACTATCATTTTTATGAAGTGAATCCAGCACTGGAATTCGACCGTGAAAAAACGCGCGGTTACCGGCTGAATATCGTTTCTGGCACCGCGATTCGTTTTGAGCCGGGACAGGGCCGTGAAGTCGAGCTGGTGGAGTATGCGGGTAGTCGGACTATCTACGGCTTCCGGGGCGATGTGATGGGTCAGCTTGATAGCGGGGAGGATACCCTATGAGCAAGATAGATCGCGCAGCCTATGCCCAGATGTTTGGCCCCACCACCGGTGACAGGGTGCGACTGGGTGATACCGAACTCTGGATCGAGGTAGAGAAAGACTTCACTGATTATGGCGACGAAGTTAAATTCGGTGGCGGTAAGGTTATCCGGGATGGTCAGGGCCAGAGTCAGTGCGGTAATGATATCTGTGTTGATCTGGTGATCACTAACGCGTTGGTACTCGACCACTGGGGAGTCGTTAAAGGCGATGTGGGTATTCGCGAAGGCCGTATTTTTAAAGTCGGTAAAGCGGGGAATCCGGATACGCAGGATAATGTCGATATTGTTATCGGACCGGGTACGGAAGTGATAGCCGGTGAGGGCAGTATTCTCACCGCGGGTGGTATCGATGCCCATATCCATTTCATCTGTCCACAACAGATAGATGAAGCGCTGATGTCCGGTGTGACCACTATGATCGGTGGTGGTACCGGGCCTGCGACCGGTACCAATGCAACCACCTGTACACCGGGGCCCTGGAATATCGGTAAGATGCTTCAGGCCACTGATGCTATGCCGATGAATCTGGGTTTTCTGGGTAAAGGCAACGGTAGCTTACCCAAACCCCTGGAAGATCAGCTGGAAGCCGGTGCTTGTGGCCTGAAACTGCATGAAGACTGGGGTACGACGCCAGCCTCCATTGATACCTGTTTATCAGTGGCTGAAAAATATGATGTACAGGTGGCGATTCACACTGACACGCTGAATGAATCTGGTTTTGTTGATGACACCCTGGGTGCCTTCAAAGACCGGGTTATCCACACCTATCACACCGAAGGGGCAGGGGGAGGTCATGCACCGGATATTATCCGCGCCTGTGCCTACCCGAATGTATTGCCATCGTCGACTAACCCGACGCGTCCTTATACCTGTAATACGGTTGATGAACATCTGGATATGCTGATGGTCTGTCATCATCTGGACAGTAATATTCCTGAAGATGTTGCCTTTGCCGACTCCCGGATTCGTAAAGAGACCATTGCCGCGGAGGATCTGTTTCACGACCGGGGTGCGTTCAGCATGATCTCGTCTGATTCGCAGGCGATGGGGCGAGTGGGTGAGGTGGTTACCCGTACCTGGCAAACGGCCCATAAGATGAAGACCCAGTTTGGTCTGCTGCCTGAGGATGAAGAGCTTGGCTGTGATAATTTTCGGGCTCGGCGTTACATCGCAAAATATACCATTAACCCGGCGATCGCCCACGGTATCTCCCACGAAGTCGGTTCTATTGAACCGGGAAAACTGGCGGACTTAGTATTGTGGAAGCCTGCCTTTTTTGGCGTTAAACCTTCCCTGATTATTAAGGGCGGCATGATTGCAGCTGCGCCAATGGGCGACCCGAATGCTTCTATCCCAACACCACAACCGGTGCATTACCGACCCATGTTTGGCTCTTACGGTCAGGCGCCGGCTAAGACCGCGGTGACCTTTGTCTCTGCCGCCGCGCTGGAAAATGATATTGCTGAGCAGCTGGGTCTGAATCGTCGGTTAGTCGCCTGTTCGAATACCCGCAATATCGGCAAGAAAGATATGGTACACAACAGCTGGATGCCTGATATCACGGTTGATCCGCAAACCTATGAGGTGCGGGCTGATGGCGAACTACTCACCTGTGAGCCGGCAGCCGAGTTACCACTGGCTCAGTTATACAACTTGTTTTAAGAGAGGCATCTGATGTTGGAAGTGTATGAACGTTTAGGCGATCACTGTCATGGTGTTGTGTTTACCACAGTGGTTTTGAGTCATGAGCAGCGTGATCGGGGGCGGCTGAAACTGACTGGCGAGAACGGTGAAGAGGTGCGCCTGTTTCTGGAACGGGGTAAGCCCTTGCTGGTGGGTGAATACCTCAAAACAACCTGTGGTAAATATGTTCAGGTTGAAGGGGCAGTTGAACCGGTGACCTATGCCGAATGTGAAGACTGGCATACCTTCGCCCGCGCTTGTTATCACCTGGGTAACCGGCACGTAAAACTACAGGTGGGGGTACGCTGGTTAGTGATGCAACCTGACCATGTGTTGGAGGAGATGCTCGAACTATTAGGTTTGACACTGACCCATAAAGAAGCTGTTTTTGTACCGGAATCAGGAGCCTACAGTAATGGCGGCCATCACCACCACTGATACTGCTCTCTTAAGGTTGATGCAGCTCAGTAGTGTGAGTCTGCCGATAGGGGGTTATGCATTCTCTCAGGGGCTGGAATATGCCATTGAAACCGGCTGGATTAAGAAGTCACAACAGGTATCTGAGTGGCTTGAACAGCAGCTGCTTTACTCTGTTGCCCAGACCGATCTGCCGCTGTTGAAGCTGGCGATGGCCGCGGCAGAAGCCGGTGATGAGAAACGCTTGATGCAGTGTAATGATCTGGCGCTGGCCTGTCGTGAAACCCGCGAGCTTCGGTTAACGGATAGTGCCATGGGTGAGGCGATGAACCGCTTATTGGTGAGTCTGGGTGTTTCGCAGCCATTACCAATATTCGGTGAGTTAAGTTTTGTCGTTTTGTTCGGTATAGCCGCGCAAAACTGGCAGATCGATTATCCGACTGCGGCATTGGGGTTCCTCTGGTCATGGTTAGAAAACCAGGTCGCGGCAGCGACTAAACTGGTGCCGCTGGGGCAGACCCAGGCGCAGTTACTGCTCGGTGAACTACAGCCACTGTTGCCCCAGGCGATCACCCGGGCAGAACAGGTGACAGAGGATGAGATTGGTAATGGTCTGCAGGGGTTGGCAATTGCCAGTGCTGCCCATGAAACACAGTATTCGAGATTGTTCCGTTCCTGACCTTAGGGCAGAAACGACAGAATTCAGGAGAGTTATTTTGAGCACAACAACTAACAACCAGACAAACCCGCAAAAACAGACACTTCGAATCGGTGTCGGCGGCCCGGTAGGCTCGGGTAAAACAGCGTTGCTACGCTCACTCTGTTCCGCGATGCGCGAACATTATGATATCGCTGTGGTCACTAACGATATCTATACCAAGGAAGATGCTAAATTTCTGACGCAACACGAAGCACTGGATGCCGACCGCATTATCGGTGTGGAAACCGGTGGCTGTCCGCATACCGCGATACGTGAAGATGCCTCGATGAATCTGGCGGCGATCGATCAGCTGATCGCTCGTCACGGTGAGCTGGATGTGGTTTTTGTTGAAAGTGGCGGTGACAACCTCAGCGCCACGTTCAGTCCGGAACTTTCAGATCTGACCATCTATGTCATCGATGTCTCTGCGGGCGATAAGATTCCCCGTAAAGGAGGCCCCGGTATCACCCGTTCTGATCTGTTGATTATTAATAAAACAGATCTGGCGCCATTGGTGGGTGCATCCCTTGACGTGATGGATGTGGATGCCAAACGCATGCGCGGCGACCGACCTTTTGTCTTCTCTAACCTGAAGAAGGCTGAAGGTCTGGAAAAGATTCTCGAGTTTATCGTCACCGAAGGGATGCTGGAATCTAAGCAGCTGCCTCCGGTTAAGGCAGTGGTTTAATACTTAATAGGCTTTTCAGGAGCACACAATGAATAAACGCAATCAGTTACGTCTGTTAACCCTTATCGGTGCACTGGCTCCGCTTTCTGCGATGGCGCATACCGGGCATCAAGTGGCCGGCTTTTTCCAGGGGCTGCTTCATCCGTTGTCAGGAGCAGACCATCTATTGGTGATGCTGGCGGTCGGTCTGATGGCGGCAGGCTATAGCAAAAGCAGGGTAGGTACAGCCGTTCCTGCAGCATTTCTGCTGGCGATGGTCGTTGGTACTCTATTGGCGGTTGGCGGACTGACAGTACCTTTTGTTGAGCAGGGAATCGTTGTATCAGTGATGGCTGCAGGCGTATTGCTGGCACTGGCGGTACGTTTTACCCTGATTGCAGGAATGGTAGTTGCTGCGGGCTTCGCGCTCTTCCATGGTTTGGCCCACGGCGCTGAACTGCCGTTGGCAGTGAATCCGGTTGCATATATAGCAGGCTTCTTGATTACTACCACAGTACTGCTAGTGGCAGGTACCCGGCTGGGGCAGCTGGCAGACCGCTATAGCCTGGGCATGATCTCCCGTATTTCGGGTGTGGCCGTAGCGGCTTTTGGAGTGCTATCAGCGGTATAGACTGAATGGCCCCCGCCAGTAATGTTGGCTGTCGGGGGCTTCTTCGAAAGTAGTTATAGCTATAGTTTCTTTTTTTCTAATATTTTAAACAGGTTATCCGACCCCTCAGCCAACTCAGTTAAGCGGATCTTTAGCAGTTTACAAAAATCCAGTGCCAGCTGAGAGACGGGACGGGTGGCCGGATATATCAGGTTGTATTTAAAGGGTACTGAGATAGAGAAGGGTTTGACTATAAGGCCCTGCTTGATAAAACTCAGCGCGGTTACCGGATCAACCAGAGACACCCCTGAGCCTGAAAGTACATAACTACAGGCGATATGGGATACCTGAGTATCAAACAACATTTTCCTTTTTACCTCGGCATTCTCGAAAGCATCGTCTACCTTGTATCGATGCTCCGTGCCCAGCGAAATAAAAACGTCGTATTTAAGATCTTGCGGCTCGATGAGTTCGTTATGCTCAAGCGGGTGTCCGGGAGGCAGGATACAGACCATTTCGCTGCGTGCCAGCAGTTCTGTTTTTATGGATGGGTCTGATACGGCGACGGCAGCAAAGCCGATATCGAAATGTTGGGTAGAGATCCAGTCTGCGACCTGTTGAGAGCTACGTACCTGTAGTGTCATCGAGACACCCTGATTCAGTTCCATAAACTCCCGGGAAACCTGCGGTAGAAACGCCTGAGCAAGGGCTGGCATACAGGCTATTCGCAGCGTCCCCCGATGAAACGTCCTTAATTCTTCAGCAGTACGTGCCAGTTTTTCGATACCGACGAAAGAGCGTTCGACCTCCTCAAACAGAATCAGGGCTTCCGGTGTCGGGACTAATCTTTTCTTCAGTCGATCAAACAACGGCACCTTCACCGAGTCTTCAAAATCACTTAATAGTCGGCTGACTGCCGGCTGTGAAATGAAAAGTATTTCTGCAGCGCCTGTTGTAGTGCCGGCAATCATTACCGCGCGAAATGCCTCGACTTGTCTGAAACTTAACTGAGCCATAGATGATAGTCTCCTGAGTGATCTATAATATAACATCAAGTTATTAAGTATGTAATATTCATGATTTGATATTATTTGTTCGATTTATGATCATGTAAATACAACATCAAGTGTGCTTCTCAGGAGGCACTGATTATGAGCTCCAACAAGAGATAATAATTATGGAGACATTGTTTAGATACACTTTGGCGATATTGATCAGTACGGTTGCAGGTATGCAATTCGTGCAGGTAATAACGCGCTATGTTTTCGAGACGCCTATCATGGGGCTTGAAGAGATCGCTGTTATTCCGACCTTATGGCTATATATTCTCGGCGCAGTTAACGCTTCCCGGGAAGACACTCAGATTCGTGCGAATGTGCTCGAAATCTTCCTTAAAACAGAACGGGCACGGCATATTTTGCTGGTCGTTTCTGAATCTATCAGTCTGGTTATCTCAGGCTGGCTGACCTACTGGGCCTGGGATTACTTCCAATATGCGATGCGGGTATCGAAAGAGACCCCGACCCTTTATCTGCCCACACTTATCTATGAATCTGCGCTGTTTATCGGTCTGTTACTGATGACCTTTTATGTTCTGTTGCATCTGTCCAGGCATGTTCGTGTGTTGCTGGCCGGCGGATCGGAAGTCGATAAATTGATTGATCATGAGCATCCACACACGGATGAGCTGGATGAGTTCCAGTTGCTGTCACCGAAGGAGGATCGTAACAATGGTTGAGATAGCACTGTTAGCGTTTGCCGTACTCGTTATTCTACTGAGTCTGGGTGTACCGCTGCCATATTGTTTTGGCGCCGGTTTAATGGTGATGGCGCTGGTTGGCGAAGTCACTTTCAAAGGGATGATGCTGTGGGGGTTTAGTCAGCTGACTAACCCGATATTGCTAGCCATACCGCTGTTTGTTTTTGCCGGCACGATTATGAGTGTCAGTGGGATCGCGGCGAGCTTACTTAAGTTTGTTAATATTTTTGTTGGCCGCGTCAGAGGCGGATTGGGCGTCGTTGCTTCTATTAGCTGTGCCATTATCGGGGCAATCTCAGGCAGTGGTCTGACGGGTATTGCGGCAATCGGTCCACTGTTGATTCCGGAGATGGAGCGTAAGGGCTATCCCCGTGCATATGCCACGGCATTGATTGCTAACTCATCAATTCTGGGACTACTAATTCCGCCCAGTGTCACCATGATTGTGTATGGCTGGGTGACAGAAACCTCGATTCTGGCAAGCTTTCTGGCGACTCTGGGGCCGGGCCTGCTGATCATGTTCAACTTTGCCATTGTTAACCTGGTGATGGCGCGAAAATTCCCACTGGTACTGGATGACAAAGTCTCATTCAGCGAGACCATGAAACTGGCGGGTAACAATACGGTTCATGCGATTCCTGCATTGCTAATGCCGGTCATTATCCTTGGCGGTATCTATGGCGGAATCATGACACCGACAGAAGCTGCTGCGGTCGCTGTTATCTATGCCTTACCGGTAGGTTTCATGATCTATAGGGGACTCACCTGGAAAAAGTTTCTTGAAGCCGGAAAGGAGTCTGCCACTGCGGTGGGTGCCATTCTGATTATGATTCTTTTCAGTCTGATGCTGAGCCAACTCTTCGTTATGGAAGATATTCCCCAGGCGCTGGTGGAATCTATCTTCGAGATAACCCAGGACAAGACTGTTCTGCTGATTATGGTCACGCTGTTTTTGTTCGCCATCGGCATGGTGGTTAACGATATCACGGCGATCATTCTGACTGCTCCTTTGCTAATGCCATTGATGAGTGCGCTGGGTGTCAGCCCGATTCAATTTGCCGCCATTATGGGTGTGACCACTGCGATGGGAGGTGTTACTCCGCCTTACGCCAGCATTCTTTATCTGGGTGCGCGGATCGGTAAAGTGAAATTTACCGAGGTTATCAAGCCCGCCATGATCCTGCTTTTGTTCGGTTATTTGCCAGTCGTGGTACTGGTGCTGATCTGGCCTGAACTTTCTGAAGCTATCCCGGCAATGATGGGTTACTAAGTACGTTAAACATAAAAAACGGTCCGCAAGGACACAAAACAACAATGAGGAATATCAATGTTTACATCACTTTCTAAAAAGCTGGTTCTGGCCGCTTCTTTATCGCTGGCGGCTATGACGGCAGTAGAAGCTGCAACCCTTAAGCTTTCACACGTTCGCCCGCAGGGTACGGCGATTGATATGGATGCCACTAAATTTGCTGAAGCTGTAAAAGCTGCAACCGATGGAAAGCTAAAAGTTAAGCTGTATCCGGCAAATGCTCTGGGTGACTACACGGTAGTTCAGGAGCGTGTTGGCCTGGGGGCTGTTGATATGGCTGTGCAGCCAATTGCATCCAGCGTTGATAAACGTTTCCAGATCGTTTCTCTGCCTTATATGGCACAGGACTGGGCTGATGCGCAGAAGAAATTTGGCCCGGGTTCTGTGATGCGAAATACCGTATCGGATCTTTATAAGCAGCAGGGCATTAAAGTGCTGGGTGCATGGCCTGTTTACTTTGGCGGTGTAGCGCTGAACAAAGATGTAGAGGGTGCAGCGGATTCCGGTGTTAGCAAATCAGCTAAAGTACGTGTGCCACCGATCAAGGTCTTTCAGCTGCTGGCGGATAACTTAGGTTATATCGGCTCACCTTTGCCGTTCTCTGAAGCTTTTACCGCTGTGCAAACCGGTGTTGTTGATGGTGTTATCGGCTCGGGTGCTGAAGGTTATTACGCTTCATTCCGTGACGTGACTAAGTACTACGTACCGATTAATACGCATTTTGAAGTCTGGTACCTGATGATCAATGAAGAACGTTTCAATGATCTTAAAGCGAATCAACAGCAGGCGCTTTCCCAGGCTGCTCTGGATTTTGAAAACAGCCGCTGGGCAACTGCTGAAACAGATCAGGCAGCTAACGAGCAGCGTCTGGTTGATGCCGGCGCAACTATCGTTAAGGTGACGCCTGAGCAGTTAGCCGCGACTGCAGCAAAAGTTAAGCAGAACGTATGGCCTGAAATCATCAATGATATCGGTAAAGAGTGGGCTGATCAGATTCTTGACGCTGCACTGGCTGAATAATATTGAACCACCGGTCAGGCATTCGTCTGGCCGGTCTTTTCAGCGATTAATCCTCTTTATACTGGAGAAAGCATATGACGGAGAGTGTGCGGATAAACCGTGGCAGCTCTGACGTAGCTGTAATTGGCGGTGGCCTGGTAGGACTTTGTATTGCGCTGGGGATTCAAAAGCAGGGGCAGCAGGTCACAGTATACGATGAAGGTGATGTTGCATTACGGGCATCACGGGGGAATTTTGGCCTGGTCTGGGTGCAGGGCAAGGGTGATAACCTGCCTGAATATGCACGCATTACCCGTCTTTCAGCTCGGCTCTGGGATGGGCTGGCAGATGATCTGACCCAGCACACTGGCATCGATATCCAGCTGCAGCAGCGGGGAGGATTGTTTGTCTGCCTGAACGAAGCTGAGCTGCAAAAGCGTCAGGAAATGTTGCAACAGATGGCTGTTGAGCATTCCGAAGGTTATCCCTATGAGGTACTCGACCTGCAACAGTTGCGTGAAATGATTCCGGATATCGGCCCCGAGATAGCAGGCGCAACCTGGGGACCTGAAGATGGTCATGTCAATCCGCTGTATCTGATGCAGGCGCTGGTTGCACGCTTTGAGTCGCTCGGGGGCAAGCTGGTTAATGCTGGCCGGGTTGGCAATATTGTCCCGCAACAGGGGCAGTTTATCTTACAGACAGCACAGGGTGAGTTCAGTTGTAACAAAGTGGTGCTGGCGGCCGGTTTAGGTAATAAAGATCTGGGGCCGATGGTTGGAATTGAGGCACCGGTTTTTCCGAACCGGGGGCAGGTATTGATTGCAGAACGGGTGCGTCCGTTTTTGCACTATCCGACCGGACATGTGCGTCAGACCGAAGAAGGTACCGTTCAGTGCGGTGATTCAAAAGAAGATGTTGGTTTTGATACAGGTACGACAACGGAGGTTCTAGCGCAGATTGCTCATCGTGCAACTACGATGTTTCCGCTGTTGAAAGAGGTAAACCTGATCCGTTCCTGGGGCGCTTTGCGCATCATGACTCCGGATGGCAATCCAATATATCAACAGTCGGAACAATACCCTGGAGCGTATCTGGTTACCTGTCACAGTGGTGTCACGCTGGCGGCTGCACATGCCGGGCCTGTCGCTGACTGGATTGTGACTGGTAGTGCCGATTCGGCTATAGATTTGGAGAAGTTTCATGGCAGCAGATTTAAGCTTTAACCGTTTGCCCTGTAATGAAAGAGCAACGGTAGAAATCACTGTAGAAGGGCGAAAAGTTATCGCCCTGGATGGTGAAACTGTTGCCGCTGCGGTGATGCGATCAGGTCTTAGACCTACGCGGACAACCCCTGTTAGCGGTGCTGGCCGGGCGCCATACTGCATGATGGGTGTTTGTTTTGAATGCTTAATGAATATCGATGGTAAACCCAATAAACAGGCCTGTATGACAGAAGTTCGCGAAGGGATGGTGGTTACTGTTCAGCAGGGTGCCCGTGAGCTGGGTGGAGACAGTTTATGACAGATTTACCGCAATATGATCTGGTGATAATCGGTGCCGGACCGGCTGGCATGGCTTCAGCTAAAGAAGCGAGTACCGCCGGGCTTAAGACGCTGATACTGGACGAACAGCCCCGGGCGGGTGGACAGATATATAGAAATATTGGCCGTCCAATACTGCAGAACCGTTCTATTCTGGGTGAAGATTACTACGTCGGTGAATCCTTGTTAGCAGGCCTGGCTCAGGCTCCGCTGACGCATATACCGAATGCGACAGTATGGGAAGTGACCGGTGAGAACAGCCTGTGCTTTTCAGCGGAAGGTGTTAGTCATCAGGTTGGTTTTAAAAAACTGTTACTGGCGACCGGCGCACAGGAACGTCCGGTCCCTTTTCCCGGTTGGACGCTACCGGGCGTGATGACCTGTGGTGCTGCTCAGATATTATTGAAGTCATCGGGTCTGACGCCGGCAGAACCCTTGGTGATTGCCGGCAGCGGTCCGTTGTTATTGCTGATCGCTTGTCAGCTGATCAGGGCGGGTGTCAGGGTTGAAGGGATCGTTGAAACAACCCCGACGGCGAATTACGGCAGGGCATTAAAGGAGATTGGCGGGGCCATTAAAGGCTGGCGTCATCTGCTTAAAGGTGTGCGGATGCTCAATGAGATCCGCCGTAGTGGCGTGAAATACTACAAGTGTGCAACTGAATTGCGTGCTGAGCCGGGGAGTGAGGGTAATCTTGCTTCGGTTAGTTTTCGCAAGGGTAAGACTGTGCATCAACTGGAATGCCACACATTGCTGGTGCATCAGGGGGTGATTCCCAATACTCAACTGGGCCGCGCTATTGGACTGGAACACCAGTGGGATGAAGCACAGCAATGCTGGAAACCCACGCTGTTAGAAAATGGCTGCAGCAGCCACCCGGATATCTTTATTGCCGGCGACTCTGCCGGTATCGGCGGCGCTATTGTGGCAGAGATTCAGGGGCGTGTTGTTGCTAATGAGATTGTTCAACAATCAGGGCTGATGGGGCAAAAGGACTCGGAGATAGGCTCGTTACGTAAAGAGTTAGCGCATCAGTTGGCTATCCGTCCTTTTCTTGATCATCTCTACCGTCCGCTGGATATCTTTCTCCGGCCCGAGGGAGAGACTATCGTCTGTCGCTGTGAGGAAGTGAATGCCAGTGAGATTCGCGGGCTGGTGAAATATGGCTGCGTTGGGCCGAACCAGGCGAAGGCGTTCTGCCGTTCCGGTATGGGGCCATGCCAGGGCCGTCAGTGTGGATCTACCGTCACTGCTTTATTGGCAGATGAGTTAGGCAGTACTCCTTCAAAGGTTGGCTATTACAACATCCGTTTCCCGATTAAGCCGGTCACATTGGGCGAACTGGCTTCTCTTAGTCAGCCAGCTCAGGACAGGCCCATAAAGTAATTATTAATTAATTTCGAGACTAAAATCATGACGATTGAACGCCATCAGACTGCTGCTCGCATGAGCAAAGTAGTGATTCATAATAATACGGCTTATCTTTGCGGTCAGGTCGCTGAAGACCGTTCGGCAGGTATTCTGGATCAGACTCAAACAATGTTAGAGAAAGTGTCTGATCTGCTTTTTTCTGTGGGCAGCAGCCCGGAGAAAATACTTTCAGCGACTATCTACATTAAGGACATGGCGCTATTTGCTGAGATGAATTCAGTGTGGGATAGCTGGGTGCCAGAGGGCTATGCTCCGGCAAGAGCCTGTGTTGAGGCGGCGATGGCAAGTCCGGAGTTGCTGGTTGAGATTTCAGTCATCGCTGCAACAGATTAATTTATTAATGCCATTTATATTTGCTTAAGTTATGTGAATGGCTTTTTATTGCTTCAGCCCTGCTCAGGGGCTGACAGCCTTTTTATTACTCACAACTATGCTGTTTTTTCTTTTCCCAGCCATCCCGCAAGCACACAGATAACTGCGATTATTATTATTGAGCTTTCTGCCATGGCCATTGCCGATGGTGGGGGCGGAGCGATGGTCATGCCGGCGATAGTAAAGGCGAGAGTCGTCAGGCAAAGGATGCTAAGCGCGATCTTCTTTGCGCCTGATATGTTGGCTCCGGACAGAAAGAGGAACAGACCTGCAACTAGAATGAAGCTTTCAAACAGAAGTGCGATGGGCATGTTATCCCAAAGACCCAAACCTACTTTGAAGGAGGCTTCTCCCAGCAGAGGGAGTTGCGGGTTATGGACGGTGAAATCGAGTAACCAGTGAGATAAGACGGCGATCGAGATCATAAAAACGGCGCGTAAATGCAATCCTTTTCGCTCGGAATACCATAAAAACGCAACAACCCCCGCGAGTGCCGACCAGATGATAGCGGCAGAAAGACTGTGAGAGAATGGGAAAATAAAGGAAGGTTGATGGGTTTCGGTAAAGTTTTCCGGAATGGCAACCGATTCCCAGCCAAGCAGGATAAATGCCCAGAGTAGCAGATCGATCAAAAGCGAGGCTGCGATCAGTGGCCCTAAGCCCACCTTTCTATCTAACTTTCCTATCGCCAGTGCCGCTCCGATATGACCTGCGAACATTCTCTCTCCTTAAGTCAGATATTTAGCGTAGCTATCACTTTCCATCTCAACGATCTCTACCGTTATTGAAATATCGGCGAGTCCCAGGTCAGCTAACCTCTTTACAACTGTAGAAGATAATCTTTGTTTTTGCTCCAGAGATCGGCCATTCAGGATGCGGGCTGTTACATGGATAAATGCACTTTTCTCCGCGCCAGTCAGAAAGGCTTCGTAAGCGATCGCGCGGATTTTAATATCGGGTCCCTCAAATAATCCTGAAAGAGAGGCGCCTTCATAGACAGCGTTTAGCAACTCTGTTGGATTAAGCCGGGCCTCCAAAGGTTTGGCGTACTCGATAATACAGTGTGGCACTTGTCTCTCCTGAGTTTCCTAAAGAGAGCCTTCCGGTAGGGCGCTTTCTTTGGGTTTGCTAATGGGGTTTCTGTTCGGGTGATTGTAGCAATATTGAAGAACGATCAGGGTATGGAAGTGAGATAAAACGGAAGAGTTCTTTTGAGCATCGTGGGTCACGGATTTTTTTATACATTTTTCAGGGATAACTTGCTCTTTCAACGGCTGTTTAGAAACGATTTTAATCTGTATTGATCTGGGTAGGTATTATGGCGTTGCCACCTCTGTTTAACGGGTTTAAAACAGTGATATTCTTGTTGCACTATAAAAAATAGTGGAAAGCGAATAATGCTTTCCAATTGATACTTTATTTAGTGTGGATTCGGGTGTAATCGTGGAAAGACCTATCGGCATTTTTGACTCAGGTGTGGGCGGTATATCAATCGCTAAGGCTATCAGAAGCGAACTTCCTTCAGAGAATTTGATCTATGTCGCAGATCAGGCCTTTTCGCCCTATGGTTCTCAGTCGAAAGAGATCATTGAGGAGCGTGCCGAAACGGTTTCACGTTTTTTAAGTAACCAGGACTGCAAAGCGATCGTTGTTGCTTGTAACACAGCAACATTACATTCGATCGACATCTTACGCAGTAAATTTCAAATTCCAGTGATTGGTGTCGAACCCGGAATTAAACCCGCTGTTATGCAGAGCGAAGCCGGGGTCATCGGTGTACTTGCAACCGAACAAACATTAAAGAGTCCCTCTTTTCAGTTGTTGAAAGAGCGTTTTTCGGAGCAGGCCACTATTGTGGTTCAGGCGTGTCCCCGTTTTGTTGAGTTAGTCGAAGAGGGGGATCTTAACAGTCCTGAGACCTTTAAAGTGGTCGCGCGGTACGTTATGCCTTTGCTGGACAAAGGCGCTGATCAGATTGTACTGGGCTGCACCCATTATCCCTTCCTTAAGCCTGTTATCGAATATGTGCTTCAGGATCGGGCAGGTATTATTGATACGGCAACACCTGTGGCCGTCCAGGTAAAAAATAAGTTATCAGAACTGAACCTGCTAAACCCTCATGATGACTCCGGTTCTTTTAAGGCCTGGAGTAGTAACACATCAGAGAATATATCAAGCTCAGTCAGTTTATTGCTGGGCGATGAGGTGACTGTCCTGGCGATTCCACACCTTTGAGAGCGTGTTAATCTTCTGACTCGATAAGACCGGTACGTTTGACAATCTCAGTATCGAAACCATCGATGCTTTGTTGGTTTTTATTTGACCAGTATTGCTCTATACCCGCTTTTCCCTGTTTTTCAGACCACCGGTCTAACTCATTTCGGTCACCTTTGTAATCGAAGTAGGGTACTGACATTCCACAGGACGACTGGACCAGGTTGATATCCAGTATGAAGATCTGTCGGGTGGCAATGCTGGTGGGAAATAGTCGGTTGTAATCAGACCATTCGGCATCTTGACGGTGCAATACTCTGGCATTGCCGTAGGTTCTGAGGATCAGAGGTGAACCATCAAAATCGCAGAACATAATCGTCATTCGGGGATTTTGGATTACATGGGCGGCAGATTCATTACCGCTGCCGGTCAGGTTTAACCAGGCAATCGTGGTTGAGTTGATAACCCGTAGCGAATCACCGCCTTTAGGGGAGAGGTTTACATGCCCGGTGTCTGCGGCGGTACCCACAAAATAGATTTTCTGCTGGCTGATAAAGGTTATCTGCCGTTCAGTCAGTTCTGAAAATTGTTTTCCCATTAGCGATTCTTCCAGGCATGTTTATAGCTATGGCTATTATAGGCAGTAACGAGTCAGGAATGCGCGCCAGAGAAACAAAAATGGCCGGTGGTTTTACCCATCGGCCATTGGTTAGCGCTTCATAAAAACTCAGGCTGCCAGGCTTTGTTCCCGCAGAATTTTTGCGGCAGCGACCATATTGATCAGGCTGGTAGCCACTTCATCCCAACCACGGGTTTTTAATCCACAATCCGGATTGATCCAGAGGCGTTCAACAGGGATCTGGGTAGCGGCTTTATCTATCAGAGATAGAATTTGCTCCACTGTCGGTGTATTCGGGCTGTGGATATCATAGACGCCAGGGCCGATTTCGTTGGGGTAATCAAAGTTTGTAAATACTTCCAGCAATTCCATATTAGAGCGGCTGGTTTCAATCGTAATAACATCGGCATCCATATCGGCGATAGCCTGGATAATGTCATTAAATTCGGCATAGCACATATGGGTATGGATCTGAGTGTCGGGCTGGACTCCACTGGCCGATACACGAAATGCATAGACCGCCCATTGCAGATAGAAGTCCCATTCCGAACGCTTCAGAGGCAAGCCTTCACGAATCGCAGGTTCATCAATCTGAATAGCCGCTATACCAGCCTGCTCAAGATCTACTACTTCATCCCTGAGTGCCAGAGCGATCTGTAGGCAGGTTTCAGAACGGGGCTGGTCATCACGGACAAAGGCCCACTGAAGCATGGTTACCGGACCTGTGAGCATTCCCTTAACAGGTTTATTACTCAGAGATTGTGCATAGCGACTCCAGCCGACCGTCATAGCTTCTTTACGTAAGATATCACCATAGATAATGGGTGGCTTAACACAACGGGAGCCATAAGACTGAACCCAGCCAAGCTGACTGGTGGTATAACCTTCGAGTTGCTCACCGAAGTATTCAACCATGTCGTTGCGTTCCGGCTCGCCGTGAACCAGCATATCCAGCCCATAGCGTTCCTGCCGCTCAATACAGTCCCTGATCTCCGCCTGCATAATGGCGTTATAGGCGCTGCTGTCTAATTCGCCTCTGCGATACCGGGCCCGGGCTGAACGGATATCGCTGGTTTGAGGAAAAGAGCCAATAGTGGTGGTAGGGAAGGCCGGTAGTTGTAATTTATTTTGCTGCTGAATGGCTCGTTCGGCGTAGGCTAATCCCCGCTCCCCATCTTCCGGGGTCAGGGTGTGTACCCGGCTTTTTACCTCAATCCGGTGTACTCGCTGAGACTGAGTTCGCGCGGTAACATCGCGCAGGTTCGCCGCCAGCTGTTCAGCCGTATCGGCTTGTGGCGACAGATTTAGCAGAGTGCTTTTCAGCAGGGATATTTCAGATAATTTCTGATGAGCAAAGGCCAGCCAGCTATAGAGTTCTGGATCAAAGCCTGATTCCTGTGCCAGATCGACCGGTACATGCAGTAAGGAACAACTACTGGAAAGCCAGAAGTTATCCCCGAGCTGCTGTGCAACAGTGGCAAGCTTTTCTTTCAGCGAAGTGATATCGGCCTTCCATATATTACGACCATCAATTGCACCGACAGATAGTACCTGGTCAGATCTCAACTGCTCGCTGAAACGGATAAATTCATCACCGCCGCGCACTGCGTCCAGATGAAAGCCATCGACGGGCAGATAATTAGTCAGGTTGAAATTTTTATCCAGCGCACCGAAGTAGGTTGTTAGTAGAAGCTTCAGGTCGGCACCGCAGGTGCTCAGAGTCTGGTAAGCTTCGCGGTAAGCTTCCTGCCAGCGAGTATCCAGCTCCATAACCAGTGCCGGTTCATCAATTTGAACCCAGTCGATGTTCTTGCGTGCCAGTAGTTTCAGCAGGCCTTGATAGCTATCCAACAAGGCCGGTAGCAAACTCAGTCGATCAAATTCCTCGTTAGCGCATTTTGCCAGCCACAGGTAAGTGACTGGGCCAAGAATAACGGGTTTAACCTGATGGCCAAGTTGTTGAGCTTCGGCGATTTCTGCTAACAGCTTCTCCGGATTAAGAATAAAGCGTTGGTTTGGCGAAAGCTCAGGTACCAGATAATGGTAGTTCGTATCAAACCACTTAGTCATTTCGCAGGCTCGGGTTGGCTCACCAGAAGGCGCTCGCCCCCGGGCCATACGGAAATAGTTATCGAAACTATCGCAGCTACCGTCGTTGAAACGTTCAGGTGTCGAACCGAGTAATACAGAATGATCGAGTACCTGGTCATACAGCGAAAAGTCGTTAACGGTGACAAAATCCATGCCGCTTTGAGCTTGTATATTCCAGTTTTGCATTCGCAGTGTCTTTGCCGTATCAACCAGTTGGTTGCGGCTGGATTTTCCATGCCAGTAATCCTCTAATGCGAATTTCAGTTCGCGTTGAGCGCCGATACGGGGAAAGCCCGGAATATGTGTTTTCACCATTTTCTCCTGTTGATAGGTATGCGGAACAGATGATTGTTCCTAAAGAGAGGAGATTATGGTGAGAATTCATTATGAGGTAAATTGATATTAAATCAAAAATTGTTGAATTAAATTAATAGTGAGTCTTTAGGTAAGAGGGCCCTTATATGAGGTATGAGGTTTATCCTGGATAAACTTGTTGTGTCTTAGCTGGATTCGCTATCAATGACCGGACGGTCTGAAGGCCGGCTCCAGATATACCAAAGGGCAAAAATGACAGTGCCTGCTGCCAGGGCTTTCAGTCCGGGATGAAAATCGAGGAAGAGCATTGGATAACTAATCATGACTAACATCACCGTTGTGGAGAAAAGTTTAACCCTGAAAGGTATCACCCCATAGGCTTCCCAATCACGAATCAGTTGGCCAAATAAACGATGATTAAGTAGATACTGGTGCCACTTTTCGGAACTACGCGAGAAGCAGAAGGCGGCAACCAGCAGAAAAGGCGTCGTTGGCAGTAGTGGAAGCACCACGCCGATGAGGCCTAGCAGGACACAGAGGAGGCCTGCAGTAAGATAGAAAGCCCGGATCAGGGTATTGGGCACTGAGTTATCCTTCGGATCAAAATTGTTATTGTGACTGTGTCTTTACCGTCATCCTAGCAGATTAACCTTGCGAGGCAGACCTATTGTTGAAGACAGAAACAGGGGCGTAACGGTCGGGGACAGGTTTGGCTTGATTTGCCTGCAGGCTATACTTTTATTCTGATGTTGTGTGAACTCCCCCCGAAGGGGCATATACGAATACTCAAGCGGGCGTTTATTATCTGCCTAGGACGAAATTGGGCCAGTTTTAACGTTACTGGACACTTAGTTTTGTAAAAAATAATGAACAATATGCGACTCAGATCTTAGTCATCGTGGCTGAGAGATCACTACTTTTGGGTAGTCATTGCATAGAGTCTGAAAAGCAAGAGGCCTGTTACATGAGCAAATCTTCTAGTAAGCCTGCATTTAACTGGGAAGATCCTTTCTCCCTTGAAACTCAACTGACAGAAGAGGAGCGGATGGTACGTGATGCCGCTCACGAATATTGTCAGGGTCAGTTGTTGCCGCGGGTCACTGAAGCAAACCGTCACGAAGTTTTCCACACAGAGATTATGCAGGAGCTGGGTGAACTGGGTCTGCTGGGTTCTACTCTGCCAGAGCAGTACGGTGGCTCTGAAGTTAATTACGTTTGTTACGGTCTGGTTGCCCGTGAGGTTGAGCGTGTAGACAGTGGTTATCGTTCAGCAATGTCTGTGCAGTCTTCTCTGGTTATGCACCCGATTTATGCTTACGGCAGTGAAGAGCAGCGAATGAAGTACCTGCCAAAACTGGCAAGTGGCGAGTGGATCGGTTGTTTCGGTCTGACTGAGCCAGATGTTGGCTCTGATCCAAATAACATGAAAACTCGCGCGACCAAAGTTGACGGTGGTTACATCGTTAAAGGCGCGAAGATGTGGATTACCAATTCACCGGTAGCTGATGTCTTTGTTGTTTGGGCGAAACTTGACGGTGTCGTACGTGGCTTTGTTCTGGAAAAAGGAATGAAAGGCCTGAGCGCACCAAAAATTGAAGGTAAGTTCTCTCTGCGTGCTTCGGTAACCGGTGAGATCGTTATGGAAGATGTTTTTGTTCCTGACGAAAACTTGCTGCCAGGTGTTGAAGGCCTGGCGGGCCCGTTCGGTTGTTTGAACAAGGCACGTTACGGTATCGCCTGGGGCGCATTAGGTGCTGCTGAATACTGCTGGACCTCTGCTCGTCAGTACACTCTGGATCGTATCCAGTTCCAGCGTCCTCTGGCAGCTAACCAGCTGATCCAGAAGAAGCTGGCAGATATGCAGACTGAGATTTCTCTGGGTTTGCAGGGATGTCTGCAGATGGGTCGTCTAATGGATGATAATCGTTGCCCGGTTGAGCTGATCTCTCTGATGAAGCGTAACAACTGTGGTAAGTCTCTGGATATTGCCCGTGTTGCTCGTGATATGCACGGTGGTAACGGTATTTCTGATGAATTCGGTGTTATCCGTCACGTGATGAACCTGGAAGCGGTTAATACCTACGAAGGAACTCACGATATCCACGCCCTGATTCTGGGTCGTGCCATGACTGGTATCCAGGCGTTCTTCTAATGGGGGCCCTGTCTCACATCAAAGTACTGGATCTGAGTCGTATTCTGGCGGGCCCCTGGGCCGGCCAGATGCTGGCTGATTTCGGTGCTGAGGTGATTAAGGTAGAGCGCCCCGGTTGTGGTGATGATACCCGTGGCTGGGGGCCTCCCTTCGTTAAAGACGAAGAGGGCAACCCTAGCGATGCGGCGTATTTTCAGTCCGCAAACCGGGGTAAGCAATCGATCGCCATTGATATGACGACGGAGGCCGGTCAGGCGTTGATTAAACGCCTTGCGGCCGAGGTTGATGTCGTCATTGAAAACTATAAAGTCGGTGGTCTGAAAAAATACGACCTCGATTATGCCAGTCTGAAAAAGGTTAATCCGGGACTGGTCTACTGTTCAGTCACCGGATTTGGTCAGGATGGTCCCTACGCGGAACGTGCTGGCTACGACTTTATGATTCAGGCGATGGGTGGCTTGATGAGTGTGACCGGTGACCCGGATGGTCAGCCTATGAAAGTGGGTGTTGCACTGGCGGATGTGATGACCGGGCTGTATGCCTGTAATGCGATCCAGGCGGCTCTGTTACATCGTAACGAGAGCGGTGTAGGTCAGCATATTGATATGGCACTGCTGGATGTTCAGGTGGCAACCCTCGCCAATCAGGCGATGAACTTTCTGGTGGGTGGTAAGCCTCCGGCACGTCTGGGCAACGCTCATCCAAATATCGTTCCTTATGAAGCCTTTCCTACCGCTGATGGTCACATCATTCTGGCTGTGGGCAATGATGGGCAGTTTGCCAAATTCTGTGCGCTTGCTGGCGCGCCTGAATTGGCTGAAAACCCTGCGTTTGCAACCAATTCATTGCGGGTTGAAAATCGTGACGACCTGACGCCGCTGGTGGCTGAGTTGATGAAAGGGCAAAGTAGTGACTGGTGGTTAGAAAACTTATCAGAACGTGGAGTGCCCTGCGGGCCGATCAATACGATTGATAAAGTTTTTGACGATCAGCAAGTGAAGCATCGTAAGATGCGGCTTGATCTGCCGCACCCGAAGGCGGGAACTGTTCCTTCGGTGGCTAACCCTGTGAAGTTTTCAGAAACACCGATCGAATATAAGTCTGCGCCACCACTTCTGGGGCAGCATACCGATGGCGTACTGTCAGCATTAGGGTTGAGTGGTGAAGAGATTGCTCAGCTTAAAACAGACAAGGTTGTTGCCTGAAGGGGAACAACCTTTGTTATGCTGAACCGGTCCTGATAACTTATAGCCCTACTTGTAAGTTCTACTTAAAAGTTCTACTTAAAATTTCTACTAGATAGATCTACTGAATAGTTGCCGTCACTATCAACGAAAGTGGCGGCAATGCTGTTTTTGGAGTCGTACATGATTACCCTGAAAGATCCCTCCCTGTTAAAGCAACAAGCCTATGTGAATGGTCAGTGGATTGATGCACTGAACGGCGAAACAAATCCGGTATTAAATCCGGCAACAGGCGAACAAATTGCCACGGTGCCTGATCTGGGAGTGGAAGAGACTGAAGCCGCAATCGCTGCAGCTGAAGTGGCTTTCAAAAGCTGGAAGAAGAAAACGGCGAAAGAACGTTCAGTACTGCTGCGTAAGTGGTTTGAACTGATTGTTGCCAATAAAGATGACCTGGCTATTCTTATGACGGCTGAGCAGGGCAAACCTATAGCTGAGTCTGCAGGTGAGGTCGTTTATGGCGCATCATTTATCGAATGGTATGCTGAGGAAGGTAAGCGTGCCTACGGTGATGTTATCCCGTCTCATGCAGTAGATAAGCGTATTATTGTTACTAAAGAGCCTATTGGTGTGACCGCGGCAATTACGCCCTGGAACTTTCCTAATGCGATGATCACCCGCAAGTGTGCTCCGGCGCTGGCGGTGGGTTGCACGATGATTATTAAACCTGCCGAAGATACGCCGCTATCTGCTTTGGCGTTGATGGAACTGGCTGATCGCGCGGGTATTCCTGCTGGCGTTATTAGTGTGGTAACGACGAAGCGTCCTATTGAAGTGGGTAAGACGCTGACCGATAGCCCAATTGTTCGCAAACTCTCTTTTACGGGTTCTACGCCGGTAGGTAAACAGTTGATGCGTCAGTGTGCGGATACGGTCAAGAAGACGTCAATGGAGCTGGGTGGTAACGCACCATTGATCATCTTTGATGATGCGGATCTGGATAAAGCGATCCCGGCGGCAATAGCCTCTAAGTATCGTAACTCAGGTCAGACCTGTGTCTGCGCTAATCGTCTGCTGATTCAAAGTGGTATTTACGAAGAGTTTGCTCAGCGTTATGCGGCTGAAGTGGCTAAGTTGGAAGTCGGTAATTGCTCGGAAGGCGAGTTCCAGCAAGGGCCGTTAATCAACCGGGCTGCGCTGGATAAGGTCGCTATGATGGTTGACGATGCGGTTGCCAAAGGTGCCCGTGTTATTGCTGGTGGTAAGCCTCACGAGCTGGGTGGAAACTTCTTTGAGCCAACTATCGTTGCTGATATTACCAATGATATGCGTCTGGCGCGGGAAGAAATTTTCGGGCCTGTTGCGCCGCTGTTCCGCTTTGAAACTGAAGAGGAAGCGGTTCAGATTGCCAACGATACTGAATTTGGCCTGGCAGCGTACTTCTTTACCCGTGATTATGCGCGTGTATTCCGTGTTTCTGAAGCGCTTGAATACGGCATGGTAGCAGTGAATGACGGTATCCTGTCGACTGAAGTAGCGCCTTTCGGTGGTGTGAAAGAATCCGGTACCGGGCGTGAAGGGTCGAAGTACGGTATGGACGACTATCTTGAGATTAAATATACGTTGGTGGGTGGCTTATAAAATAGCGCCGCTAATTGAGTCTAAAAACGCATCTATATAGATGCGTTTTTTTTGTTCGTAGCTTAAGAGCCGTCGTTCGTGGCTCGAACGTATAAGGGCCGTTCTTCGTTGCTCGGAAGAGCTTGCTTGATCTAGGTAGGAGCTGCTTCCAGCCGCGAGCAGTATCAGGCGAGCTTTATTCGCGTCTGGAAATCGCTCTATTAAGTGCAGGGCTATAGGTGCTGTACTCTCTCGGCTATTCATTTAGTCAGCTGCAGGTTGATGGTCCTATCGGCGTGAGGGCACGCCTCTCTACAGGGTAAGTGTCGAGACCTGCGGCGAGATACTGCCAAAACAATTAACCACAGAGAGTACCGAGTAACCCACTTAGAAAAGCTCTTCTCTGTGTTCTTCGTGCTCTGTGGTTAAAACGCTCTTACTAGATTATCGCTCCTATAAGGGGCTCCAATAAAAACGATTGTGTTGATTGTGTTGATTGTGCAGGGGCTGATAATTCTGAGCAACGAGCCTCTCTTTCCCTTCCTTTGTTCTTTCTATAAAATATTTTGCACACTCTGTGCTGTATTGATGCATATGAAAATCATAATAACTGAACAACAGGCGACGGTAATACTGTGGAGAATATGGACGTTGGTGAGCGGTTAAAATTGATTCGCAAGATGAAAGGGCTGTCGCAACGGGAGCTGGCTAAGCGTGTTGGGGTGACCAATAGTACGATCTCTATGATTGAGAAAAATGGTGTAAGCCCTTCGGTTAGCTCGCTGAAAAAAGTGTTATCAGGCATTCCCATCTCTATTGGTGATTTTTTCACAATGGATATTGATGAAGGTGCTGAGCCTGAGAGTGTGGTCTACAGGCATGAAGAGATGCCGGATATTGGTTCAAATAACCTCAGTCTTAAGTTGATTGGCGCTCGCACTAAAGGGCGTTCGATGGATCTGCTGAAAGAACGTTATGAGCCAGGCGCTGAAACCGGATCGGAGATGTTACAGCATCCGGGTGAAGAGGGCGGGGTTGTGGTATGTGGTGAGATTGAGCTGACTGTTGGCTTTCAGGTTTATCACCTGAAGGCAGGAGATGGGTATTATTTCAACAGCAACCGGCCCCATCGCTTTCGTAATATATCCGATGAAGTGTGCGAAATAATCAGCGCGAACCCCTCAATTTAGCGAATGTGCTTGTCAGATCGATACCGGGTTCTTGTATGGGCTGGCAAGACGGAAGTGCTATTTCGTTTCTACGGGCATAAAAAAACGGACCTTAAAATATGTTTAAAGGTCCGTATAAAAAGGCCGGGGCCGCTGGGGGCGGGCACCCGGTTTCTGCAGGCAATAAAAGCGGTTTAGCCGAACATATCTTCAGCGGTTTCGCGCAGTACGTTCACCAGGCGATCAATGTGATTCGCTTCGATGGTGAGCGGTGGCGAGAAGGCAACGATGTTGCCCATCGTACGCACCATAACACCACGCTTGTAACAGCCTTTCTGGAAGTCCAGACCGATTGGGCCGTTAGCGGCGACTGATGGATCAAACTGAATCGCGCCGACCAGACCGTAGTTACGGACGTCGATTACTTTAGGCGCGTCTTTTAAGTTGTGAAGCTCTTTCTCGAAGTGAGTGCCGATGTCGCCAGCTGCGCGGGTTAACAGGCCTTCCCGCTCGTAAATATCCAGAGTTGCCAGACCTGCAGCGCAGGCAACAGGGTGAGCTGAATAGGTGTAACCGTGGTAGAACTCGATACCGCCAACAGCCACGTTGTTTACAATCTGGTCATGGATTTCGTCTTTAACGAAGACCGCACCCAGTGGAATTACACCGTTAGTGATACCTTTAGCAGAGGTGATCATATCGGGAACTACGTCAAACTCTTCTGAAGCAAAGGCAGCACCCAGACGACCCCAGCCAGTAATAACTTCATCAAAAATTAGCAGAATATCGTGCTGATCACAGATCTCACGCATCCGCTTCAGGTAACCCTGGGGTGGCATGATGACACCGCCAGCGCCACTCATTGGCTCAATGATAACGGCAGCAATGGTGTCTGCGCCGTGGAAGTGAATCAGTTGCTCTAAGGCTTCAGCTTTATCAATTCCCTGTTCAGGCAGACCTTTGCTGAAGGCATTGTTAGCGATATCCAGGGTATGGGGCAGGTGATCAACCGGCAACAGCGGGCCAAAGCCGACCCGGTTTGGTGTCAGGCCACCAACAGAGATGCCGCCGAAGTTAACGCCATGGTAGGCCAGTTCCCGGCCCAGGAATTTTGTTTTGCCCGCTTTACCACGTGACTTCTGGTATTGCAGAGCGATTTTCAGAGCTGACTCGACAGCTTCGGAGCCGGAGTTAGTGAAAAATACTTTATTCAGCTGTGCCGGCGTGTGTTTGATCAACCGGTTGGCAAATTCAAAGCCGATATCATGACCAAAGTTAAAAGGTGATGCGTAATCCAGCTCGAGTAACTGCTTGCTAACAGCATCTGCAATTTCGCTGCGTCCGTGACCAGCATTGACACACCAAAGGCCTGCTGTGGCGTCTAGAATTTCCTGGCCTTCATTGGTGTAGTACATAACACCTTCGGCGCGCTCGATGATACGTGGATCGCTTTTAAAGTCCCGGTTAGCCGTAAATGGCATCCAAAACGCATCCATATTGGTGTTTGTGCTCATAAGAAAACCTTGTTTAAGTTGTTAGTAATGGCCAGCTGTGCAGTCAGGTCAGCAAAGAACTTTTACTTTTAAGTAAGTGGCCTTATAGCGTCATATTAGCGTCAGTGTTAAAGTCTTATAAATAACAAACATTGAATGCTTACTTTGATGTTTATAAAACTATTGGCAAGGTTGTGAGATGGTCAGTAAATCGCTGCAAAGTATGGGTAAGGTGGGTGACTATGAGATTCGTCTGCTGCGGGTATTTAAAACGGTTGTCGAATGCGGAGGGTTCTCGGCGGCAGAGGTTGAGCTTAATATTAGTCGCTCAACAATTTCAGTGCATATGTCTAACCTGGAGGCGCGGCTGAAGCTTAAGCTCTGTCAGCGGGGACGGTCTGGATTTTCCCTGACCGAGGAGGGGCTGACCATCTACAATGCCACCCGACAGTTGTTTTCCCGGCTGGCTGAGTTTCGTTCTACCGTGAATGCGCTGCATCAGCAAATGACCGGTGAGGTGCGGATTCTGACGTCGGATACCATTAGTCTGGATGAGCGCTGTGGACTGGATGAAGTGCTGGCTGAATTCGCGGCCCTGGCTCCCGATGTCTACATTAGTTTTGATACGGCGCCTTTGGGTGAGATTGAGAGGCGGGTAATTAATGGCGATGCAGATGTAGGCTTTATCCCTCATCATCGGGATATTGAAGGGCTGGACTTCCTGCAAATGTATAAAGACAAGTCGTTGCTGTACTGCGGCGATAGGCATCCGCTTTTTCATGAGCAGGATGAACAGCTTATCAATGAGGCTCTGAAGCAATGCAAGCTGGTTCATGCAGGGGTACAGACAAGTTCTGAATCCAGTACACAGCTGGCGGAAATGAATAAGGCAGCGGAAGCATATTATTATGAAACCCGGGCGACGATGATTTTATCGGGGGTATATGTTGGTTTTATGGCGGAAAAATTTGCTCAGCAATGGGTCGATAGAGGACGGATGCGGGCGTTACTCCCCGAGTCACGATTTTATAATTTGCAGGTAGCGGCTATCAGTCGTCGCTCAGGCCCTCTGAATAAACCCCGGGATCTGTTTATGGAGCTACTGACTCAGCATATTGAAGCGCTTGAATAAGTTGGTTTACTCCTTTAACCACTGACTTATCTGTTGAATCAGCCAATCAGGCTGGTCATGGGGTAGGTCGTGGGCGGCCTCTGCATGTTGAATATGCGGCATGTGCCAGGCGTCTGCCAGTTGTTCAGAGCAGCGAGGATTAACGAGTTGGTCTTTTGCGCCACTGACTAGCAGCAGTGGTTTTCGTGGCGGATAAGGCTGCCCACTACAGTTAATGGCTAACTGTAACTGGCGCCGGAAGTTGTCAAAACTAACCGGGTATTCCAGTTGGTACATTTGCCAGAAAGAGAGCGTTTCTTCCCGGTGGTGTATTTCAGAACAGGTCAGATCGAAGATGGTCTTCTCGCGTTGATAGCCGCTGCTCAGCATTGCTTTGATTAGTTTTGGCATGGCGCCGGGCTGCAAGCGTAAGTGTGGGCTGTTCCAGGGCGCGAGACTGCTGTTGATCATCACAATGCCCTGAAGGTCATCGGGATACTCTTGCATCCAGTGGTAAGCAATAATCCCCCCCAGCGATAACCCCAGCAGGTAGACCGGTTGCTCAGGGCGATGACGTCGGTGTAGCTCGTTAATGAGTTCAGAAATTGAAGTTGGTGTCGGGCGCTTGTAAAGCTTGCCGTTACCTGGGAGGTCAATGCAGCTGACGCGAGTATTCGGAAGTTGCTTTTGCATTTTGGTTGCAAACGGCCCCCAGTGGCGGCTTTCCCGGCACAGTCCCCTCACTAATATCCAGTGCTGTTCAGTCATCCACACTCCCTCTGTAAGGTCTTGCGTTAAGTGTAGTCTGAATTTATAGAGAGTTTGAAAAAGGATGTTATTTCAAAATGGAAAGGTTGTTAAAGCGCTGGGGATTGTTACATGTAGGGTGTTAGCGGTTTTAGAGGTAATAATAAAAAAGGAGGCCGAAGCCTCCTTATTCATAACCGGTGTAATTACTTGTCGTTAGCAAAGTATTCCCGGGTTAGTTTGAATACCACTGGGCTGAGCAGAGCCAGTGCGATAAGGTTTGGAATCGCCATCATCGCATTCAGCGTGTCTGCCAGTAGCCAGATGAAATCAAGGCTTAATCCGGCGCCAACAGGTACGGCAATGATCCACAGTATGCGGTAGGGTGTGATCGCTTTGAGTCCAAACAGAAATTCAACACAGCGCTCGCCGTAGAACGACCAGCCGATAATGGTGGTGAAGGCGAAGACAGCCAGTGCAATGGCAACCAGATAGTTACCAACACCCGGCAGAGAGTGTGAGAAGGCTGCTGATGTTAGTGCTGCGCCGGAAACCCCCGAAGTCCACTCGCCTGAAGTGATGATGACCAGACCGGTAATGGAACAGATGATCAGGGTATCGATAAAGGTGCCGAGCATTGCCACCATACCCTGACGTACCGGGCTGTTGGTCTGTGCTGCAGCGTGGGCGATAGGGGCAGAGCCCAGACCCGCTTCATTGGAGAAAATACCCCGGGCAACACCAAAGCGAATGGCCATCCATACTGCTGCACCGGCAAAGCCACCTTCTGCAGCAGTTTCAGTGAATGCATAGCTGAAGATCATGTCCAGTGCTGCAGGAATTGCATCAGCATTTATGGCCAGTACAACCAGACCGGCAACCAGGTAAGCAATCGCCATTAACGGCACCAGAGCACCGGCAACGCTACCGATACGCTTGATGCCGCCAATCAGAACGGCGCCTACGAGTACCATCAGGATGACACCGGTGATCCATACATTCAGGCCGAAATTGGATTGTATAACGTCGGCTACGGAGTTTGACTGTACTGTGTTACCAATACCGAAAGCTGCAATCGCGCCAAAACCAGCAAAGGCTGTTCCCAGCCAGGTCCATTTAGCGCCCAGACCATTCTTGATGTAGTACATCGGGCCGCCGACATGATTGCCTGCTTCATCAACTTCACGGTATTTAACAGCCAGAACCGCTTCTGCGTATTTGGTTGCCATGCCGACCAGTGCGGTGCACCACATCCAGAAAAGCGCACCGGGTCCGCCAAGAAAGACGGCGGTTGCCACACCGGCTATATTACCGGTACCTACCGTTGCAGAAAGGGCAGTCATCAGTGCCTGGTAAGGTGGAATTTCACCCTCTTTAAGCGCTTCGCCATCTGCGGAGCGGCCGCTCCACAAAAGTTTAAAACCGGTTCCCAGCTTGAGAATAGGCATCAGTTTCAGACCCAACATCAGAAACAAACCAACTCCCAGGATTAATACCAGCATCATCGGTCCCCAGACGATGCTGTTAATCGCGCCGATTACAGACGTGATAGCTTCCATATGAACTCCTTAATTATTGTATTTTTCCTTCCGGCGGGCTTGTGGCCTGATAATCCGGTAAGGAACATCTCCACTCACGTGGACGTTTGAAGCAGGCGTGTGTGTTGCCTACATCTAAACGCATTAACCTGATTCTCTCGTCAGGTTAATGCATCACTCCGACCAGACATATGTACGGCCGAAAGGGATAGGGTTACTGCACAGAGGTTTGAGCTCCGCGCTGTTGGAATATTTTCATCTCACTATCGGGTACAAACAGGCCGCCAGTCGTCCAGACCAGATGAGTTGCGTTGTGCATAAGAGGTTCCAGCTGTTGCTGTTGTATATATGCCTTTCCCTGCGAGCTTTCGGTGAGCCACTCAGGCCCTGAAAAGCCTGCTGCTGCTGAAGGTTCGATCTCGATATTTTCTGTTTCGTAGAGTTGGTACAGTTGTCTGAACAGTGCTGTATCAGTCTGGGTGAAGACACCGCTGAGAATATTGTCAATGACTGAACAGACCCACCCGGATGCCATACTGACAGCCAGACCATCGGCTTCAGTGGCGACCTTGAGTCCTGCCTGATAGACCGAATCCGGTTGAGTTTTATCCTCGGATAACATACCGACCAAAACGCAGGGTGCTTCGACAGGTTCGGCAAAAAAGCAGTGCACATGTGGGCCGAAAACCTGTTTTAGTCCGTAGTTGATACCGCCGGGGGCACCACCCACACCACAAGGTATATAGACAAACAATGGGTGTTCAGCATCGACCTGGATCTGTTGTTCAATAAGCTGTTTTTGTAAGCGTAGTGCTGCAACAGCATAGCCAAGAAACAGTCGTGGTGAGTTTTCATCATCGACGAAGTAGCTGTTTGGGTCCGCTTCTGAAGCTGCTCGGCCAGCCGTAACCGCTGCACTGTAATCATCGCTGTGTTCGACAACAGTTACTCCGCGCTTACGCAGACGTTCCTTTTTCCACTCCTTCGCTTCCATCGACATATGGACGACGACGTTAAAGCCAAGAGCGGCACTGATAACACCGATACTCAGTCCCAGGTTACCGGTACTACTGACGGCTATCTCGTGATTGCTAAATAACGCTTTTGCTGAAGAGCTGGCAAGTATTCGATAGTCATCATCTATAGCGCTTATGAGGTTGTGTTCCAGGGCGAGCTGCTCTGCATGGCAGAGCACTTCATGAATACCACCCCGGGCTTTGACAGATCCGGCAACAGGCAGAGCATGATCACCTTTGATCATCAATTTACCTTGCAGTTGAGGGTAGTGCTGTTGCTGCAGTTTTGTCGCTGAGATGAGCTGTGATTCGATAAGTCCTTCACTGGACGATAGTTCTGGAAACAGTTGTTTGAGAAGTGGGGCAAAACGCCGCAGACGCTGATCCGCTTGCTCTATCGCCATAAGGCTGAGATTGTTGTGGCAGAGGTTTGCATCGGCCTGATAATTTGGATTTAACCATAATAATGGCTCACCCTGGGCGATAGCTTCTTTTGTGGCTTTATCAACGCTGTGCGGCATAAATGTGTTCTGCGATTGTAGTGTTTTTTTTATGGTGCAGTGGGAAATATTCTGTTTGTTTTAAGCGGGCTAAACAAACCATCATTTCTATAGTATGGTTTAGTTTGACTAAATCATAAAACGAGCTTTTTTATGCACCTTAATAGCCAGATTCTAGCGGCGATGAAAACTTTTGAGGCTGCCGCCCGGTTGCATAGTTTTAGTCAGGCCGCCAGTGAGCTCTCAATTACTCCGGGTGCTGTGAGTCAGCAAATTAAAAATCTGGAGCAGCAGTTAGGTGTGACGCTGTTTACCCGTAAAACACGTCAGGTTGAATTGACCCCTCAGGGGGGGCAGTTCTATGAGACGGTCCGGCCGGCGCTGCTGAGCCTGAATAGTTGTATTGGGCGAATAAAACGATTTGATCTTGAAGGGAATGTCAGGCTTCGTTCAATACCGTCATTTGTCTTTAAGTGGCTTATACCAAGGCTCGGCGGTTTTCAGAAACGATTCCCGGATATACGCATCGAAACTTTCGCTGACGGTAGTTTGCTTGACCTTAAAAGCCGTGATTTTGATATAGCGATAGATTATGGCGTGGGTGATTATCCTGGTCTGAGCCATACGCTCATGATGGATGAGTATCTTTTTCCTGTCGTGAGCCCGGAGTATTTTAGTGATATCGATTGGACGGATTCAGGAGCACTGAACCGTGTACCATTATTACATGATACGACCCCCTGGGTGGATGCCGACCCGGACTCTGAATGGCGTTACTGGCTGGATGTGAGTGACATGCAAACGGTTGATACCAGCCGGGGTCACTATTTTAATCGAGGTGATATGGCAATCAAGGCTGCCGTATCCGGGCTTGGCGCCGCGATTGCGCGTGAGTCGCTTATCACTGAAGAAATTATCAGGGGGCGGCTAATCGCGCCTTATGAAAAGCAAAAGTGTCGCTGTAGTTACTATATTATTTATCCTGAGGGCGCGTTGAATAATCCTCGCATAAAGGCGGTTCATGACTGGCTAATAGAGATTGGCCGCCAGCCTGGCTGAGGTTGAACCGCATCTGCTAGTGAGGAGCTTTGTCTGGTATCGGTTCTATAGCAGTTAGCTTCTCGGCTGATTCGGGTTAATCGGCAGGCTGAGAGACTCTTTAACCTCTTCCATCACTATATAGCTCTTGGAGTTTTTAACTCCAGGCAATGTTAATAGCATCTCACCTAATAGTGCCCGATATTCTGACATGTCTGCAATTCTTGCTTTGATGAGGAAGTCGGCATCACCTGAAACCAAGTGGCATTCCAGTACATAGGGTAATGAAGCTACAGCCAGATTGAATTTCTGGAAAGCGTCGGGTGACTGGTAAGAGAGGGAAATCTCGACAAATACCAGCATGCCATAGCCCATCGCTTGCGGGTCAATACGTGCATAGTAGCCCTGGATAAGGCCATCTTTCTCAAGGCGTTTCACTCGCTCCATACAAGGGGTTGTGCTTAGTCCAACGATATCGGCCAGTTCTACATAGCTGATGCGACCATTTTCCTGGAGCGTCTTCAGGATATTCAGGTCGATCTTATCAAGTTTGCGTTTATGTTTAGTATTCATAGAGTTACTTCGCCCGTTAGACCAAATGGAGGTAAAAGTTATTATTGCTATTGTTATGCAGGGTAATTTTTTTGAAATAAGTTTAAATACAAAATAATAATCTGTCAAAGATGCAATAGACTAGCTGAATAATTTGTTGGTCATAACTATAAAAATTGATAGGTATTTGTCATGCATATTTTGATTTTGGGTAGCGGTGTTATCGGCGTAACCAGCGCCTGGTATCTGGCTAAGCAGGGCCACCAGGTGACTGTTGTCGATCGGCAGAGTTCGCCGGCAATGGAGACCAGTTTTGCTAATGCCGGTCAAATCTCACCGGGTTATTCTGCTCCCTGGGCAGCCCCTGGTGTACCGCTGAAAGCGGTGAAGTGGATGATGCAGGACCTGGCACCACTGATGGTTAATCCCAAGATTAATGCAAATACGCTTAAGTGGATGACGAAGATGCTGACCAACTGTAATCAGTCTTCATACCATACTAACAAAGCGCGCATGATGCGTCTGGCTGAGTATAGCCGTGATTGTTTCAAAGATCTCCGTTCTCAGTTAGATATTGATTATGACTCGCGTACCAATGGCACTCTGCAGGTTTTTCGTACGCAGAAGCAGGTTGATGCGGCAGCTAAAGATATCTCGGTGCTGGAAGAGTGCGGTGTTGATTATGAAGTTTTAGATCAAGCGGGCTGTGTTGAGCGTGAACCTGCTCTGGGGCATGTCAGAGATAAAATTGTCGGAGGTTTACGCCTGCCAGGTGATGAAACGGGTGATTGCTTTAAGTTTACTAATGCTCTGGCAGAAGAGTGTAAGAAACTAGGGGTCGAGTTTAAGTTTGATACTGATATTGAAGGGTTGATCAGCGACGACACCCAAATAGTTGGGGTGAAAACAAAGCAGGGTACTTTGACAGCTGATCGTTATCTGATGTGCCTCGGTAGTTATTCCACTTTGCTATTGGCAAATGTGGGGGTTGTTATCCCTGTATATCCTATTAAAGGTTATTCCCTGACGCTGCCTATCATTGATGAGAGCAAAGCACCGGTGTCTACGATTATGGATGAAACCTATAAGGTGGCGGTCACCCGTTTTGAAGACCGTATCCGGGTGGGTGGTACTGCTGAGATAACATCATACGATACATCCTTAATGGAAAAGCGTCGTAAGAATGTTGAGTTTACGGTTTCGGATCTGTTTCCGGGGGGTGGTGATATCGAACAAGCTGAGTTCTGGACCGGATTACGTCCAATGACGCCCGATGGTACGCCGGTTCTGGGTGGCTCTCGCTATGCAAATTTATATATGAATACCGGTCACGGTACGTTGGGTTGGACGATGTCTCTGGGCTCCGGCAAGTTTGTTGCGGATGTGATCAGCGGCAATACTACCGATATCGACCCAGAAGGGCTTTCCGTTACCCGTTACGGCCATAAGTAAATCGTAACGGTTTTTGATGAGCCCGGGGAGGAGGACCGGCCCGCCTGAAATAGGTCGGTCCGGACCCTGTGCTCATTTTTTTTTACAGGATATAATCTGCAGCGATTTATCGCTGGTGAAAGGTGATCTGGCGATTAACCACTCAGGTAGCTTAAGCATCTTACTTAAGCGATTCGCGAAGCCCGCTTTTTATACACATATTAGAATTTTATATTGGGGATTTAAGCATGCCAACTAAGACAATTATCGCAACTGAAAACGCACCATCTGCAATCGGCACCTATTCACAAGCTGTGAAAGTAGATAACACAGTTTATATGTCGGGTCAGATTCCTTTGGTACCGGCAACGATGGAGATGGTGACCGAGTCTTTTGAGGCTCAGGCCGTTCAGGTTTTCGAAAATATGAAAGCGGTTGCTGAGGCGGCAGGTGGTTCAATGAACGACCTGGTTAAGGTGACTATTCTGCTAACTGATCTGGCTAACTTTGGCACGGTTAATGACGTGATGTCGCGCTATTTTGATCAGCCTTATCCTGCCCGTGCTGCATACGCAGTAAAGGCATTGCCAAAGGATGCTGATATTGAAGTCGAAGCGGTAATGGTTGTTAGCTAAAACAACTGAGTGCTGTCTGAAGGCAGTATTAAAAGTAAGATCAGGATAGCGTTTGAAGGATAGAATCAAATGAGTCGTGCAGCAAAAATAACGGTTGATCTGGATGCCATTCGTCATAATTATCGATTGGCTCGTTCCCTTAATCCAGAAGGGAATGCGGCGGCGATCATCAAGGCTGATGGCTATGGCCATGGCGCGGTTGTGATCGCTAAAGCATTAGAGTCTGAAGCAGATGCTTTTGGTGTTGCTTGTATCGAAGAAGGGGTTGAACTAATAGAAGCGGGAATTAAAAAGCCTGTTTTGCTGCTGGAAGGCTTTTTTGAGGCGAATGAGCTTGAGTACATTAGCGATAATGACATGTGGTGTGCTGTTCACAGTCTGCCCCAGATAGAACAGATCGCTACCGCTACCCTGAGTAAGCCTATAACTGTTTGGTTGAAAATGAACTCCGGGATGAATCGTCTCGGGATTCATCCCGATGACTATCAGGCAGCCTATGAGCGTCTGAAACAACTGGATAATGTTGCTAACGTGGTGTTAATGACACACTTTGCCTGTGCGGATGAACTTGAAAAAAGTGAAACAGAAGCGCAATTGGCCACCTTTAACCGGGCGGCTGAAGGTATAGATGCGCCAGCTAGTATGGCAAATTCTGCGGGCGTTCTGGCCTGGTCTGATTCTCGTCGTGACTGGATGCGTCCAGGCATTATGCTCTATGGCGCTACGCCGTTTCCTGAATCACAGGAGAATGCGGATCAACTGATATCAGCTATGACGCTTACCTCCGAAATTATTGCGGTACGCAATGTTCAGCCGGGTGAGTCTGTTGGCTATGGGAGTCATTTCTGTGCCGATAAGCTGACCCGTGTTGCCACGGTAGCTTTAGGCTATGCGGATGGGTACCCACGTCATGCGGTTACCGGTACTCCGGTATGGGTGAACGGCCAACGTTCGCGGATTATCGGCAGAGTATCGATGGATATGCTGACGATTGATCTGACCGAACTGCCGGATGCAGATGTTGGTACTGAGGTGGAGTTTTGGGGTAAGAACTTGCCTGCGGCAGAAGTGGCACCTTACTGTGGAACCATTCCCTATACTCTGTTTACCGGTATTACCCGTCGGGTACATAAGCGTTATATCAATCAGTGAGCATCGGCTGATTCGGCCTTTTGCTGGTCACTAACTAAGTCAGGTTGTGATGTTGTTACATTGAGGTCTGGTGAGTAAGCGTTATAGGTTGAATACCTATAACGCTTTTTTTATGCAGTGATACAACGTTTTTTAATCTTGGGGCTATGAAATGACAGGTCCGTTAGAAAACGTTTAGTTCTTCGAATGCTCATTTTGCGCGCGGTCCAGCTGGCCTATATCCAAAACAGGGGCAGCATCCAGATGTTGTGCGTTGAGCATAAAAGCGACCCGCTCCAGGCTTGCTACAACCATTGACTGTTCCCAGTTCTGTATATCTTCAAAGTGACGTACAAATAGATCCTGTTGAGTTGTGGGTGCGCCTTTCATCAACTCAACCCCGTCGTCAGTGAGACTTAGCCACACCTTCCGTTTATCTTCTGTGCCCCGTTGTCTGGCAATAAGGTCTTTCTTCTCAAGCCGATCCAGAATGCTGGTAACGGTGGCCTGCGTTAATGCCATCTCTTTAGCCAGTTCCCCCGTCGTCAGTTGTAAGCTCTCCCGCAGTGTTTGCATAACCATTAGTTGTGCTGGTGTGAGCCCTGTTCTGCGACTGATTTCTTTGTCCTGCATGTCGGTGGATCGAATGATCTGTCGCAGTAGTACGAGTGCTTTCTGGCTATTTTCCATCGATTTTCCTGCGCTGAATTTTATGAGGTCATTCTACGTATTTTTGCTTTTTTAATCTATTGAGCAATTCAGCAGAGATGTATTTTGATTAGTATTACAAACTAATTTTTGATGCCTTCTGTTTAAAAGTTAAGCGTTTCTAGGTTGTTAAGCGGTCTTTAGTGTGTTTTCATAGCGGCGAAAAGCTTAGTGTTACTAAATATTAGTACTACTAAATTTTAGTAATACAATTAATTAGGGATGCAATGAATACTTCAGGCGTAGTTTTACGCAAACCCATCGATGAAGATGGGCAGTCGGTACATCAGCTTATTACCCAAACGCCGGAATTAGATAGTAATTCCTGCTATTGCAACTTACTGCAATGCGGTCATTTTTCAGACACCTCTATTATCGCTGAGCAGCAAGGCGTTGTTTTAGGCTTTATCAGTGGATACCTAAAGCCGACTCAACCTCAAACATTATTTATATGGCAAGTTGCTGTTAGCTCAGCTGCCCGGGGGCAAGGGCTTGGTAGTCGTATGCTTCAGCAGCTACTGGATCGAAAAGAAAGCGCCTCAGTTACTCACCTTGAAACCACTATTACTGAAACTAACGATGCTTCATGGGCATTGTTTAAGCGTTTGGCAGAGAATTTTGATGCGCCTCTGGAGCGCTCTGTCATGTTCGATCGGGTAACTCATTTTAACGACGAGCATGATTCAGAACTGCTTGCCAGAATCGGCCCTTTAGCACGCTAATACTTAGCCTTTCTATATAAATAATATAATTTAATATTAAGAGTACTGTTATGAAAATCTTTGAAGAGATTGAATCGGAAGTTCAATCCTATGCTCGTTCGTTTCCTCGAATCTTTAACAAAGCCCAAGGGGAATTTCTGTATGACGAGGATGGTAATCAATACCTTGATTTTCTGGCAGGTGCCGGGACGCTGAATTACGGTCATAACAATCCAATTTTTAAGGAAACGCTACTGGATTACATCCATAGCGATGGCATCACTCATGGTCTTGATCTGCATACCAAGGCAAAAGGTGAGTTTATGGAGGCTTTTAATGAAAAAATCCTTAAGCCCCGGGATCTTAATTATGTGATGCAATTTACAGGGCCTACCGGTACCAATGCTGTAGAGGCTGCGTTGAAGCTGGCTCGAAATATTACCGGACGTGAAAATGTCATCAGTTTCACGAATGGATTTCATGGTGTGAGTATGGGTGCGCTTGCTGCTACCGGTAACTCTCATCACCGTGGTGCAGCAGGGGTCAGTCTTAGTGGTGTTAGTCGAATGCCTTATGACGGATACCTGGGCGATGATATTGATACAACGGTTTATCTGGATAAAGTTCTCAGTGATTCCAGTAGCGGTATCGACCTGCCAGCCGCTGTCATTGTGGAAACGGTTCAGGGTGAAGGGGGTATCAATGTTGCTGATATAGAGTGGCTGAAGAACCTGGATCTGGTCTGCAAAAAGCACAAAGTGTTACTGATAGTTGATGATATTCAGGCGGGTTGTGGTCGTACTGGTACTTATTTTAGTTTTGAAGAAGCTGGAATTAAGCCAGACATCGTCACGCTCTCAAAATCATTAGGCGGATACGGGCTGCCGTTCGCTGTTGTTCTATTCAAACCGGAGCTGGATCAGTGGAAGCCGGGAGAACACAACGGTACTTTCCGGGGTAATAATTTTGCTTTTGTGACTGCCAAGGCAGCGATTGATCATTATTGGTCTGATGATGCATTCAGCAAAGAGATTCTGGCTAAAGGTCGTTATGTGTCAGATAGGCTTACAGAGATCGTGGAACAATACGGTGACGGTAACTTCACCACCCGTGGTCGCGGTATGTTTCAGGGCATCAATTGTGTCAACGGAGAGCTGGCTGGAAAAATCACTAAGAAAGCGTTCAAGAATGGTTTGATTATCGAAACAAGTGGTGCGGATGATCATGTTGTGAAGCTTTTTTGTCCTCTGGTAATCGATATGAAAAACCTGGCTAAAGGTATCGATATCATCGAGGAAGCGATCAAAGAAGTGTGCGCTAAAGAGGATTCAATTCCGGAGCAGAAGAAGTATTTTGATCCGATAGATCTTGCCAGCTGAGTTTGTCATAGCTGGAGGTGATTTATATCAGGAAGGGTGAATCTGTACTTTTTCTGATAGTAAGTTTTAGTGCAGATGCCTTCTGCGCTGTATCGGGGGTGATACGATTGATGTCTCGTATTCAGCCCTGTCATATTAAACCGCAACAGTTTTTATTTAGTCTGGTTGATGAAGCAGTCACTGTCGCTACTCGTGAGGGCGCGGTGATTATGCTACAGGCTGGCAGAGAATAATTGTAAGAAGGAATAGTGATGATCGTTCGTGATTTAAAATCGGCAGAGCAAAGTAATCGTCGAATTGTTTCCCCTGATGGAAATTGGGAGAGTACCCGGATGCTACTTAAAGATGACCAGATGGGTTTCTCCTTTCATATTACTACTATTTATAAAGATGCTGATTTTCAGATGCATTACCAGAATCATCTTGAGTCTGTTTACTGTATATCAGGTGAAGGTGAGGTAGAAACTTTAGCTGACGGCAAGAAATATCCGATTAAGCCGGGTACGCTCTATATTCTCGATAAACATGATAAGCACATTCTGCGTGCCGTTGAAGAGATGCAGATGGCCTGTGTGTTCAATCCTCCACTGAACGGGAAAGAGGTTCATAATACCGAGGGTGCATATGAACTGGACGCTGAGGCAGTCTGAAATTGTTCATAAGCTTTAGACTTTTTTATGCTAAATCAGAAACAGTCGACAGACCTGTATCCATCGCGTCAGAGGCAGGAGCGATGTATGGAGTGCCATGTTCCTTCTGTTTATGCGCCCAGAGATAAGATGGTGCCTGTTTCTGAGAAGCTGCTGTAACAAGAGCAAGGAAGTTGTCGTATTCAGCAGGCCTCTAATGGCAATATTACCCCCGAATCTTGCTCAAATGTGTTCTTGATCTATAACGCTATCAGTAACCAGGTGGTTTCCCTTTCTGTCATCAACTGCTGTGACAGAATATCTGTAGTCGTGGCAGGTAACATCTCTGCACCGTCAATCGGGTCGCTCCAGAACCGTATCGGTGTTTCCTGATCGCTCTTTGCTTAGGGTGGATTACGGCTTGGTTTGTCCTTCGAATGATGCTTATTAAGGGGTATGACGCGAGTGTTCATTCACCAGTGCTATAGTGAGAAAGCCGGTCCTGACTGCTTCGCTATAAACCCTCATCACTTGACCGTCACATCTGCATGTTATCTCTTTGACAGTGCCCTATAATCGCCCCTGAGGCAGGGTTGTGCGAGATTCTGTTAGCATACGACTGTCACTCCAAAGGTATAAATATGTATATTGTGATATCACTGCCGGTGTTTAATCAGTGTTAAGGCGGGGCTAATCTTCATTGAGAGATGATATACAAAGATCAGAGCAGGGGGTGAGTGATGTATGCGGTAATTTTCCGGGCCAGAATTGCACAGTTGGATGATGAGTACAGCATGATGGCAGCCAGGATGCGGGATCTGGCAATACAGGAGTACGGGTGCCGGGAATTTACAGCGGTAACTGAAGGGCGTAATGAGATTGCGATCTCGTACTGGGATAGTAAAGAGCAGATTCGAAAATGGAAAGAAAACGTTGAGCATTGCGAGGCCCAGGATAAGGGGCGAAAGCGATGGTATGCCTCTTATACCGTTCAGGTTGTTGAAGTTCTGCGAGAGTACAGCGCGTGATCATAAGTGGATTTTTTACAAGCTATGGAGAGGTCAGATGAGTTTGTTACCTTGGATGTTAAGAGTCTTTACGCTGGTTATTGTTTCATTTATCACTACGACAGCCAATGCAGGCAGTAGTGTTTGGAAGATCACCTCCGCAGATAAAACGCTTTATCTTGGCGGTACGGTGCATATGTTACGCCAGAGTGATTACCCATTGCCTTCTCAGTTTAATCAGGCTTATGCAGAGGCAGATAAACTTGTTTTTGAAACTGATCTGGCGCAGCTTCAAAATCCGGGTGTACAACAACGGATGCAGCAAGCGGTCAGGTATGCTGATAAAGGGGGGTTGCGGCAACGGGTGTCCCCTGTGCTTTATCAACGAATTGATAAGGTCTGGCAACAGTATGGCCTTCCCGGTGACTTATTGAACGGTCTGCGCCCGTCCGGCGTTATTATTACTCTGACGATGCTTAACCTAAAACAGATCGGGGTTGATGCTCAGGGGATCGACGACTTTTTTCACTCGCGGGCAATTCGGGACGGGAAGCCAGTCGGGGGAATGGAAACTGCCGATCAGCAAATCAGCTTTCTCGGGGCGATGGGCGAGGGAGATGAAGAGCGCTTTATGGCGATGTCGCTGGATGAATTAGAGCAGTCTGGAGATTTCATTGATGAGCTGATTGGCGCCTGGCGACGAGGAAGCCTGGTGGATCTGGATCGCTTGATGGTGGCGGATATGCGTCGGGATTTTCCTGAGCAATATCGTACCTTATTGGCTGATAGGAATGAGGCCTGGATACCCCAGATAGAAACGATGTTAAAAGACCAGCCGGTTGAGTTTGTGTTGGTAGGAAGTGGCCATCTGGCTGGAGAAGATGGCCTGTTGAGACAATTGAAGCAGCGTGGTTATCGGATTGAATTGCTGCATTGATGTAGCGCAGATCAGCCTGCCAGTTGAAGAGTCTGGCTTTCTCCTAATAATTCCAGTAATTGTTGTTTTCCGGCCGGGTCTTTTCGGGTAACCACCTGGCCCTCTTTGGGAAAATGGGTATCTCTAAGTCGGGACAACCAGAAGCGTAATGCTGCTACCTGCAGCATCGCGCTGAAGCTTTTTTGCTCATCGTTGTTCAGAGGTCGAACACTTTGATAGCTGTCCAGTATCAGCAGCGCTTTATTGAAATCATACTGTGCAGCTGATTCGTCATAACACCAGGCGTTCAGGGTGACGCAAAGGTCATATAGATAGGGGGCTGAGCAGGCGTGATAGAAATCGATCAGACCACAGAGTCGATCGCCATCAAATAAGGCGTTATCAGGAAACAGATCGGCATGGACCGGCCCACTGGGGAGTGTTTCCCAGGCAATGTTTCCGGCATCCTGAAGATTGTGCTGCAGGGTTTGTTTTTCAGTTTCAGCTAATCGAGGCATAAGCTGCGAACTCAGCTCAGTACACCATTGATGGATATGAACCTGTTTTTCGTTGCTCAGCTTCTCTGATACCTGGTGCATCCGTGCCAATGTTAAACCGATGACACTGGACTGCTGGTCTGTGGGCGACTCCAGGGGGCTGCCTGAGAGGCGTGACATCAGAACGGCAGGGCGATCATTAAGTTGCCCGTATAGTTTGCTATCTTGCATGTGTATCGGCTTGGCGCAGGCGATACCTTGTCCAGATAATTGTTCAATATAATCAAGAATAAACGGCAGCTGGCTGATATCTACCGACTCTACCAGCGTTAAAACGTATTCACCTTCGCTGGTAGTGACAAAATAATTAGTGTTTTCCACCCCGGCTTCTATGCCCTTAAAACTAATCAGCTTACCTACGGCATAGTGCTGCAGATATTTTTCTAATTGTGCCTGGGTAACCGGGGTGTAAACAGACATTGTCCGCTCCTTTACTCAGCAGGCGATCAGTGGTCCGCCTGTTAGTCAGTGTTTAGTATTTAAGCCAGTGTTTCACTTACTGCTGTTTCCAGTCCTTTGGCCTGGAGATCAGCGTGGTAAGAGGAGCGAACCATTGGACCACTGGCGACATTTTTGAAGCCAAGTTGATAGCCTAATTGTTCATACTCTTTGAACTCTTCGGGAGTGATATAGCGTTCTACCGCCAGGTGGTGTTTTGATGGCTGAAGATACTGCCCGATTGTGATCATATCCACGTCATTAGCGCGCAGATCCTTCATCACTTTGATTACTTCTTCCTGGGTTTCTCCCAGTCCCACCATAATGCCGGACTTAGTATCTACCTGAGGGTGTAGCTGTTTGAATCGGTAGAGCAGGTTAAGTGACCAGTGGTAATCAGCGCCGGGACGGACTTTGCTGTAAAGCGCTGGCACTGTTTCCAGGTTGTGATTCAGAACATCGGGTAGCTGCAGTGATAGCTTCTCCAGGGCGATATCCATTCGGCCACGAAAATCGGGTACCAGAATTTCCACCTTAAGATCATCATTTAATGCCCGGGCTTCTTTAACGCATTCGGCAAAATGAGCGGCACCGCCATCTTTAAGATCGTCACGGTCGACTGAGGTGATGACAACATAGCGTAAGCCTAATTGGGCGATATTACGTGCTACATTTTTGGGTTCATCAGGATCCAGCGTCATAGGGCGACCATGGGCCACGTCACAGAAAGGGCATCGACGCGTGCAGATGGCACCCATAATCATCAGGGTCGCGGTTTTGTGGCTAAAGCATTCAGCCAGATTCGGGCAAGAAGCCTCTTCGCATACGGTATGAAGTTTCAGTTCGCGCAGTTGTTGCTTAACTTTTTTAACATTGGCGTTGGAGCGTGAGTCGATACGGATCCATTCTGGTTTACGCAGCCGCGCCCGCTCAGGGTCCGGCTTTTCCCGCAACCGGGACATCTTTGACTCACCTTTGAGTTCTTTTAAAGGGATCATCTCCATCAGGGGCGCCTCCAGAGTAGCTTTAGCCAGTAAAAAAGTGATAACCGGTAGGTCCCTGTGAAAGGGGTAACCGGGTTCTTAGCATTTCAGTTTCAGGAGCTGGCCAGCCAGCTCCTGAGGGTTACGCAGAGGGAAATTAACCCCGGTAGTAGCGTTGCTCGATAAAGGGTGCTTTGGATACAACCATCGGCATCTGCTTACCACGAACCAGAGCATATACTTCGGTCTCGAGTACGGCATACTCAGTTGCGACATATCCCATCGCAACAGGGACACCCAGTGTTGGACCAAAGCTGCCGCTGGTCACTTCACCAATCTTTACACCATCGGCATTAACCAGCTCTGCACCCTCCCGAATAGGGGCTTTGCCCTGAGCGATAAGACCGACTCGCTTACGGGTATAGTTTTTATTGGCTATCTGATCAAAGATTTTGTCAGCACCAGGGAAGCCGCCGGCACGCTCACCGTCTGCCCGGCGATTTTTGCTGATGGCCCAGATCAGGCTGCCTTCAATCGGTGTTGTGGAAGGGTTCAGGTCGTGCCCGTATAGGCACAGGCCAGATTCCAGACGCAGGGAGTCACGCGCCCCCAGTCCGATGAACTCAATCTCAGGCTGTTCCAGGAACAGGCGACAGAGTCGGTCAGTATCTGCGGCCGGGATAGAAATTTCATAGCCATCTTCTCCGGTGTAACCCGAGCGGCTAACAAAACAGTCAACGCCGTCAATGCTAATGTGACGGGAGTCCATAAAGACCAGGTCATTAACTTCAGGGCAGATACGAGACAGAGCTTGTGCAGCTTCTGGCCCCTGTAAAGCAACCAGTGCACGATCATCCAGCACTTCCAGCTCTACACCTTCACCAAGGTTGGCACGCATATGCGCAATGTCCTGCTCTTTACAGGCCGCGTTTACGACTACATACAGATGATCGCCGTAATTTGTGATCATAAGATCATCCATGATGCCGCCGTTTTCGTTAGTGAATAACGCATAACGTTGCTTACCCGCAGGCAGATCAATAATGTCGACAGGCACAAGTTTTTCAAGCTCAGCCGCTGCATTAGCGCCAGTCAGTTTTACTTGCCCCATATGAGAAACATCAAACAGGCCGGCATGGTCGCGGGTATGCAGGTGTTCTTTTTTTACGCCCAGAGGGTACTGAACAGGCATTTCGAAGCCTGCAAAAGGCACCATCTTGCCACCAAGTTCAACATGCAGGTCGTAGAGGGGGGTTTTGTTCAGTTCAGACATGGGTTTCTCCATCGTTTCTGGCGGTAGTATTCACCGCAGTATTTGTTGCTAGAGGTGCTTTTTATATACCCGGTTAAGTCAGCGGTAATATAAAAAAACATTAGCCTCGGCTCGATTGTGGAAAAAGCTCTGTATGCAGCAGCAACCTTTTCGACAAGCAAACATTGAAATTGAAATAAGGTTAAGGAAAGGCACCCGAACAAAACCGCGAAGCGTCCGGATACCTTTAACTTAGATTAAGCCTGTATCAACCGACTAAGGTTACTTTGACTGCGCGTTGCCTTCTGCATCAACAGGGGCACCGTTACGGGCAAAGAATTCTTTAGTTAGTTTGAATACCACAGGGCTTAGCAGCGCCAGTGCAATCAGGTTAGGAATCGCCATCATTGCATTCAGGGTATCAGCTACCAGCCAGATGAAATCCAGGCTGACACCGGCACCAACAGGAACCGCAATGATCCAAAGTACGCGATATGGCGCAATTGATTTAACACCGAACAGGAATTCAACACAGCGCTCGCCGTAGAAGGACCAGCCAATAATGGTAGTGAAAGCGAAGATCGCCAGAGAGATCGCTACCAGGTAGTTGCCCAAGCCAGGAAGAGCTTGTGCAAAGGCTGCCGACGTAAGTGCAGCACCGGATACACCAGAGGTCCACTCACCGGAGGTAATGATTACCAAACCAGTAATTGAACAGATGATCAGAGTGTCGATGAAAGTACCTAGCATAGCTACCAGACCCTGACGAACAGGATCTTTAGTCTGTGCTGCCGCGTGAGCGATAGGTGCAGAACCCAGACCAGCTTCGTTTGAGAAGACGCCACGTGCTACGCCGAAACGGATAGCCATCCATACAGCGGCACCTGCAAAACCACCTTCAGCAGCTGTACTAGTGAAAGCGTGAGTAAATACCAGATCAAGTGCAGCAGGAATTGCTTCAGCATTAATAGCCAGAACAACAAGGCCAGCGGTCAGGTATGCGATCGCCATCAGAGGTACCAGGGCACCAGCAACACTACCGATACGTTTGATGCCACCGATCAGAACAGCACCAACCAGAACCATCAGAGTAACGCCTGTTACCCAAACGTTTACACCGAAGTTGGCGTGAAGTACATCTGCAACAGAGTTAGACTGAACCGTGTTGCCGATACCGAATGCTGCAACAGCACCGAAAATCGCAAACATTGTTCCCAGCCATGCCCACTTAGAGCCAAGACCGTTTTTGATGTAGTACATCGGGCCACCAACATGGCGACCTTCTTCATCTACTTCACGGTATTTAACAGCCAGAACGGCTTCAGAGTATTTGGTTGCCATGCCCACCAGAGCAGTACACCACATCCAGAAAAGCGCACCAGGACCACCCAGGAATACGGCCGTAGCCACACCTGCAATGTTACCAGTACCTACGGTTGCAGACAGTGCTGTCATCAGAGCATTGAAAGGTGAGATTTCGCCTTCCTTCTCATCGCCCTTCTTAGTGTTACGACCTTCAAACAGTAGCTTGAAGCCTGTTCCCAGTTTCAGGATAGGCATCAGGCGCAGACCAAGCATGAGGAACAGACCAACACCAAGGATGAGGACGAGCATTAACGGACCCCAGACGATGCCGTTAATTTCGCCGATAATAGCGGTTAATGATTCCATAAATGTAGACTCCCAGAGGATTTTTTATTGTTATTGCCGATCAATTCATAGGGTTGATAGATCGACTTATAGTTTGAAAATTCCGGTGGATAGATGGGCCACCCTGAGAAACTATTTCTTAGAAGCCCAAATATCAGGCTAAGAAGAAACAGAAGATCAGCAAAGGGAATATATTTCCAATAGGAAACAAAACTAGTCGATAAGGAAACTCAATGCAATAAAAAAATGCGTTTATTGGCAATAAAATGTCGCATTGAAATAGACGCAGGTAAGTAAAGTGATTGTTAGATAAGGGTTTTATTAAGAATTAGGTTTTTATATTAAATTCGTATTGGAAACTCGTCCCCCTCGATGGGCTCAAGAGTGTCTCTCTCTAGAAGGGAAGTAAGCTTCCCTTCTAGAGTATTGAACCCGTTCGACCGTGGGTATCCAGAAAAAGTAAGGGGAGAGTGCAGGGAGTTAGAGTCTGTAAGCCGGGTACGCTTTTCTTGTGCCACGCATAAAAAAACCGCCTAGAAGCGGTTTAGTGTTTTTGATTTTTCTAGCTACTAGCAAGCGACGAAGTCGCGTTCTAGTGAGCTGAACTTGTTCAGCGGTCGGCTCTTAAGCTGTTACCCAAAGAACTTCAGCATCCTGTTCGCTGATGGAGACCAGAGCATGCCCCATTTCGCAATCGTAGTAGGCGCTGTCTCCGGCGTTGAGCTCGATCGGTTCGTAGAACTCTGTATAGAACATAATGCTCCCGCTCAGGACAAAGAGAAACTCTTCGCCATCATGTCGAACCCAGTCTTCATACTCGTCCCAGGAATGCGTACGGACAGTGGTTTTGAACGGAATCATCTTCTTACTGGTTAGCTGTGTAGCCAGTAATTCATGTTCGTAGGTCGGTGTTGGATGGGGTTTGCCTTCACCGCTTCGGGTAATATCGCGACGTCCGCCGCTGCCCGGAGCTTTCTTAGTGGGTTGGGTAAATAACTGAGGGATATCGATACCCAGACCTTTCACCAGTTTGTTGACGGCTGTGAAGGTGGGGGAAATTTGCTCGTTTTCGATCTTGGACAGTGTTGAGCGAGCCAACCCTGTTCGCTTACTGGCTTCTTCCAATGTCAAATTTTGGCTGAGGCGTATTTCACGCACTCGTTTGCCCAGCTCAAGCGGCTCTACTGTCGCTTCAGCATTGTCCTGAGACACTTTGAAGAACTGTTGTTCAGCTTGTAGGAATGAAGGTTTATCTGACATTGGGATGCTCCGTGGAATCTTAACTCTGCTCAGGTTCTGGCAGTCGTTCTCTTGCGGGTCATGCTTACCCGCTACAGGCTCACTGTGATTATACCGCTATGTTATACAACAAGTTGCACGATCTGAGTTGTTTAGGAGCGACTCTTTAATTCCCAAAACAGGTCGTTGTGCCGACTTTAAGCCTTTATACGTTGAATTGTTGATGACTTAGAAGGTTTGCAAAAGCCTTTTGTATCAACTGATTACCGGTTCTTTGTTTCCAATAATAGTACACAACCCCCGGGCTCTTTGAAAGAATCCTTCGTATATAGACCAAGGGCACATAAAGAAAATATGTTTCCAATAAGAAACTTTTTGTTGATTTTGGAAAACGGCGCTGCTAATCTGAAATTCAGTTGCTGGTTAAATGATCAACTTTTAAGAGATAAAGGTGATCTGTATGACAGGCTTTAATGCTTACTGATACCCAACTGATAACACTGATAATAAGAAAAGCGGATAACCGCTGTGGAGATGCTGAAGTGCCACTAAGTATTTTTGATCTGTATAAGGTAGGAATTGGTCCTTCCAGCTCTCATACGGTTGGGCCGGTTGTTGCGGCAAATCGATTTCTGGATGAACTGCAGGCACGCGGTGACCTGATGAAAGTGGTCAGCGTTAAAGTTGGTCTGTATGGTTCTCTAGCGATGACTGGTAAAGGTCACGCTACTGATGTTGCGGTGATGATAGGTCTGATGGGTGAGAAACCTGATTTGGTGGACCCCGATAAAGTACCGCAGTATATCGAGCAGATTCAGCTCAGTGGTCAGCTAAATCTTGCGGGTGAAAAGCTAATAGACTTCTGTCCTGAAGAACACCTTCCTTTTCATTTTGGCGAGTCCCTGCCAAAACACCCTAATGGTATGCGCTTCCAAGCTTTTGATGCTGCAGGAATCATACTGCATGACAATATTTTCTATTCCGTTGGTGGTGGCTTTGTTCTGAGTGACGTTGAAGCGGATAAGAAATCTGGTTCTGCGCCTGCTTTTAAACTGCCATACCACTTCGACAACGGTGCTGAATTACTGGCGTTGTGTGAAAAGCACAACATGACTATTGCCGAGCTGGTGCATAAAAATGAACACACCTGGCATACCGAAGAAGAGCTGAACGATCGCTTACGTAGTATCTGGCAAGTGATGGATCGCTGCATTAAGCGCGGCTGCGGTGAGGAGGGCGAATTGCCCGGTGGACTTCAGATTAAGCGCCGTGCCCATGAACTGTACGAAGAATTAAAAGACAACCCTGAAGCCGCATTAAAAGACCAGCTAACGGTGATGGACTGGATCAATCTGTTTGCTATCGCGGTAAATGAAGAGAATGCGGCCGGTGGTCGTGTTGTCACTGCTCCCACAAATGGTGCGGCGGGCGTTATTCCTGCGGTGCTGGCTTACTATGATCGTTTTGTCCCTGGGTCGAATGAACAGGGCATCTTTGATTTTCTGGCAACCTCTGCTGCTATCGGCATGCTGTATAAAAAGAACGCGTCTATCTCTGCAGCTGAAGTTGGCTGTCAGGGTGAGATTGGTGTTGCCTGCTCAATGGCAGCCGGAGCATTGTGCGCTGTTATGGGTGGTACCACTCAACAGGTAGAAAATGCTGCTGAAATTGGTATGGAACATAATCTGGGACTGACCTGCGACCCTATTGGTGGCTTGGTTCAGGTTCCCTGTATTGAACGAAATACGATGGGTGCGGTAAAGGCGATTAACGCTGCCCGCCTGGCCCTGCGTGGCGATGGTCAGCATCACGTTTCACTGGATTCAGTGATCGAAACGATGCGTCAGACCGGTGTTGATATGCAAGACAAGTATAAAGAAACCTCTCAGGGCGGACTGGCGGTCAACGTCGTCGCTTGCTGATTATTCCTGAATGACTGCTTACGTGCAGTTGATTACGAACTTAACAAGAGAATAAAAAACCATGAGTCAATCTGATCTGTACCGCGGCGACGCGGCATGCGAAGCATTTTTTACCCAGGAACTGGCTGATCGTGATGCTGACCTTATGTCTGCTGTAAACGAAGAGTTTGAGCGTCAGGAAATGGGCATTGAGTTGATTGCGTCTGAGAACATCGTGTCTAAAGCGGTCATGCAGGCTCAGGGTACTGTGCTCACCAATAAGTATGCTGAAGGTTATCCTGGCCGTCGTTATTACGGTGGCTGTGAGTATGCCGATAAGGCTGAAGGTCTGGCAATTGAGCGTGCGAAGCAGTTGTTTGATTGTGAATTTGTTAACGTCCAGCCGCATTCAGGTGCACAGGCGAATGGCGCAGTTATGCTGGCCTTGCTTCAGCCAGGTGATACTGTGCTGGGTATGTCTCTTGATGCGGGCGGACACCTGACTCACGGTGCACGTCCTGCATTGTCGGGCAAGTGGTTCAACGCTGTACAGTACGGTGTGTCTAAAGAAGATAGCCGTATCGACTATGATGCGGTTGAAGCGCTGGCTGTTGAGTGCCAGCCTAAAATGATCATAGCGGGCGGTTCCGCTATCCCACGGGAAATCGATTTTGCGCGATTCCGTGAAATTGCCGATAAAGTTGGCGCTTACTTGTTTGTCGATATGGCGCACATTGCTGGCCTGGTTGCGACAGGTGTTCACCCAAGCCCACTGCCTTATGCCGATGTTGTGACCACGACAACACACAAAACTCTTCGTGGTCCACGTGGCGGTATGATCCTGTCCAATAACCTGGATATCGGTAAGAAGATTAACTCGGCTGTTTTCCCGGGATTGCAGGGTGGCCCACTGATGCACATTATCGCGGCGAAGGCGGTTGCATTTGGTGAGGCGCTGCGTCCTGAGTTCAAAACCTACATCGAGCAGGTTGTTGAAAACGCGAAAGTATTGGCCAGTGTTATGGTTGAGCGTGGTTGCGATATCGTGACCGGCGGTACAGATACACATCTGATGCTGGTTGACCTGCGTCCTAAGGGGCTTAAGGGTAACGTCGTTGATGAAGCACTGGAGCGTGCCGGCATCACCTGTAACAAGAACGGCATTCCGTTTGATCCTGAAAAACCGATGGTTACTTCTGGTATTCGTCTGGGTACTCCAGCGGGAACTAGCCGTGGCTTCGGTACTGAAGAGTTTCGTCTGATCGGTAACCTGATCAGTGATGTTCTGGATGGCCTGGCGGCTAACCCGGAAGACAACTCTGCTGTTGAAGCTGAAGTACGTACTCAGGTTGAAGGCCTGTGTAAGCGCTTCCCTCTGTACAAATAAGCTTTTTATAAGAACTAAACCTGTTGCGGCATTCAGTGTTAAGACCTGAGTCGCAACGATAACTTTTTTATAGGACACACAATTATGAGCATTCCATCTAACTACCGTTTTGCACCAAGCCACGAATGGATTCTGGATAATGGTGACGGCACTGTCACTATGGGTGTTTCTGATCACGCACAGGAGTTGCTGGGTGATGTGGTATTCGTTGAGCTGCCTGAAGTAGGGCGTGAAGTGGATGCAGGAGAAGAGTTCTCTCTGGTTGAATCTGTAAAAGCGGCTTCCGATATATATGCACCGGTTGGTGGCGAAATTATTGCGATCAATGAAGCACTGGAAGATGAGCCAGAAACAGTTAACAGCGAGCCTTTCGAAGGTGGCTGGATAGTTAAAATCAAGCTGGCAGATGCTGCTGAACTTGATAAGTTGCTGGACGCTGAAGCGTACGCAGCTACGATTGCAGAGGAGGGCTGACCTATGTTGACCCGGACCTGAATATTCAGGTTCGGGTCACTGTCCCCAGGTTAGGCTTTTTTAGCAAACGCGGGGTGGTTGTGCAGAACCGCCCCGCATCTTAGAAACAATGTTCAGTAGCGTTGATCGCTGTTGAAAGTTTGAGCAGGTTATTGTTATGGCAACTGTTACTCGTACACTGAGTGATCTTGAACAGACCACGGATTTTACCCGTCGTCATATCGGTCCCGATGCAGAGCAGACACAGGCGATGCTGTCTGATCTGGGTGTAAACTCAATTGAAGAGCTGATTACTCAGACTGTTCCTGATTCCATTCGTTTGGATGATGCATTGGCGATGGATGATTCGCTCACCGAAGCGGATGCACTGGTTTACCTTCGTTCTCTGGCCGATCAGAATAAGGTAAACAAGACCTATATTGGTATGGGCTATAGCAATACCCTGGTCCCTAACGTTATTTTACGTAACGTGATGGAGAACCCTGCCTGGTACACCGCATATACGCCGTATCAGCCTGAAATAGCACAGGGGCGTCTCGAAGCGCTGCTGAACTATCAGCAGGTGGTTATGGATCTTACGGGTATGGATCTGGCTAATGCCTCCATGCTGGATGAAGCGACTGCAGCAGCAGAAGCGATGACTCTGTGTAAGCGTTCAAACCGTAAGAAGAGTGATATCTTCTTTGTGGCTGACGATGTTCACCCACAAACGATTGACGTTATTAAGACCCGCGCAGAGTACTTCGGTTTTGAAGTGGTTGTGGGTAACCCGCTGACCGATCTGGATAACTGTGATGCCTTCGGTGTGCAGCTGCAATACCCGGGTACTTACGGTGACATTTCCGATATCAAGTCTTTGATTGAGAAAGCTAAAGATCAGAAAGCGATGGTTGCTGTTGCAGCAGATCCATTGGCGTTGGTGCTATTGAAATCACCGGGTGAACTGGGAGCTGATGTAGTACTTGGTTCATCCCAGCGGTTTGGTGTCCCGATGGGCTTTGGTGGTCCGCACGCAGCCTTCTTTGCGGCCAGTGAAAAGCTTAAGCGCTCTGTGCCAGGTCGCATTATTGGCGTATCAATCGATACCAATGGTAAGCCGGCATTACGGATGGCGATGCAGACCCGCGAGCAGCATATCCGCCGTGAAAAGGCGACGTCGAATATCTGTACCTCGCAGGCGTTACTGGCCAATATGGCGTCTTTCTATTGTGTTTATCATGGTCCACAAGGTTTGAAGACCATTGCGGAACGTGTACACCGTCTGACGGCAATCCTGGCTAATGGTTTGAAAGCTAAAGGGATCGCAGTTAACGATACTTACTTTGATACATTAACACTGACTTTGCCAGAAACAGCAGCTGATGTTTATCAGCGCGCGCTGGATGCGGGTTGCAACCTGCGTCAGACCGCGGCGAATAAGCTGGGCATCACGCTGGATGAAACGACTCGTCCTGCTGATATTGCACAACTGCTTGATGTTGTTCTGGGCGAAGATCACGGTCTATCTGTTGCTGATCTGGATGCTGAAATTGTTGCGGGCGCTGACACTGGTATAGCCGCTGAAATGCGTCGTGAAGATGCCATCCTTACGCATGCAACTTTCAATAGCTACCACAGCGAAACCGACATGCTGCGTTACATGAAGAAACTGGAGAACAAAGATTACTCTCTGGTTCATGGCATGATTCCGTTGGGTTCTTGTACGATGAAACTGAATGCTACGGCGGAGATGATTCCAGTTACCTGGCCTGAGTTCTCCAGTATTCATCCGTTTGCTCCCGCTGATCAGGTTCAGGGCTATCATAAGATGCTTAGCCTGCTGGAAGAGCAGTTGGTTGAAATTACCGGTTACGATAAAGTTTCATTGCAGCCGAACTCCGGTGCTTCGGGTGAATATGCAGGTCTGTTGGCAATCCGTAAATATCAGGAGTCGATTGGTGAAGGCCATCGAAATGTCTGTCTGATTCCCTCGTCTGCACATGGTACTAACCCTGCGTCTGCAGCAATGATGGATATGAAGATCATCGTGACGGCCTGTGACGACAAAGGTAATGTCGATGTTGCTGACCTGCGTGCTAAGGCTGAGCAACATAAAGACGACCTGTCTTGCCTGATGATTACTTACCCATCTACTCATGGTGTTTACGAGGAAGATATTGTTGAAATCTGTGATCTGATCCATAAGAACGGCGGTCAGGTGTATATGGATGGAGCTAATATGAATGCTCAGGTGGGTATTTCTAAGCCAGGTGTGATTGGCTCGGATGTATCCCATCTTAACCTGCATAAAACCTTCGCTATTCCGCATGGTGGCGGTGGCCCTGGTATGGGTCCTATCGGTGTTAAGAGCCATCTGGCACCGTTCCTGGCGAGCCATAAGGTGAGCCCGGTTGAAGGCCTTAATCCAGATAATGGTGCAGTTGCAGCTACGCCTTACGGTTCTGCTTCAATTTTGCCAATTACCTGGATGTACAATCTGATGCTGGGTAAGTCGGGTCTTAAGAAGTCGACCCAGATGGCTATCCTGAACGCTAACTACATGACTGAAAAGCTGGCTGAACACTACCCGGTTCTTTACCGCGGTCGTAACAACAAGGTTGCTCACGAGTGTATCGTTGATATTCGTCCGCTTAAGGAAGCGTCCGGTGTCACTGAGGAAGATATCGCCAAGCGTCTGATGGATTATGGCTTCCATGCGCCAACAATGTCCTTCCCGGTAGCGGGTACTTTGATGATTGAGCCAACAGAGTCTGAGTCTAAAGCTGAGATTGATCGCTTTGTTGAAGCGATGGCTCAGATTCGTCAGGAAGTTGAAAAAGTTCAGAGTGGTCAGTGGCCTGCTGATAACAATCCCTTGTGTCGTGCGCCTCATACACAGGCAGACATTATGTCGGCTAATTGGGATCGTCCATATTCACGTGAAGAGGCAGTGTTCCCGAATACAGCAACGCGCGAGAATAAGTTCTGGCCTACCTCTAACCGTATCGATAACGTCTATGGCGATCGGAACTTTATCTGTTCTTGTCCAGCTATTGAGACCTATATGGATAATTAAGTAGCACTGGAACTCTGGTGGCGTTGTATTTTGCTGTCAGAGTTCCCTCTTTCTAAGATGGAAAACCGGATAGGTTCTTTTGTGTGCTTCCCTTATTTGTAGTAAGGGAATAGAGAGTCTATCTCGCTTTCTAGCGAACCTGTAAAAGCAAGCTTTTGAGCGGATTAGGCAACTAATCCGCTTTTTTTGTTTCTGTTTTTGTCCTCCTTATGCCTGCCTTTGGCGCATTGTGATCTCTTTCTGGGTTGATGCTTTTGTTCTTTGTTGAAATAGATACTCTGAATAGTTTCTAGTGGCAGTTAATTGGATTGGGAATAGCGTTAAGAGATGTGAAAAATGAAATTTATAAAGACTCCGGGGCGTGAGCAGTTAGAGAAAGCGTCGCGGCTTTGCTACATGAGGTTTACTGCATGATTACGAGGGTAAATTAATGAGAGTGAGCTCTGCGTTATGAGTAAGATTGGGTAGGATTTTACGGTTTGATGTATTGGTTGTGTAGCGCGTTTAAATCTATCTAAACACTCTCTATATACCGTTGTTGCGAATTGTCTAAAGTGTCTCTGATGTCTGATTTATTAGCATAACAGGGTTGAATGACTTCAGGTGTAAAGGTGAACCTCGTTGCGAAGCCTATTCGTCCTTCGTGTGTAAAGGTAAGCCCAGGTACATGCTGTGAAGGTGCCTGTCGCTTGAGACAATGTCTGAGGCATACGTCAGATACAAAAAAACCGCCTATAGCGGTTTTTTAATTGTTCTGTAGATATTATCGTCCTGGCTGAAACACCTTAATAATCAGGCTAAATGGGGGGGGTGCTCAATCTTCAGGTTGAAACAGCCAAAACGATATCTATATATATACACTTTTTATGCCTGAGTTATAAATTATCTTTTAAATCAATGTGTTATATTTATTATTGGCTATAGTTACAGGGTGGGCGCTGAGTTTTATGTCTATTAGTGTTTCTAAACAGCTACTATTATTTTCCAATAACCATAAAGTTTATATAAATCAATTAGTTATAGTGTCTCTCATTTGATACAAGGTGCCGGATAGATAATGATTGATATACGGGCTAGTGCCATAACGTTAGACTTTCTGAAACAGAAGGGGCTATTTGCCCTATTCTTGTTTTATATAAGGGCCTTGTCATTATGCTTAAACAGGGTCTTAGATTGATAGGCTACATATACAGAAGACGAAGTTAATTTCATCTCGATGAGAAATCGGTCTGTATCCTTCTGAGTGTTTTTGACGCAGGTGTATCAGAGCCCGCGGTCAGACGAAAAAAAACAGGCCGGGGCCTGTTATAAAAATTAAGAGAAAAAGATCATCGGTCAGCGCTATCGCCGTTCTTTAATCTACTCTTAAGAGAGAATTGGGTTAAGCGGAAACGGATCTGCTATCTAAGGCTTTCATGCATAGCTTATAGTTAGCCCGGTTGTATAGGGGGCCGAAAACTGGGGCTGTTGCTTTCAGCGTTTTTCTTAAGGTGGCGAAAGCGCTCAGAATCAGTTCTGCCTGTACTTGACTCCGCATGCTGCATGCGTTCAGGTAGATGTCGTGGTGTGTCATTTTTTCTGGAGCCATGATTGATTACCGTCATACTGTAAATTTACGACAGGCCTGGAAATATATTCAGCGTTTCATTTGCTGTCAGGTCTGAATTGGAAGGGATCCCCCCTTTATTTAGCGAGCAGTTTAGACTTTGGTCGCATTAATGAAAAATGATCGATTCTCAGCTGTTTGATGAAAATAATTCACATATATTTGTCGGTTAGTTTTTTAACTACTGTTCAAGAAAAGAGGGTGTAATAGTGAAGATACTGGCGCTATCTGGAAGTACTCGGGAAGAATCATTTAATAGCAGGTTACTGGATATTGCTGTAGCGGGCGCACGATCTGCCGGTGCAGAGGTAACGGTTGTTGACCTAAAAAACTACGACTTACCATTGTTTAATCAAGACTTTGAATACCATGAAGGCGCTCCTGAAGCTGTTATTCAGTTGAAAGATTTGATGATTGAGCATCAGGGGCTGCTTATTGCTTCACCAGAATATAATGGTTTTCCTTCCCCTCTGTTAAAAAATGCCTTGGATTGGGTGTCTCGACAACAAAACGACCATGAGCCACCGATGTTTGCCTATAAGGGCAAGATTGCGGCCGTTATGGCTGCATCACCCGGTGCCGGTGGTGGAAGCCGGGGGCTGACAGTACTGCGTATTTTGTTACAGAATTTGGGGGTGATGGCGTTACCAGGGCAAATTACACTTGGACGCGCAAGCCAGGCATTCAGAGAGGATGGGCGGCTGCATGATGATCAATTACAACGGGCTGCCGAATCGTTAGGGGCTGATCTGTATGATGTGTTGTTGCAACAGTCGACCAAATTAGACTGATGGTCTCCGTTGAAAAGGGCTGGGTTAATTTTGCTCCGGCGGCAGAACGCAATCAGGCCCCGATTCTGTCTGAGCTACAGAAGGTACTGGGAGGTGCAGAAACCATTATTGAAGTGGGCAGTGGCTCTGGGCAGCATGCGCTTTACTTTTGTAAAGCGATGCATGAATTACGCTGGATACCCACCGAGATTGATGAACTGCTGCCGGTTTTAACAACAAACCTCAAGTCTTATGTTGATGTAGCTGGTTACCCTCCCAGGTTGCTGGATCTTCGGGATCCTGTTTGGCATAAATGTTTTTCTCTGGTTGATGCTATTTATAGTGCCAACACACTTCATATTGTCAGCTGGTCAGAGGTGATATCCCTGTTTGAGGGGTCTGGAAAGCTGCTCGAAGCGGGGGGTAAACTCATCCTGTATGGCCCGTTTCGTTATGATGGTCGCTATACCAGCGATAGTAATGCTGAGTTCGATCGTTGGTTAAAAAGACGCTGTGAAGAAAGTGGTATCAGGGATTTTGAAAAAGTGAATGAATTGGCAGAAAAAGCCGGTTTAAAGTTGTTAGCAGATATTGAGATGCCAGCAAATAACCAGCTATTAGTGTGGAAGACAGGATAGATTTCTAGCTGGAGGTGAAGAAAGTAGCTGTGACCCGGAGATCACAGCCGGGCGATAACAAATTACAGAATAGTAACGTTTTCAGCCTGTGGGCCTTTCTGGCCATCAGTGACTTCGAAAGAGACCTGCTGGCCTTCGTTCAGCGTCTTGAAACCATCCGAGTTGATAGCACGAAAGTGAACGAACAGGTCAGGACCGTTTTCTTGTTCGATAAAACCATAGCCTTTATCGGCATTGAACCATTTAACGGTGCCAGTTGCGGTAGACATAATTGTATTCCCTACAATAGTTTTATTTTAAATAAGGGTATATCTGAAAAGTTCAGATACAGGGTTAAGCTAAGAATGCAGGGACTACGTTTATGAATAAGGGGCACACAGGTAAATCTGGTGGACTCTTTGATACATAAAAATCGGGCCGTACTTTCAAGCTGAATTTATTCTAAGACATTTGCTAAAATAGTAAAAGTGTTATTTTAAATCTATTAACTCGTTGTAATTTAAGCGTTTGTTGTTGGTTTTTGAAGATTTTGGTTGAGGGTAATTACCCCGAATTAAAATTTTATCAGTGATTATAGACGAACAGATTAAATCCAAATTCGAGTGGCTGACAGAGAGCTCCGGAGTAGGTGGCTTTTGTGTTTTATATGTTGAGTTCGGAAGCGAGGATCGATTTCAAGGCAACAGATAGATTAAGATGTTAGCTGTGACCTTGTCTGTACCTGACAGAGGAGCTCTACAGTAATAGAGTCAGGGGGAATAGAGTCTGACTGACATCCGTTTGTCATGTTATCGGTGAGGTTTAGTGCTCTTTTTGGATGAAGAGCCGGGTAGCTGGAGGGCTACCCGATTGAATTACCACATAAGGTCGTCTGGGATTTGGAAATCTGCGTATGGGTCGTCCGGGTCGGTCTCTTCCGCCTGTTGGCGGCTGATAATAAGCTCAGGACGTCGTTCACTGATTTTTTCTGCGATGCCTGCAGGAATTAGCGTATAGCTTTCTTTGTCTGCTGCGATAGCAAGGTTGCCCTTAGCCAGTTGTTCCTGAAGCTCATTGTTAACGTATAGTTTCTTGATTTTTGTGCCATCAACAAAGTTATATTCAACCTCTCCCTTGGCAGGAATGGTGACTTTGTTCTGTTGAAGCATCTGTAGACATGATGCGTCGATTGAGCGTCGGGTCAGCTCATCTTCCCGTTGACGGTTGAGTTCACGATCGCGTTCCAGTTTTTCAACTTTGGCGTTAGCGATGGCCTGGTCTCGCTCCATCTGCTCCTGATCCTTGAATATTTCGCCTTTTTTAACCGCTTTTGCTTGTTTGGTTTTTTTACGTTTATCCGCTTTCGCTTTATTGGCCTGCTTTTTGTTTGCCAGACCGGCTTTAAGAAGCTGATCCTGTATAGATCCTGCCATGTTATATACCTTGCTTCAGTCCCATTCTGGTTGCGAACTATAACGAACTATGCGACTTAGCTCCATATTGATCCGCTGTTTTAGTCTTAAAAATGGGATTGCTGAGGCTCTTTAAAGCATAAGAAAGTACATTCTCTGTTGATCTGATACCAAACCTTATAAAAAACATGGGTATTTGCTTGAAAAAGGCAGGATTACACAGTAAAAAGTTTTTACGGGTATAGAGACAGGCAGGTTGATTCAGCTGATGCTGTGCTATATCACTGAAAAGATCGTATGGCTGGTAATAGCAGCGGTTAGTGTATTTATAATAAAACAAATGGGGAAACTATGTCTGATCAACTTATTTCCGGCGTCGTTAAGTGGTTTAACGATGAGAAAGGCTATGGCTTTATCGAACGTGAGGACGGCGCTGATGTGTTTGTTCATTTTCGCGCCATTAATGGAACGGGTCGCCGCTCTTTGGTGGAAGGCCAGCAGGTCTCGTTTGAGGTCACTCAGGGCGAGAAAGGCCTTCAGGCTGATAATGTGACAGTTACTGCTTAAACCTCTGACCACCGATGAAATTATCATCGGTGGTTATTTCTTCTACGCTACTCTTTTCTCTTTCATCTTGCCGCCTGCTGTTGTTGAATATTAGTAACAATAGCCAACTCAACTGAAAAAATACTATGAAAATAGCCGTATATTGTGGAGCCTCCTCCGGACGGACGGGCGGTTCTTATAAGCATGAAGCGAGCCGGTTGGGTGAACAGATGGCTCGGCAGAATATCGAATTGGTTTATGGTGGTTCAAGCGTAGGTCTGATGGGCTGTGTTGCAGATGCTGTGTTAGACGCAGGTGGTCGGGTTTGCGGGGTTATGCCTAAAGTGTTGGTTGAACGTGAACAGGCTCATATAGGTCTTAGCGATCTGCATGTGGTGGAGGATATGCACCAGCGTAAGGCAGTAATGATGGAGCTGGCAGATGCGTTCATAGCCCTGCCAGGGGGAACCGGTACGCTGGAAGAGCTTTTTGAAGTCTGGGCCTGGCGCCAAATTGGTATACATCATAAGGCGTTCGGGCTGTTAAATATTGAGGGTTATTACGATCATTTACTGGCGTTTATTTCCCATGCAGCTGACGAAGAGTTTATCCGGGATGAGTATCGGGATTTTTTACTCGTTGATAATCAGCCTGAAGGGCTGTTGAATAAGCTGACCAGGGTTGTTCCTGATTAAATTAGCTGTAATTGATGTAAACGAAGAGGAATGACTATGTCTAAAGTGCCAGCTGAGCGCCCCTCACTGAGAACCATTGCGATGCCAGGTGATTCAAATCCTGATGGTGATATCTTTGGGGGCTGGATAATGGCACAGATGGATATTGCCAGTGGGGGATATGCCTCACGGAAAGTAAAGTGTCGGGTTGTAACGATTGCTGTGGATGCGATGACTTTTCTTAAGCCGGTCTATATTGGTGATGACGTTAGTTGTTACTGCAGTGTTGCCAGATATGGCAAGACATCATTGGTGGTGCATGTCGAAACCTGGGTGCAACGTCACCATAGCGAAGTGATTGAAAAAGTTACGGAAGGGAATTTTACCTTTGTTGCGATTGACGATCAGGGCAGGCCAACGCCGATTGTGAGGGACAATGAGTAAAGTATAAAACGCGCTAACCACTCTGTGGTAGCGCGTTCTTGTGACGGTAATTTGCTGATTACTGACGGATACCTTCGACATGCAGTTCCATATAAACAGTTTCAGATGCAGGTCCCAGGTTTTTAGTAATACCGAAGTCCTTCATTTTGAATTCTGTCGTTCCGGTAAAACCTGCGCGGTAGCCGCCCCAGGGATCCTGGCCTTCACCAATCTTAGAAACCAGTAAAACAACAGCTTTAGTCACGCCATGTAGTGTCAGGTCACCGTTCAATACTGCAGTGCCATCGGCGTTGGCTGTAAAGCTAGTGCTCTTAAAGTTAGCTTTTGGGTAGGTTTTAACATCAAGAAAATCTTCGCTGCGTATGTGCTTGTCCCGTTCTGCATGATTAGAGTCGACGCTGGCGGTGTTGATCTCTACGCTGACATTAGCCGCGGAAGGGTTAGCTTCGTCATAGCTGAATTGTCCACCGAACTCATTGAAGCGTCCCTCCAGCCAGCTATAGCCCAGATGGCTTACCCGAAAGTTGATTGAAGCATGGGCGCCTTTGGTGTCGATTGTGTAGTCTGCAGCCTGAGCTGTAGTAGCAAGAGTTCCTGCCATAGTTCCCATCAAAATGGCGCTGGAAATCAATGTCTTCATGTTCATGAGTTAGTCTCCTGATGCATGCCCAGCATGCGTTTAAGGGTGTTGTCTTTGTTTATATAGTGATGCTTTAGCGCTGCGAGTGCGTGCAGGCCTGCAAGGGTAATGAGTGTTGTGGTGCTCCAGTAATGGATCTCACCGGCGATATCTTCCTGGTTCTCTGTCACGGCAGGGAGTGCCGGTACTTCAAACAAATTGAACAGGGCGATAGGTCTGCCGTCAGCTGTTGAAATCATATAACCTGAAATCAGAGCTATCAGTAATAACAGGTAAAGCCCGGAATGAGCCAGTTTAGTGATCGTTTGAAGCAACCTGGGTTGCGGCATAGGCAGCGGCTGAACATTAATGACTCTCCAGAGCATCCGCAGGATAAGCAGGCTCATTAAAATCAGACCGATACTTTTATGCCACTGGGGAATCGTGCGATAGGCGGGATCGTAGTAATCCAGCGTATCGATATAGAGTCCCAATGGATACATCCCGATGATAATCAGAGCCATGCTCCAGTGGATGATTATTGAACCCATACCATAGGTATGAAGGTTGTTTTTAACAGGTGTCGTCATAACGAATCCGGGTATAACAAGCTGATTTGTTAAGTTATTTTATGACAATGCTAATAAGATATAGTTCTTATTAGCATCTGGTTAATTTTACTGAGCTTATTGTTTCCATCGCAGCGCTGCTGCTGCCACCCTGGCGCCCAGCGCCTGGGCAGTATCCCGATCGGCTTGAGGAGGGGTTACTTCCGCACCCTCATCGGCATTACTTTGGGCCATTGCTCCCAGGTAACTACCGATACGATTCAGATCTGTAGGGCTACCCTGGCTGCTGTTATTACCGGGCAGCAGGCCCAGGCTGACCCAGTTCATGCCTTGTTGCGCAGCATAAATGGATAGCTGAATCAGGGTGTTGAGTTTGTCACCACTCTGGCTGGCTGAGTTTGTAAAGCCAGCGGCCAGTTTATCTTTCCAGCCTTGTTCCATCCAGATTTTGGAGCTGGCATCCATAAATGTCTTAAACGGGCCGCTGACACTTCCCATATAAGTGGGTGAGCCGAATATAATCGCGTCGGCGTCTGCCAGTGCATCCCAGTTCAGATTGTCTAAGTCTGCTACAGAGATAGTTTGTGCAACGGCGCCTGCATTTTCGACACCGGTTGCAACAGCGTTTGCCAGTACTTCAGTGTGGCCGTATCCGCTATGGTAGGCAATTGCTACTTTTACTTGTGTTGTCATTGTCTTCTCACTTTTGCATCTGATGTATACGGAGCCGGCCGGGCTGGATGAAATGACTATACTGAGGCATACTGAATTCATAAAATGAATAAAAGTGATTATCATTATGCGTGAAGTGAATTTACGGTCAGTTGACCTTAATCTGCTGGTCGTCTTGTTGCAATTGCTGGAGTCCCGGCATGTAACCCGGGCTGCTGAACGCTTGCATATGAGCCAGCCTGCGGTCAGTAGAGCTTTACAGCGACTCAGGGCAACCTTTGATGATCCATTGCTGGTACGTACAACTTCGGGCTTTGACCTGAGCGCCCGAGCTGAAGAATTATTGCCTCGGTTGCAGCAGTTGTTAGCAGGCCTGACAGAGTTGATTGCAGAGCCTGAGTTTATTCCGAGTGAAGCGAAAGATGTCGTGCGGGTTTATGGTCTTGATTTAGAAGTGGCCTGTTTTGTCTCTCCTTTGATTCAAGTGCTCCGCCGTGAAGCTCCCTGGATGCGGTTAGAGGTACGAACTGAGCCCAGAGATCATTTTGAATTGTTGGAGCAGGGTGATGTGCATTTTTGTGTGACGGGAATGTCGCCTAAAACAACAGAAGATCAGTACCGCCGGTTGCTGGTGGGCCAAACAACCTCTGTTTGTGTGATGTCTGCTGATCACCCTTTAGCTGATTCGGACCTGATGCTGGAAGATTATCTGAAAGCCAGCCATGGGCTGGTCTCTATTACCGGCCGGGGGCCTGGTGTTGTAGATGATCGTTTGGCCGCCTTAGGAAAAAAACGACACCTGGCACTTCGCCTTTCTAATTTTATGACGGTGGCAGACTTTTGCGAACATACTGATCTTTTGTTTGTGCTGCCAGAGATAGTCGCTCAAAAAGTAGCTCATGGGCGTAACATTGTCTTAAAGGCGGTGCCTGAAGAGCTGCATACCCCGGCGATAAATTTCTATCTGTACTGGCATGAACGCTATCACCGTGATCCCATGTGCCGCTGGATCAGGCAGCGGATTCTCGACGTAATTTGACGCTAAAGTAGCGGCTATACGGCTACAAAGTACTATGGTTGATTGTGCAGACTTTTTGGATCATTTAGGGTCGGTCCATGGAGTTTGTCGATGCCATTCTTTTCACTTTTCAGAGCGGTGACGCTTTTTTATCTGTTGCAGCTAAGCGGTGCAGCTTTTGCTCAGGTCTCAGATGATCAAATGCGTACAATTTTCCCAAAACTGACCCGGGTGGGTCAGGTGTTGGAAAATTCTGATGTCACTCCGGTTTATCAGCTTGATCAGTTACTGGGGTATGTTTTCGAAACTAATGATCTGACGGATCTTCCAGGTTTTTCCGGCGAACGTATTAATCTTCTGATTGGTATGGATGCCGAAGGTGTGCTGGTTGGGTTGAAGGTACTGAATCACCACGAACCCATTTTTATGCATGGTTTGGGGGAACGACCCATGATTCAGTTTATCAATCAGTATGAGGGAGTGAAGGTTGATAAACGGGTCATCGTCGATAGTCGTCATAGCGGTCAGAATCAGGAGGGTTCCTCGACGATCTATATCGATGGGGTAACGAAAGCCACTGTATCTGTTTTGGTGATTAACGACACGGTTCTGGCATCCGCGTTAAAGGTTGCCCGAAGCTATCTGGAAGGTTTTACTCAACCTCCCTCGGTAACCGTACGAGAGGATGTCTTTCAGCCCTATAACTGGCGGCAGCTATTAGATAAAGAGTTACTGCGCTACTGGCCATTATCCTCTGCTGAAATGGCGGGTGGTTTACCAATAGCGCTGGATGATTATGCCGATTCGGAAATGCAGCAGGCATTAGATGAATCTGATACTCCCGGGCGTTATTACTATGCTTACCTGAATACGCCGGTCACGGGTAAGAACCTTTTAGGGGCGGAGGACTTTGATCGGCTTCAAACCGTACTCAGACCGGGAGAGCACGCGCTGCTGGTCGTCTCTACCGGCAGTTTTAGTTTTTTAGAGCCTGAATTCCGGCGGGGTACTGTGCCCAGTCGATTGGGTATGTCTCAAAATGGACTGCCGGTAGATATTCGGGATCTGGACTTCTTTGATACGCGAGTACCGATGTTGCCCAGCGATGCGCCAGAATTAGCCCAGGTCGGTATTTTCAGAATTAAGGCTCAATCTGGCTTTGATCCTTCCCAGCCGGTGACCCTGAGTCTGAATCTGGATTTAGCACGAAACCATCTGATCCGGGATCAGGCTCAGCTGTATGACAGCTATCAGTTGCCAGTAGATCTTTTTGATATTCAGGTTATCGAAGAGGTTAAGCCTGTGCCATTGTGGCAGCGCTTATGGCTGGATCGCTGGTTACAGATTGGTGGACTGCTACTGGCATTGCTGATTGTGACGGCTGCGTTTGTCTGGCAACACCGGTTTTCGTCATATAGTCAGCTGTTTCACCGAACCCGTTGGGGAGTCATGCTCTTCACGCTGTTCTTTATCGGCTTCTATGCACAGGGACAGCTGTCAGTGGTGAATATCTATACGCTGTTACTGCAGTTAAAGAAGGGATTTGATATTCAGGTGTTTCTGCTGGACCCGGTCCTGTTTGTCTTATGGACCTATGTATTTATCACCTTGTTTCTTTGGGGACGGGGTGTTTTTTGCGGCTGGCTTTGCCCCTTCGGTGTGCTCCAGGAGATCGTTGGGAAGGTGGCAAAAGTATTCAAACTGAGGCAAGTAAAGGTTCCACCGGTCGTTCATGCCCGGTTACAGAAGTTGAAGTATCTGTTATTGCTGGTGTTGTTGGCTAGTGCATTCTGGTCGGTCAGTCTGGCAGAGCGTCTTGCTGAGCTAGAGCCTTTTAAAACTGCGATTACGCTGACTTTTGTACGCAGCTGGCCCTTTGTTTTATATGCGGTGTTGTTATTGGGTATAGGGTTGTTTGTGCATAAGTTTTTCTGTCGTTACCTCTGCCCCCTTGGGGCTGGATTGGCAGTGCTGGGTAAATTCAGTCTGTTTCACTGGCTGCATCGAAGGGCTGAATGTGGCAGCCCGTGCCAGCTTTGCAAAGTGCGTTGTGATATCGATTCCATTAACCGGGATGGCAGTGTTGATTACGATGAATGTATCCAGTGTATGGAATGTATAGTGATTCTGAATAATAAAGATCAGTGTGCTATAGAGCTGTCTCAGAGTAAGCAGAAGCAGCGTAGCAGAGAGAGGCAAGGTGAGATTCCTGCCCAACAGCTTTAACGGGGGTTGTTGAAGCGCCGGTCTAGACTTACCCCAGCCCCAGCTTGATTCCAAGCAAAACCAGTCCTCCACCGATGACACGTTCAATCGCGGTACGGGCCCGTTTGAGCCATGCCTGAATTGCCGGGCGGGTCAACAGTAGAATGATCATACTGAGCCAACCAAACTCCATGGCTACCGGTGTAATACAATAAAGTACCTGCATAGCAATACTGGAGACTTCGGCCACAATATGGCTAAAGATTGCGACAAACATGATCAGAATTTTGGGGTTGAACAGGCTTACCATCATGCCTGCGATAAATGGATTCTGACTGCTGTGCTGAATGTCGTTGTCATCCGTGGACGAACGGGTAGCCAGATAAACAATACCGAGATAGATCAGGTAAGCACTGCCCAGCCAACGAATCGCTTCATACAGAATGGGTGTTCGTTCAATCAGTGCTGCCAGGCCGACGACTGATAACACAACATGGATGGCTAAGGCTGTTGCGAGTCCCAGCGCGGTAATAAAACCGTGCCGGCGCGAGCCTTGCAGTGTATTCCGCAGAATAATCGCCGTGTTAGCGCCTGGAAGCATCGCGCCCAGTAACATAATGCCGGCGAAAATAAGCCATTCGGTCATGGTCTTTCTCTTAATTTAGAGCTTTAGTAGATGGGGGGGATTGTAGTGAGCCAGAAGGGGCGTGGCGAATACTGATTATAGATATAGGTCATAACAAACAGTTATGACCTTAAGGCTTTGTTATCGCATATATCAGGAAGGCTTAAGTTGATGGTTATTCAGTGGGGCGTATCAATCGCCAGACTCTCGAGCATGCGTTCACGAAGGTAGCGATGGGCTGGATCAGATTGCAGGCGCTGATGCCAAATCAGGTAATAGTTACTAGCGGGAATCTTCAGTTGCTTCGGCAGATCTAGAATGCTCAGTCCATATTTTGGGCCAAGTCGTGTGGCTATCCTGGTGGGCAAAGTTAATATGTAACTGGCACGGCTGGTGATAGCCATGGCGGAATGAATAAAAGGGACTGTCAGCTGCATTTTTCGTTGATGCTTTAGTTGTGCCAGAGCTTCATCGACCGCTCTTATTTTATCCCCCCCGGCACTGATGCCTATATGATCGGCGTGGATGTAATCTGCCATCGTCATTACCTGTCCGGCCAGCGGATGGTGCTGGTTTACCAGGCAGCTGTAGCTGTCACTACCGATCTGCTTTCCATAGATATCACTGGGTACCGTGTCGAGAATACAGGCGGCCAGGTCCATTCGACCCTGACGCAGGCTTTCCATCATGCCAGGCTCCCAGAGATGAAAGTGCAGCCTGATACCCGGCGCATCTGACTGAAGTTCTGCCAGTAAGGGGGGCATCAGATCATGGGTGATAAAGTCAGTACTGGCGATGTTGAACTCACCCTGATATCCCGCCGCTTCAAATTGATTGGGTACAAGTAAACTTTCCAGGTTATTTAGTGCATCTGGCAGTTTTAGCCAAAGCTGTTCGCCATGGGGAGTTAGCTGCATATTATTACCGACCCGTACCATTAACGGGTCATCGAATATCTTTCGCAATTGGCTGAGGTTTCGGCTCATTGCGGGTTGGGTTATGTGTTGATCAGCAGCGGCTTCTGTGACACTCCTGTTGCGTAACAGGTAGTACAGAGAGATGAGCAGGTTGAGGTTGATGCGGGCGAGTTCCATGGGCTAAGCATATCAGTAAAAGTTATAACGTCAATTGCGTGTCGATAGTCTTTTAATAGACTTGCAGTGACTTTTGAAAAAGGTCATCCTGTAGCGGAAAATTTTAACTGATTGAGGTTTACATATATGGCACGTGCAACGGCCCGACATATTTTGGTAAGTAAAGAGATTGAGTGTGCTGATCTTAAGTCACAAATCGAAGCCGGCGCTGATTTTGCTGATCTGGCTAAACAGTATTCCAGCTGCCCGTCTGGTGGTCAGGGTGGTGATCTGGGAAGTTTTGGTCCTGGTCAGATGGTTCCAGAGTTCGATAAAGTCGTTTTTTCTGCACCTGTAGGTGAAGTTCAGGGGCCGGTTAAAACTCAGTTCGGTTATCACCTGCTGGAAGTAACCAGTCGCGAAGACTAGGTTCGTAAGGAGGGTGTGAACAAGATACTTGGACGCGCACTTTCCTTAATGAGACTGCTGCCGTAAAGACGCGCAGTAGTCTTTTTTCTCAGATCTGGGTGTGAACCAGATATAGTCTGCTAGTTTTTTATCTTCTTCACTGAGCCCCCGGTCCTGCGTTTCCTCTTCTTCGATCTCTATCAGCAAGAGGGTGGATGATTTTTCTTCGCTAAGCATCTTCAGGTGAAGTGGTACGCCGCTATCCTTTCTGGCATGAAATGCTCCCGCGAAGAGAATGCTCTGTGCATTAGCTGGAAGTTGATGGTTCATGGCAAAGGCCATGCTGGCATCCCGACTGATCTGGATCTGTGCCATTGGTTCCATCTGAGTAAGAGGGATAGCCTGGCAATGACTGTCGTAGACCTGTTGAAGTATCGCCGCTTGTATCGTTTCGGGTACGGCCTTCACTGTTTCAAATCGAGCCTCCTCAGGCAAAGAGTGTTTGTATATCTGCATCAGTAGCGGCTTGCTAAGATTTCCAGCGGCGATCTGATTGCCGTTTGCCAGTGCTGAACTTATCAGTGGACCGTAATCATCCCAGGGCCAGCTGCGATCATTCCAGTTAAGTATGTCTTTAATCTCTTCTGTTTTGTTACGAGGAGTTAGTTCATCCAGGTTTGATGTCTGTTGTTCATCCAGCATTTCCAAGACGACGCGAGTGTGGCTTTTGTTTTGAAGATCCTGCAGCAGCATAAGTTCGAGTTGATGATGGTGTGGGTTATCGTGCTTTTCACCCACCAGGATGAAGCGGCTGGTCGTTAATTCGTTCAACAGCTTTGTGTAGCTAATGGACAGGCCGCTTTGGGTTGAATAAATCATGCCTGGCTGACGGAGCTTCTGATGTGGATCGCTTGTGACTTGGTGTATAGCGGGCTTTATACATCCCTGTATAAATAACAAGCAAAAAATAACCAAAGTTGATAAAAATGACTGGAGAATTCGTTGTTTTATAACCATTTTCAGCAGGACCCTTTTCAGTTGCGCAGGGCTGAGGTAACGTTAAGGAAAAGTACAATGCGTAGGAGCAACATAGCATGAAATCGGGTATTAAAGTGAGCATTCGCAAGAAAGGAGAGAGCAGTAGTGAGATCTCTCCTGAGATGAAGCAGCGAATTGATGAAGCGGTTCATTTCGTTCATGGACTGCGTAAGAAAGGCGACAATGTTAAGCAGATGATGGAAAAGCTAAACGAGCATGATCATAAACACCCAGATGGCAATGACTGGACTTATGATTCATTGCATGACTTTATCGCAGAGCACCATCTTTGAGTTTTTATTAGTCATTATTGCAGCTGCTCGCAGGTGGGGAAACCCGCTGCGTGCAGCGCTATCCATTCTACAGCGGCCTGTTCGCTACTGAGCTGTCGGCCATTGCGCTTTTGTTTTAAGCGGAAGCTTTCAATCTGACAGATCTGCTCAATCATTCTGACTGTGTAAACCTGATCCGGATCGTCAAATCCTATACCTATCAGATAGCCTGCAGGTTGCCTGTGGCACCAGATGACATGGCCTGACACTATCAAGTCGGGGTGGGAGAGGGATAGGGTAATATGAACGGCGGAGCCGGGAGTGATGAACAGATCAGAAATGCATGACAGCCCGCCTGCACTGTAATCCCGTCCGCCTTCTTTTACTGTTTGTGGCGGCTCTGCCATATTCAGAAAAATTGGAATCTCTGTCGGATGTCGCAGATAGTATCGTGGCATTTTTCACCTCACAGCTGATCTGATGGCTGTCAACTCTAAACGCTTAGTAACGTTATCGGCGCTGATGTTGTTGAGTTGAATTATTTCTTATTATTGCTTCTCCTTGCTGTACTCGAGCTTAATTTTGCAGTGATTAGCTGTGGCTGTGCGCGACCTGTGTTGCTGTGCGATGAAGAAAGTTATTCGCATTTTTTATATATTCCATTATCTTATATGCATATTCATAAATACAAAAAAGCCCGAGGTGTATAAATTATGCAATCCCAACTGTTCAAGCGGGTATCCGCTATCGCCATCTGTTTGTGGCTACCTCTGGTCTCTTTATCAGCGACTGCATCACCGGCAGACCGTTATCCTGAATCTATGCTTTATAGTAAGCCGGTTAAAGTGGCTGAAGGGGTATGGTCTGCTATCGGGGCTACACAGTACTTCAGTTATGAAAATGGTGGCCATAACAATAACCTCAGCTTCGTCGAAGGGCAGGATGCTGTGCTCGTGGTTAATGGTGGTTCAGCCTACCTTTTAGCTAAAGCATTACACGATGAAATTAAACAGATTACTGATAAGCCTGTTCTTTATGTTGTTAATGAGAATGGTCAATCCCATGCGGCCCTGGGGAATGGTTACTGGCAGGAGCAGGGAGCGAAAATAATCGCTCATGAAGATGCCATCACCGAGATCGAGCATAAAGGGGCAGATGGTCTGGAGGAGATGAGCAATATTCTAAAAGAACAGATTGCTGGTACTGAACTGGTAACGGTAGACCGTAGTTTTAGTGATCAGCTTGAAATAGATCTGGGTGGCCTGAAAGTGCAGCTAGTGCGTTTTGGTCCGGCTCACAGTCCTGGGGATATCTCTGTTCTGGTGCCCGAGCGTAATGTACTTATCGCTGGTGATATGGCTTTCCATCAACGGATGCTGCCGGTTTTTCCGGATACCGATACTGCCGCCTGGCTGGAGACCTGGCATAACAGCTTCGAGCCTGTTGCCCGAAAAATGGTTATTGTTCCCGGGCATGGTGAGCCAACCGACTTTACAGAAGTCGATAAATATACCCGAGGCTACCTTGAGTATATGCGGAGTAAGGTGGCTGAGTTATTGGATAATGATGGTGCCCTTGAAGATGCTTATCAGATAGATCAGACCCCCTATAAGCACTTGGAAACCTATGAGCAGTTGGCCGGAAAGAATGCAGGACGGATCTTTGAAGCGATGGAGTTCGAATAAATTGTCAAATATGGCATTAATATTGTTATTTTTGTCATATGACAGGAGCGTTATAAATTTCTAGTTTTTCTAATGTATTGAAACTAAAGGAAAAAATTGAGTTGGCCTTGTTTGTGCTTTATGAGTGATATCTTAAATCGGAACTGGAGATTTACTTATGTCACATGAAGAGCAGGGTGTTGAGGTTATTGGTATTATCCCAACTATTTTAATGGTTGTAGGTGGTTTGCTGGTTGGGATATTTCCATTGCTGATGCAGATCGCATTGCTGGTGTCATAAGCCGCCTCGAGCAGGCAGCACAAGGTTTAGTAAAGCTGAATTCCCTTTTCAACGTTCAACCCAACCATTCAGGGGGTGTAAAAACCCTCTTTTTTATTGTAAATTACGTAACCGGTTACGTAATTGGTTTATATAAAGCCGTTCGTGTGTGAAAAATGTTGGGAATTAGGGTTACGCTTAATGGATTACATGAAAAGTTTTGGCAGCCTGTCACTGGGAAGCCGATTAAAGCGACTTTCTGACGCCTTGGTTCAGGATGTGATTCGCCTGTATCAAAGTCAGGGCATAACATTGAATCCATCTTTTTTTCCGCTGTTTAATCTACTGCATCAACAGGGAGCGATGACGGTGACAGAGGCCGCTGAGAAGTTAGCTGTCAGCCATCCGGCGATCAGTAAAATTTCCCGCAAAATGCAGCGCGAAGAGTGGTTGAATAAAACAACGGACCCTGAAGATGAAAGGCGCCAGCTGCTGTCTCTGACGTCTAAGAGTGAATTGTTACTGGAACAGATAGTCCCCGTCTGGGCCGCAATTCAGTCTCATCTGGATGCGCTAATAACCTCTCAGGAACACCCTCTTCTCGAGTCGTTGGCTGAGTTTGAATCACTGGTAGAGCAGCACGGCCTTTATGCGCCGGTACTGCAGCAGCTTGAACGACGTAATGAGAGCCAGCAGGTGGTGATCCAGGGCTGGAGTGCGGAATTTAAGGCAGAATTTAAACGTCTTAATATGACCTGGTTGGAGCATTACTTTGATGGTGAGTTAACCGATCGGGATCTTGAAGCGTTGAATAACCCTGAAGGGTTTTATTTAGCACGGGGGGGGTATATCTGGTTCGCTCGTAGTGAAGTTAATAACGCCGTTGTTGGCTGTGTTGCACTGGCTCGTCATGAAAATGGGCAGTTTGAGATTTCAAAAATGGTGGTGAAAGAGAACTGGCAAGCGCTGGGTGTCGGTAGACGGTTGCTTATGTCCGCGTTAGATAAAGCCAGGGAGATAGGTGCGTCTGAAGTCTTTCTGGAAAGCTCTAGTAAGCTCGAAAGGGCGCTGCAGCTCTATCAGAATTTTGGTTTTCAGCAGACAGCGCACCCTGATGGTTGTTCTTATTACAGCCGATCCGATATCTATATGACGCTTAGGTTCTGAATGTGAGTAGTCAGATATTGAGCCAGACAGTGACGGCTATCAAGCGTCGAGAGATGCTCGACGGTGCTAAGGCGACTTTGCCATTAATTGTTGGAGCTATTCCTTTTGGGATCATTTTTGGCACTCTGGCAGGTCCCAGTGGTTTGTCTGCATGGGGGGCGTTGGCTATGTCGGTTATTGTGTTTGCCGGCTCAGCTCAGTTCATCGCCCTCGGTTTGATGGCAGCCGGGGCAGCTATACCGGTTATTATTGCTACCACCTTTGTGGTCAACCTGCGGCATATTCTCTATGCCGCTAATCTGGTGCCAAAGGTACGACACTTGCCGCAACGCTGGCGGTTAATGATGGCATTTGGCTTGACGGATGAAACCTTTGCGGCGGTCAGTAACCGCTTTTTACTGCAGGAAAATACTACCCATGCCCACTGGTTTTATCTGGGGTCATGGCTGGCAATGTACAGTAACTGGGTACTCTGTACCGGCCTGGGTATAGGTCTGGGGGAGTTGTTTCCGGATATGACGCATTGGGGATTAGATTTTGCTATGTCGGTTACGTTTATCGGCATGGTGGTGCCCTATCTGAAAAGTAAGCCTATGTGGGGAGCTGTGATTGTCGCAGCTGCAATGGCAATGGCTACTCTGGGCTTGCCTCATAAGCTGGGTTTGATGGTAGCGGCTATCTGCGGTATCTCAACGGGGTTATCTATGCACCTGTTGTTGAAACGGAATTCTGCACAGGAACCTTCCCATGAATGAAGCAGGATTGATTGTGGGGATGTTTCTGGTGACTTTTAGTGTGCGTTACCTGCTGTTCGCCGTGGCAGGCAAGGTACACTTCCCTGGTTGGTTAATCACTGGGCTGAATTTTGTACCACCGGTGGTGCTCACGGCGATCATTATGCCTGCTGTGCTGGTGCCCCGGGGAGAGCTTTGGATTGGGGTTAATAATCCATGGTTATTGGCGGGGCTATTTGCTGCGCTGGTGTCATTTTGGCGTAAAGATCTGCTGACAACGATTATCGCGGGCATGCTGTTCTTCGTGGTTTTACGCTTTGGTTTTAGTTTTTAACCCTCTGTTTATCTCTTTGGGGGAAGCAAGTTAAGCTTCCCTTATCGTGTGAAATGCCGGATGATTCGGGGTCTGTGTTGCACCTAACAACTACGTATAAAATAACATTTTTATAAGGTAACGATTATGATTCAGGTAGGTGATAAAATTCCGGCGATTAGCGTGAGCGCAGTTGCAGGTGGTGAGACTTCAGCGGTTAGTGCAGATCAATTGTTGGCGGGAAAGAAAGTTGTAATGTTTGCGCTGCCTGGTGCTTTTACGCCGACCTGCTCTGCCTCTCATCTGCCTGGATATGTGGTTAAAGCGGATGAGTTTTTTGATAAAGGCGTAGATCTTATCGCATGTCTCTCTGTGAATGACGCCTTTGTGATGAAAGCCTGGGCGGATGCACAGAACGCAGAGAAGATCACTATGGTGGCTGATGGTGGTGCTGATCTGACCAAAGCGTTCGGTCTGGAGATGGACAGTGGGTCTTTTGGTGGTACCCGTTCACGACGTTATGCAATGATTATTGAAGATTCAGTCGTCACTGCGTTGCACCTTGAAGAGCCTAAGAGCTTTGAAGTGAGCAGCGCTGAAGCGATGTTGGAACTGCTCTGATATAACCGTCTCTTTTCAGTTAATGAGAGATATCGAGGCCTTCTAAGCGAGACATTATGCAAGATGTAATTGATGCACTGCGCGATGCGAATATCGACGTGGTAACCCCTTTGGAACTGCCTGATTTCGACGATGTCGTTTCGGCAGAAGAAGATATCTGCGTACCCCTGTATCCAGATTTTAAAGAATTTCTTCTAACGGTTAGTGATGTGGTGTGTGGTTCGATGGAACCGGTAACTGTTGCTGATGCTTCTGCCCATACTCACTTGCCTGAGGTGGCCGCTTACGCCTGGTCTATCGGTTTGTCTCGTGAACAGACACCTATCTGCGCACACGACGGTGGCTTTTACGCGGTGACTATTGAGGGAGCCGTGGTGTTCTGGACCCCCGAAAGTGGTGAGATCGAGGAGTGGACGACAGTATGGGAGTGGGCCCGAGAGGTCTGGCTGGTTAGTTAATCTGATCGTTTCATTAATATAAACGGCTCATTCGAGCCGTTTTTCTTTTGTATTATCGCTCGTTAATCAAGGCGAGCTCACGTTGTTGACTGGCTTTTAGTATCAATATCATTCCTGCACCTAATACGGAGATTGCTGCCGCGATATAGAGGGAGTCAGCATAAGTGCCACCCTGATCTGCGATAATACCGGCGATGGCCGGGGCGCAAATCTGCGCAGTACCGTACAACAGGGTGAGCTTGCCCATCAGCTTGGCGGGTTTGGTTGGATAGAAGCGGCCCGCCATTGCCAGTACCAGGCTGACGATGCCGATGAAGCTACCGCCATAGAGAACCGCGCTTAACAACACTAACCCCAGGTTATCGTTCAGGGCGGGCAGAATAATACCGACGATTTGAATCATAAAGGCGATGAGCAGGGCGTTTAGTTCGCCTAGTTTTCGCGCAACTCTGTCCCATAAAATAACGGCAGGCGTTGCACTCAGTCCGACAAATATCCAGACAATCTGCCCGTCGCCTTGCAGGGCGGGCTGGGCTTCTACAATGGCCACCAGAAAGGTTGCGCTGATCACATAAGCGTATCCGGCGCAAAAGTACATGATGCCCAGCAGCATTAACCAGCGGCGGCTGGGAGGATTGTCCTTAAGCTGTTGGCCGGCCGTTGTCTGATGACTTGTGTCTGGACGGGGTAACCAGCGCCAGGCGGGGATAGCGATTAGTGAACCTATCAGGCCAACGGCAAGCCATTGCTCTCGCCAGTCAAGGTGACCGATCATTATTTCAGCAGCCAGCCCACTGACAATAATACCCAGTCCAGCTCCTGCGTAGTGAATACCTAACTCAGCCCGGTGGCCGTGGCGGAGGAGCCAGTTCATGATGAGTCCGGCACTGATTAACATACCACTGGCGCTGCTTAAACCCGAGAAAAAGCGCAGTATTCCCCACAGCCAGAGGTTGTCGGTCAGGGCCATACCCAGTGTTGTTATCACCGCAGTAATCAGGCCGGCACGGTAGAGCATGTCCTTGGTTTTGAGATTGCCGATGGTTGCCGCCATCAGAGCGCCACACATATAGCCTATGTAGTTAATGGTGGCCAGATAACCACCCGCCAGATCACTCAGTTCAGCTTCGGCCTGCATCGCAGGTAGCAGGGTTGTATAGCAGAAACGTGCGATGCCGACTGTGAGTATCAATCCCAGTAATCCTGAACCCAGCACTTTAAGGTGTTGCTTATTATTAACGGTATTCATAGAGCGTTTCCAAAGAGCTTTGCCGCCGATTATGGCCTGTTTTTGTTCTAACTTAGCTATGTTTATAAGCGTATATATCAATATGATTCTTTACAAACGAATTATAAAGATACTATTGTTCTTATATTAAGAACTAAAGTTGGTGTGATTGAAGTGAGACGACTATGGAACTGATAGCACTGAAGACTTTTGAAAAGGTGGCGAAAGAGGGTGGGGTTCTGGCGGCTGCAAAGCAGATGAACACCGTCCAGTCTAATGTCACGACCCGGATACAGCGACTGGAAGAAGAGCTGGGTACTAAACTGTTTTCCCGCAAAGGGCGGGGTCTTGAACTGACCCGGCCCGGACGAATATTGTTGGATTACGCTGAGCAGATACTTCAGCTTGAACGACAGGCGGGTGTCGCGGTTCGGTTATCTGAAAAAGGTGCAGCAGAAATAAATATCGGTGCAATGGAATCTTTTACCGCAACCCATCTACCGCAAATGTTGGGTGCATTGCGGGAGATCTGCCCCAAGCTCCAGCCCAGAGTGACTGCAACAACGACAGCAGAGCTATTAAGGGCGGTGCTGGAACATCATATCGATTGTGCGTTTGTAGGGGGACCTGTTGTGCATAAAGATTTGATCATTCTGGATGTCTTTGAGCAGGAACTGGTGCTGGTGCGACCCCGAAATACTGAACCTTCAGAAACACTTATACTGTTTCGTGAGGGTTGTGCCTATCGAAAAAAAGCGCTGCAATGGTGTCGGGATTATCAGGGTAACCGCTTTGCGTTAAGTGAATTGGGAACGCTTGAGGGTATTCTGGGGTGTGTCGCTCAGGGGTTAGGCGTGACATTGATGCCCCGTAATGTGGTTGAACTGTCGATCTATCGGGATAGTTTGACCTTTGAATCACTCCCCGAGGAGATTGCCATAGTGCCAACACAGTTTATTCAACATCGCAGTACGCCCCGACTCAACGTGATGGAGGGGCTGTTTGATTCACTACGCTGGTTACCGGAACGAGTGGTCGGTGGTTGAATCAATGTGAAGGTGTTGGGTCTTAAAGCTGATTGGCTTTACGGTAGTTACCCTGGTAGTCGAATACTCTTTCCTGAACTCGCCAGAACTGTCCTGATTTTCTGGCCACTACAAAATCTGGAGCGGTGAACTGATCAGCTACGGCGAGGACGGCCTCCAGGGTTTTGAACTCTGTTGGCTGGCTGCTCTGTTGAAAACGGCGTCCAAACAAATTATTGAAGCGTTTGCGCTGCTTTGAATTTTGCATATCAAAAAGCTCGCTTAGCTCCTCACCCTGTTCATCATGATAGATTACTTTAAGTTTTTGCTTGGTTTCGCTCAGTGAGATCCCCGCACAACGAATTACCCGTGCATCTTTTAGTTTCAATGCTGATTTTAGCTGATCATCAGGGTCAATAATGGCGTGGTCACACCGGTGACAGTTCCGGGCTGCGATATCATTTTCGGCGTTACACTGCGGGCACTCTTTGAAGCGAAAGCGAAAGTCGCATTGAGCTCTTTTGTTCGATGCTTTGTCAGCGCTGTTCAGTGCTATAGTTCCCTGACAACGTCTGCCAAAATGCTCAAGAATATGACCTTCCTCGTCGGTCTTTCCCCAAAAAATATTAGCAAACTCACAGACTGGACAAAACACCTGAACCGGTACGCTGCTGCTGTCCGGTTTGGGTTGTCCTACTTCTGGTGCAAACAGGTCGAAGCCGTTGCCGGCATAATCCATTATCAGGCAGTCTTTTTTTTGTTCTGCCAACCGAAGTCCCCGACCTATTATCTGCTGGAAGAGGGAGACTGACTGGGTTGGCCTGAGGATAGCGATGAAATCTACATGCGGTGCATCGAATCCGGTTGTCAGAACGGCAACATTGACCAGATATTTGATCTTTTGCTGTTTAAATAAGTGGATCAGTTCATCCCGTTCAGTGTTTGCGGTGGCGCCGGTTATCAGTGCAGTTTCAGCCTCTGGCAGATAACCGCATACTTCATGGGCATGCTTTACCGTGGCGGCAAATATCATGACCCCCCGGCGCTCGGCTGCTAATTCGATAACCTGCTCACAGATAGCCTGGGTGACTCTGGGATGATTCACCAGTAATTGGTTGACGTCTGTTTCTGAGTAGTTGCCGAACTGGTTAGCACTAAGGGTGGAGAAATCATATTGAGCAATAGGCGCATCGATCATTCTGGGCGGGGTCAGAAAGCCCCGTTTTATCATATATTGTAGTGGCAGCTCATAAATACAGTGTTCAAAAGGGCGGGGTTCGCTGCTGCGACAAAAGCCGCGGTAGTGGTAGCGATAAATCCAGCCCATTCCCATCCGGTAGGGGGTAGCCGTCAAGCCCAGGAGCTTCAGTTGGGGATTAAATTTTTTCAGCTGAGAGAAGATTTTTTGATACTGGCTGTTCTCATCATCACTGATACGATGACACTCATCGATGATAACCAGCGAGTGTTCAGTGGCGAAGTCTTGCAAATTACGGGCAACCGACTGAACGCTGGCAAAGGTTACCTGAAGATGGCTCTGTTTGAGCTTAAGGCCTGCTGAGTACAGGCCTCCTTCAAGGCCGTAGCTGAGGTATTTACTGTGGTTTTGTTCAATCAACTCTTTGACATGGGCCAGCACCAGGATTTTACGTCGTGCCAGTTTGGCCAGTTCAGCAATAACCAGGCTTTTTCCTGCCCCGGTAGGTAACACAATTACAGCAGGCTGATTGCTATGACGGAAGTGCGTCAGGGTTGCCTCGACGGCATCCTGCTGATAATCACGTAGTTTAAATAGGGGTTTTGGTACTGATTCAGGCATTTTCTATGAATGACTACAGGTTGATTAGATTAAGTCTATTTTAGCGCGAAAAATACTGTTTTAAATGGACTTTTTGACTATGCTTGTGTGATATTCACGCGCAGGTGGTAGTTGTACGGGAATCGTTTATTTTTAAACACTGAGTGCCATCTGCTAATAGTTCTATGAGAAAAAGGGGAAAAAATAAATGGATATGTCATTTGTTGAAGTTTATGTGCTGCCATGGGCAATTAATATTGCACTAGCGGCTGCAATCTTCATCGTTGGTCGTATTATCGCAAAGTTCCTGGTAAACATGCTGGGGAAAGTACTGCGTAAAGGAAACATGGAAGAGATACTGGTTAACTTTATCTCCTCTATTGCTAACATGCTGTTGCTGTTGGTAGTGATCGTAGCGTCACTGGATCAGTTGGGCGTTGATACTACCTCAATGATTGCGTTGGTGGGTGCTGCAGGTTTGGCTATTGGTCTGGCACTGCAAGGCTCTTTGCAGAACTTTGCTGCGGGCGTAATGCTGATTGTTTTTCGTCCGTTCAAGGAAGGTGACTTCATTGAAGCGGCTGGTGTAAACGGTGTTGTAGAGCATATCAGTATCTTCAATACCATTATGCGCACCGGTGATAATAAAGAAGTAATTGTGCCAAACGGCAATATCTACAGCGGCGTTATTGTTAACTTTTCGGCCCGTGATACTCGCCGTGTGGACATGGTTTTTGGAATTGGTTATGACGATGATCTGAAAAAAGCCAAAGCTTTGCTGGAAGAGATAGTTACCAGTGATGAGCGTGTTTTGAAAGATCCGGCGCCGGTTATTGCGGTATCTGAACTGGCTGATAGCAGTGTTAACTTCGTCGTACGTCCATGGGTTAACTCCGCGGATTACTGGGGTGTGATGTTTGATACTACTGAAAACGTTAAATTGCGTTTTGATCAGGAAGGTATCTCTATCCCTTATCCACAGATGGATGTTCATCAGTATAAGCAAGATAGCGAATAAGCTTTATTGTTATTAAAAAAACAGCCGCTTGAGCGGCTGTTTTTTTTTAGCTTTTCGTCTCGTCTGGTGTTTCCGCTTCCTGTTTCTTTGCAGCGTTTTGTGTTTTTTCAATTTTCAGCGTGCTTTCAAGTTGCAGCTTAAGCTTTTCATTTTCCTGTCGGATTTTCTGGGTTTCAAGTCGATACTGAAAGATATCCTGATAACGAGATTCCAGCTTTACCTCCATGTCTTTAATCTGCTTATCCCGTAGTTGAATCGTTTTTTCCAGCTTAGACAGTTTATTCTGAAGTTTATTGATCAGGCCGTAGCTTTGGTTTCCTGATTCATGCTCTGTCAGCTGGTCTGATTCTGGCAAGTGTTGCCCCAGCTCACTAACCAGATGGCTATAAAGGGCTTTAAGGTCGGTGGATTCCCGGTTGTTATAGCGGATGTTAGTTTCCATCGCTTTGTGCGCGCTGGCAGAGCCTATTGATCCTGCTAATGCGTGTTCAAGCATACGATGAAACTCAAGTAGCTCAATAATAGCAATATGGCTTTTTCCACTGACTTGAAGGTCTTCGGTGATTCTGTAGAGCGCTTCTTTAGTTTTGTCTTCGCTCAGGTAACCTTCTAAAAGTGACTGGGCTTCATTAAGCTTATCGTCCAGAGAGATGTAACGGTCCAGTCCGGTTGGTCTGGCTTTCTGGGTGGGTGCCGGATTCATCGAGCAGAGAAACTCAGTCGCATGGTTACGTTCTGATTTATGTGGGCTGTAGAGTAGAGAGCCGGCAATATAAAAACCGACGTTGGCTAGCAGTGTCCAGAAAACGCTGTGGGGAATAGACCCCAGTCCATCCAGTCCGAAGAGGGCTTCTGGCCGGAAGAGCGCGACGCCGAACAGTCCATCAGTCAGGATTGCGGTTGAGATCCAGCCTTGGTTCACCATCGCCGGGATGATGAGGGTAAAACCCCACATAGAGAAACCTGCCAGTAGCCCTGAAACGGCTCCCATGCTGTTGCCCTTGTGCCAGAATATGCCGCCGAGCAGTGCGGGTGAAAACTGTAGTACTGCAACGAATGATATTAGCCCGATAGCGACCAGAATATATGAATCACTGAATTCGATAGCGAAACCATAGCTACCCAATAATATAAGTGCTGCCAGTAACCAGCGGATTTGTAGGAGAAAAGGCTTGAGGAATCTGCAGGCCGGCAGACGCTCAAGCAGGGGTAATATCAGGTGGTTCGAGGCCATTGTTGAGAGCGTCATAGTGGTAATGATGATCATCCCGGTGGCAGCTGAAAATCCCCCGATAAAGGCGAGTAGGGTAAGACCGTTATTTCCGGCCATCTGAGGCAGCATCAACACATAAAAATCAGCAGCATCTTCCGGAAGCCCCATCAGAAGACCACCGGCTGCGATGGGAACCACAAACAGATTAATCAGAATCATATACAGTGGCAGCACCCAGATCGCCGTCTTGATGTGCTGGTGGTTGGCATTTTCGACGACGGCGACATGAAACATGCGGGGTAGATTCTGGATGGCGGCGAAACTGAGAATGATCAGGGTTAACCACATTGCGCCTGAGTTTTCAGTCCCACTGAGGCTGATGACCTTTTCAAACCCCTGATCAAACAGTCGCTTGGTAATATCATCAAAGCCATCGAAAAGGGAAAAACTGACAAACAAACCGATAGAAATAAAAGCGATGAGCTTGATGACACACTCAACAGCCAGCGCCGTCATCATACCCTGGTGGCGTTCGGTCGGGTCAAGCCTGCGCATACCAAACATAATAGTAAAGGCGATCATAAACAGAGTAATGAGCAGGCCCGACAGGCCCCATCCCATGGTTGAACTTTCGTGGTCAGTAATGAGCTGGAATGAGCCTACCACCGCTTTTAGTTGTAATGCTATGTAGGGAAGAACGCCAAACAGGGCAATCAGTGTAACGAGCGCGGCGATGCTTTCCGAACGGTTATACCGGGTAGAAATAAAGTCTGCGATACTGGTAATGCGAAAGACTTCTTTAGCAAACACCATCCGTCGTAAGGTTATCCACCAAAAGGCGATGCCCAGTATGGCTCCCAAATAGACGCCCAGAAAAAGCAAGCCGGAACTGGCGGCAAAGCCGACACTGCCATAGAAGGTCCAGGAGGTATGGTAAACCGCCAGCGAAAGGCAATAGATCCAGGGGCTTTTAAACCCCTCGCCGCGCACAGCAATACGTCGTTCAACAAGCTGGGCGATACCAAACAGTACCGCCATATAGAGAGTGACGGTAAGAATAACCGTAAGAGAGCTAAACATCCTGATCCTTACTTCAACAACGAATTCATAGAGTGTTTGTCAATCAGTTAAGGAAGATGGGAATAAGTCCCTTGTGTTCTCTGCGGGCATTAGAGGCGCAATGGGCTTGTTCTCACCTTCCTATAGCTATAGCTGGCTTATGTTCACAGGTCAATGAAAAGGCTACTCAAAAGGTTGCTCGGAGGGCGGTTTTGGGGAAGCGGTATCAGTAGTGGCAGGCTGGTGGGTGTCGCAGCCAGAACAAGGGGGAACCGGATCATAGCCGCCTGGGTGGCCCGGATGGCACTTTCCGATTCGTTTGATTCCAAGCCAGAAGCCTTTCAGAACCCCATGGGTTTCAATGGCTTCGAGGGTATAGGCTGAGCAGGTCGGGTAAAACCGGCAGTTAGGGCCCAGAAATGGACTGATCAGGTATTGATAGATACGGATCAGAAAGATAAAGCTACGTCGTAGAATCATGGCAGCAGTGTAGCGCTGCCCACTAGAGGAAAACAAGTAAAACCAATAGAAGAAAAAAGCCGCTACAAGGTAGCGGCTTTGATTGAGCAGGATGTTGGTGTCAGAGATGCTCTTCGGCGTACTCCGCCAGCCGTGAGCGGAAGATACCTTCTAAGTGAATTGTTGATGCGCCTTCAAAGTCTTTAAATCGCTCAACCACGTAGGTCAGGCCGGACGTTAATGGAGTCAGATAGTTTGAATCGATCTGTGCAAGGTTGCCCAGACAGATCATCTTACTGTCTTTACCGCAGCGAGTCAGAATCGTTTTGAGTTGCTGAGGTGTCAGGTTTTGTGCCTCATCGATGAGCACTATTGCATTTTGAATGCTTCGTCCGCGGATGAAATTAAGTGATTTAAACTGGATGTTTGCTTTCTCAATGGCGTATTTAACGCTGCTTTGAGGCCGTTCATCCCCTTCATGCATCGCTTCCAGGTTATCGTGGATGGAACTCAGCCAGGGGGTCATCTTCTCCTCTTCGGTACCCGGCAGGAAACCAATGTCTTCGGCAACCGGTGGGGTAGAACGGGTCACAATTATCTTGTTGTAACGACCATCTTCAATCACCATTTCCAGCGCGCAGGCCAGAGCGATGAGGGTCTTGCCTGAACCGGCAGCGCCATTCAGAAGGCAGAGATCAATATCCGGATCCTGGATCGATTGCATGGCAAACGCCTGAAAGATATTGATCGGGCTGATGCCCCAGCATTCCTGTTGCATCAGCTTTTGATGCCCCAGATCCATCAGAATGGTTTCTTCGTGATTGACTGAAACCACACGGGCAGCAAAGTCTTTTGAATCATCATAGACATACTGGCAGGGGTAAGTTTCCGGCAGCAGGTCTGGGCTAACTTTGTGATAAGTGTTTGGGCCTTCCTGGAAGCTTTTGACTTTTTCGACTTTTTCCCAGAAATTTCCATCGATATGATGATGCCCGGAGGGCAGCAAATCGAGATCGGATACCAGTTGATCTTTGCGGTAGTCCTCAACTTTTTGCAGGCCTGCACCCAGCGCCTTAAGGCGCATATTGATATCCTTCGTGACCAGGATAATCTCTCGGTGAGGATCACTCCCCTGTAGATGCAGAGCGCAATTGATAATGTGATTGTCATTATTTTTGTTGTCAGGCAAAAAGCCCTGACGGGTGGTTAGTTCGTGATCGGGGAAGATGCTCAGCTTACCCAGCCTAGTTGCGTCTTCGGTTCCCGGAACCAGTATCGGTACCCCTTTGAGAATCTGAGAGGGGGTGGCAACGCTTAAGATATTGTCTATAGCGCGAATGACGTGACGGGCTTCCTGTGCCACGCTTTGCTTGCGGTCTTTGATGTTGTCCAGTTCTTCAAGGACAGTCATCGGGATAGCGACATCCTGTTCTTTGAATTCGTACAGGCAGTTAGGGTCATGCAGTAAAACATTGGTGTCGAGGATATAGAGTTTATCAGCACTCATTCGGATTTCCTTCTCGATACGACTAGATTTTACAACTACCGGAAAAAATTTCCGGCCTGTATGGTTAGTTAAGCAGAAGTTGGCGTAGGATAAAACCCATCAGTTACCATTTTTGAGGATCAATCCAGTGCAGTACCAGAATATTGTTATTCTTACCGGTGCCGGAATCTCAGCAGAGTCAGGTATCAGAACCTTTCGGGCAGCTGATGGATTGTGGGAGGATCATCGGATTGAAGATGTGGCGACACCTGAGGCTTTTATCCGTGACCCTGAACTGGTGCATCGGTTTTACAATCAACGACGAGAGCATCTCCTACAACCTGATATTCGTCCGAATCCGGCTCACCTGGCGTTGGCCAGACTGGAAGACACCTTCCCCGCTCGGGTCCTCCTGGTGACGCAGAATATTGATAATTTGCATGAACGGGCGGGAAGTAAAAATCTGATTCATATGCATGGTGAATTGCTGAATTTACGCTGCATTACTTCAGGTCAGGTCTTTCCTAATCACCATTCAGTGCAGGCTGACCGGCGGTGTGGTTGTTGTGATAAAAGTGGAACGTTGCGACCAGATATTGTCTGGTTTGGGGAACTACCGATGCAGATGGAGATGATTTATGACGCATTGGAACGCTGTGATCTGTTTATTTCAATCGGTACCTCGGGGCATGTCTATCCGGCCGCTGGTTTTGTTGAGATGGCCAATAGTGTAGGTGCTGAAACGATGGAGATAAATCTTGAACCATCGAAAACTCAATCCGCGTTTGATCGGCATATATATGGCCCTGCAAGCAGTGAAGTTCCGTTGTTTGTTGATGCGTTAATAAGAAGTTAATTCTTTTTTTATCAACAAGTTATTGGAGTAGAGTTGAAAAATTAACTATATTGTAACCTGAACTATATATTTTTTAGCGGGGTCAAACCTAGTACAGCCAGATCCGCTAAGCCCTGTTTACAGCCAGGAGTTTCCTGTGCTGGGGTGTTTGCATAGAGGGGCATGATAATGATGACAGAACAGTTTGTATCGGCAAATATTACACCGCTGGACAGCCTTGATACGCTGTCTCCACATGAAGTCGCTAAGCTCCAGGATCGCAATCAGGCAGGTTTATACCCGCTATTTCGACAGTGTGCGTTGGCGGTGTTGAATTGTGGCAGTGAGCTTGACAGTACTAAGCAAGTGTTGGAAAAACACAAAGATTTCGATATCAGGGTGAGTCATAAGCACAGAGGTGTGCAATTAGAGCTGATAAATGCCCCCGCCAGTGCTTTTGTTGATGGTGAGATCATACAAGGTATTCGAGAACATATGTTCTCAGTATTGCGTGATCTACTGTATGTCGTTGATGAACTGGATATCTGTTGTGATGAGCTGGAAGAGGGAGAGCAGGTCACCAATATGGTGTTCCATATCCTGCGTCACGCCAACGCTATAGAGCCACATATCAAACCTAATCTGGTTGTTTGCTGGGGTGGCCATTCGATTAGTCGGGATGAGTATATCTATACCAAACAGGTAGGTTACGAATTAGGTTTGAGGGGCTTTAGTGTCTGCACCGGATGCGGTCCCGGAGCGATGAAAGGGCCGATGAAGGGGGCCACTATTGCGCATGCTAAACAGCGGGTGACTGATGCTCGGTATCTGGGGGTCTCTGAACCGGGGATAATTGCGGCGGAATCTCCTAACCCCATAGTCAATGAGTTGATTATTATGCCGGATATCGAGAAGCGACTGGAGGCCTTTGTTCGCCTGGGTCACGGCATTATCGTTTTCCCGGGAGGAGCAGGCACCGCCGAAGAAATATTGTATATGCTGGGAGTGCTCCTGCATGAGCGAAACAATAATGTTCCCTTTCCCTTTATATTTACCGGGCCAGAAGGCAGTGAAGCGTATTTCGAAACGGTAGATCGATTCATTCGGGCGACGCTGGGTGATCAGGCTGCAGAGCTTTATGAGATTGTTGTTGGCGACCCCTATGACGTAGCCGTCAAAATGAAAGCGGGCCTGGAGCGAGTGACGGAGTATCGTAAAGCCACCGGTGAGTCATTCCATTTTAACTGGCAACTGCATATTCCGTCTGAGTTTCAGCAGCCATTTGAGCCGACTCATGAAAACATGGCAGCTTTGGATCTGACTTCTGATCAGCCCGATTACCTGCTGGCGGCCACCCTGCGAAAAGCGTTGTCCGGAATTGTTGCCGGTAATGTGAAAGAGCCGGGTATTCGGGCAATAGAAGAGCATGGTCCGTTTGAGCTCAGCGGTGAACCTGAGATGGTGGAGGCGCTGGATACCTTGCTGGCCGCTTTTGTTGAACAGCGGCGTATGAAAATAAATTATGAGGAGTATCAGCCCTGCTACCGCCTGGTGCAGGACGAGCCTGCCTGATATAGGTGCTGATAGTTAATTCTGAATACTTTGATTCAGAAGTTGAGGATTAACACCGTTTGCGCTGGTGTTGGTTGAACAGGTTTTCTCCTGGGCAAAACTCATCAGGTAGTTTGGCCCACCGGCCTTCGGGCCGGTGCCGGACAACCCCATCCCCCCAAAAGGCTGGGAGCTGACAATGGCGCCAATCTGATTGCGGTTGATATAGATATTGCCTACCCGGGCGTGATTGCAGATATGCTCGATAGTCTGATTGTTTCTGGAGTGCACGCCTAGTGTAAGGCCGTATCCGGTACGGTTGATCTCCTCAATAATGCGGTCAAGATTGTCTGCCTGATAATGAATGATGTGTAGAATGGGGCCGAAATGCTCATCACTGAGCTCCTCAATGGTATGCAGTCGAACCAGCGTTGGCGCCACGAAATAGCCGGTGTCGTGTTGCTCTTTTAAATCAGCTTCAAACATCAGTCGCCGGTGCTCCCGGCAGTGTTCTATATGGCCATGCAGCCCCTGCATAGCATTGTTGTTAATAATAGGCCCGATATCGGTGTCTATCTCGCAGGGGTTACCCACTTTAAGAGTATGGATAGCGCCTTTAAGCATCGCTTCAATCTGTTCGGCAGTCTCCTCTTGGAGGTAGAGTACCCGTAATGCGGAACAACGTTGTCCGGCACTGTTAAAAGCCGATTCAATCACGTCTTTTACAACCTGCTCCGGTAAGGCGGTACTGTCGACGATCATCGCATTTTGTCCACCTGTTTCAGCGATAAAGGGAACGATTGAGGCCCCGTCACGCAGGGTTAGTTGGCGAACAATATCGGTTGCGCTCCGGGTGGATCCGGTAAAGGCAACACCTGAGAGACGAAAATCACTTGTCAGCTGGGGGCCAATCTCCTGACTGCGGCCAGGCAGAAGCGCAATGGCGTCTTTGGGTATCCCTGCGTCCAGCAGCAGTTGGGTGGCTCGATAGGCGATCAGGGGAGTGCTGGCGGCAGGTTTGGAGATAACAGAGTTGCCTGCGAGTAGGGCGGCGACTACCTGCCCGGTCCAGATGGCCAGAGGAAAATTCCACGGGCTGATACAGAGGAAAATGCCGCGGCCCTCATAGCTAAGAATGTTTTCCTCACCGGTTACCGACGGCATCGGTTGGCTGATCAGGCGATTGGTTGCTTCGTGGGCGTAGTAATAGCAAAAATCCACCGCTTCCCGGATCTCGTTAATAGCATCACGCAGGGTTTTTCCCGCTTCTCGCATGCAAAGTGCAATTAATTCTTCCCGGTGTTCTTCTAACAGGGTAGCGAAGCGTTGAATAATCTTTGCTCGCTCACTTACCGGGTGGTTGTTCCAGCTGATAAAACCTGCACGGGTGACTGCGTAGGCCTCTCTTACATCTTCTTCCGTGGCATTGCATAACTGCCCGGTTTGCCGCGCCAGGTCAAAGGGTGAAACGGTTATTTCTGCGGACTGGGATTTGACAGACTCGCCGTTAATCAGGGGAGCTGCCTGCCACTGATGATGCATAAAAGGTTCTATCTTCTCTAACTGTTGAGCCCGTTGCTGTAGGGAGTCGAGTATGACGCCTTCAGAGTTTTCACGGGTCGGCTGATACAGGTCTGTGGGCAGGGGGATTGAAGGGTTGCGTTTTAGCTTCAATGCCTGCAGTTGCGTTTCGGGGGGGGCGGTTAACTGTTCCGGTGTAATGTCTGTATCAAACTGCTGTAATAGAAATGAACTGTTGGCTCCATTTTCCAGGAGTCGGCGGACAAGATAAGGGAGTAGCTGTTGGTGCGCACCTATCGGTGCATAAATTCTCAGTTGAGTGTCTGGACTGTGTTCTAATGCCTCTCTGTAGATGGCCTCTCCCATGCCATGCAGGCGCTGAAATTCCAGGGTTTTATTACTCTGTTCAGCAAGACTGATGATATGGCTTATGTTCGTGGCATTGTGGCTTGCAAACTGCGGTTGCAGCCGGGAACATCTATCACTTAATAGATACTGTGCGCAGACTTGATAGGACAGGTCGGTTGCTTGTTTTAGACTGTAAACAGGATAGTCGGTAAGGCCTTGCTGCTGGGCCTGTTTGATCTCAGTATCCCAATAAGCGCCTTTAACCAGTCGAACTGGGATGTCGGTTTGTAGTTCATCTGCGATAAAATTGAGCCAGGCGAGAATCGGCAAGGCGCGTTTTGAGTAGGCTTGTACGGCAATGCCCAGTCCTCCCCAATCTTTACATATCTCACTGCGCAATAATGTTTCGAAAATTTGTAAGCTCAGTTCTTGTCGGCTGCACTCTTCGGCATCAATGGTAATCTGAACGTCTTCTGTTCGGGCGACAATCAGCAGATGGAGTACTCGCTGAGTGACTTCATCGACAATATAAGCTGATTTAAGAGGCTCCAGGCGCGGGTGTAGTGCAGATAGCTTAACCGATACGGATGCGGCAGGGCGGTCTTCTAGATTTTGTGCAGCAACGGCTTCTATCGCTTCCAGGTAGGCGCTGAAGTAACGCTTTGCATCCTGGTTAGTGACCGCGGCTTCCCCGAGCATGTCAAAGGAGCAGGTTTGGTTCCGTCCCAGATCGTGGATGCGTTTCAATCCTGATTGTATATTCGGACTAAAGACAAAACGCTCTCCCAGATGATTCATTGCCTGAGTTAAGGCGGAACGGATAACAGGTCGACTGATGCGCTCCATCAACTGGCTAAAGATGTTGTCTGGTTCAGTTTTAGGATCAATTAACTGCTGGCTGAGGGCTAGTCCCCAGACGCTGGTGTTGAGTAAAACAGAGTTGTCAGGGTCAAAATAGCGCTGCCATTGGGCTGAGCTGAGTTTATCTTCTATCAGAGCGTCAGCGGTTTGCTGGTCGGGTATTCTTAACAGCGTTTCAGCCAGTGACAACAATAGGATCCCTTCATCGGTTTCCAGGCTGAAAGTTTTTAAAAACTGGTCAAGGTAACGCTGGTTTTCCTTATCAGCTCGCAGGTTTTTTACCCATCCGGTCGCGATCTCAAGGTGTTGTTGGTCTATCGGTTGAGCAAGTTCCAGTAACTGAGTCACCAAGTCGGTTTCATCGGTGCAGTAATGGGCTGGGATATTGTTCCACAGTTGCTTTGCAGACCATTTAACCTGCTGTTCTGAAAAGTAGAGCGAGAGAGGAAACATAACTGCGCCTGTCGTTAATTTGCAGTTTTAATAATAGTCTGAGGACGGAGGAAGGAGAAATAATTGATGCAGGTCTGGTGCCAAAATGGTGAGGGTTAAACAGGGCTGCTTATTAGAAAGCCCGCAGACCTTGCGGTCGCGGGCTTTTTAAGGGTTTTATTTAAACACGCTCAAATAAAGCAGCAATACCCTGGCCACCACCGATACACATAGTCACGACCGCATAGCGTCCGCCACTGCGCTGTAATTCGTGCAGTGCTTTAACGGTAATAATGGCACCAGTCGCTCCGATTGGGTGTCCCAGAGAGATACCGCTACCATTGACATTGACTTTCTCCAGCGGCAGTTCCAGGTCACGGCAGACTGCTAACGCCTGAGCGGCAAAGGCTTCGTTGACTTCCCAAACATCGATGTCACCGATGCTAAGTTCGGCATCAGCCAATAGCTTACGCACCGCAGGAACCGGTCCGATACCCATATATTTAGGCTCAACGCCGGCAAAACTGTAACCTACCAGGCGGGCCATGGGCTTCAGGCCTTTGGCCTCAGCAGTCTCTGCTGCCATTAATGTAACGGCCGCAGCCGCATCATTAAGACCGGATGCGTTACCTGCTGTAACACTACCATCGCGTTTAAATGCCGGGCGCAGTTTTTCCATATCCGCAGTAGTGCAACCATAGCGGAGGTGCTCATCGGTATCAAAGACGGTGACGCCTTTGCGTGATTTTAACTCGATAGGAACAATCTGCTCCTTAAAGCGTCCTTCTGTAATAGCTCGCTCAGCGTTGTTGTGGCTCATGACGGCCAGTGCATCCTGGTCTTCACGGCTGACCTGCCACTTGTCGGCAATGTTTTCTGCAGTGATACCCATGTGTGTATCATCAAACGGACAGGTCAGTGCGCCCACCATCGCATCTACGATTGCACCGTCGCCCATGCGCTGGCCAAAACGGGCTGTAGGCATCCAGTACTGGGATTTGCTCATTACTTCTGAACCGCCAGCTACTGCAGCATCGCAGACTCCCAATTCAATTTGTTGGGTGGCCGAAATAATTGCCTGGAGGCCACTGCCGCACAAGCGGTTTATGGTTACTCCGGGTGTTTCATGAGGCAGTCCGCCATTAACGGCGGCCACTCGGCCAAGATACATATCGCGTCGTTCGGTGTGAATGACATTACCAAATACGCTATGACCGAAATCTTCGGCTGCTGCACCGGAGCGAGATACGGCTTCGCTGACACAGGTAGTGGCCAGTTCGCAAGGGGTCTGGGATTTCAGGCTTCCACCGAAACCGCCTATTGCAGTACGTACACCGCTTAGTACTACGACTTCTCTTTTACTCATTTTTGAGTCCTTTATATTTGCTGTATTTATTATTGTTATGTATGAAAGGTAGTGCAGTCAGTTGAGTTAACTTATCATCGGATGGCGCTAAAGGCTCTTACCCATTAGTGAAACGTTTATGATGATTTCACTGTTTTATTTATTTTCTGAGAATTTCTGATGCAACTGTTGTTTGATATTGTGATACCTGTTTTTTTACTAATGGTACTGGGCTGGTGGTGTAGTCGTTCCGGCTTGTTGGAAGAGTCCAGCGCTTCTGCTCTGAATCGCTACGTGTATTACATCGCTGTACCGGCGTTGATGTTTACCTCAACCGTCTCCGTAGATATTCAGGCTGTATTACGCTGGGATTTTATTGCCGTGTATTTGGGCGGTTCTGTTATCGCAGTCATCATGGCTTTTATGGGGTGGCGTCGATTGCAGCTCGAGACTCCTCTGGACTGGACAGTTGTAGCGCTGAATTCTGCCTGGGCGAATACTGTTTATATGGGCGTGCCTATCTTTTATTTCCTGTTTGGGGACCGCGGTACACTGCCGGTGATTATTGCAACTCTGGTCAGCAATCTGGTTTTTATCCTGGTTCTGGCACTGATGTCTGAATTGCAGCACAGTGAAGGCGGTATTTTAGAGAAGCTGAAGACCTTAGTGATACAGGCATTGCTGAAAAATCCAGTGATGATGGCGCCTATACTGGGTATGTTGGTGTCTGTTTCAGGTATCAGCTTACCAGCCGCGATTATTACCCCGATGGATATGCTGGCTCCATCGGCAGCGCCAGTGGCGCTGTTTGCATTGGGAATGTCTTTGAACGGATTGAAGGTGCGACGGGCAGGTTTTGATCTGGCCTGGCTGACGCTGGTTAAATTAATAATACACCCGCTGGCAACCTGGGGCCTGGCAGTGTTGTTGAATCTGGATCCTTATTGGACTGCCAGTGCCGTATTATTGTCTTCGTTACCCACGGGGGCAATGGTTTATGTTTTGGCTCAGCAGTATAACACCCGGGTGACACTGTCCTCGGCCACGATCATGGTGACAACCACTTTCTCAGTCATTACGCTGGCGTTTTTGCTGCCAGTCTTAAAGCAGCTGGTGGGTTAGTTACGAATAGTTTGAAAGGGGAAATGAAATGAAATGTCACAAGGTTGATTACGAAATTATTGGTAATTCGATGCCGATGCTTGAAGTAGAGCTGGATCCGGGTGAAACGGTGATCGCCGAAGCGGGTTCTATGAACTATATGGAGCAGGATATTGGCTTCGAAACGAAAATGGGAGATGGCGCTGATCCTGACCAGGGGCTGTTTTCTAAAATGTTTTCTGCGGGTAAGCGGATGGTGACTGGCGAATCGTTGTTTATGACGCACTTCTCAAACAGTGGTGCTCAGAAGCGTAAAGTTGCATTTGCTGCACCATACCCGGGGATGGTAGTGCCTGTGGACATGTCTCAGACCGGCGAGCGATTGTATTGTCAAAAAGATGCGTTTCTTTGTGCTGCGCTGGGTACGCGTCTATCTGTTGCGTTTTCCCGCAAACTGGGAGCCGGTTTTTTTGGTGGGGAAGGGTTTATTCTGCAGAAGCTGGAAGGTGATGGTATGGCCTTTATTCAGGCTGGCGGCACTGTGGTAAAAAAAGAACTGAACAACGAAACATTGCGAATCGATACCGGCTGTCTGGTCGGGTTCAGTGAAGGGATCGAGTACGATATTGAGATGGTAAAAGGGTTGAAGTCGATGTTCCTTGGAGGTGAAGGTCTGTGGTTGGCGACACTCTCGGGTACGGGTACTGTCTGGGTACAGAGCCTGCCCTTTTCCAGGCTAGCGGATCGGATTATCGCTGCAGCTCCTGATATGGGTGGCTCAGATAAGGGTGAGAGCTAATTTTGCCCGTATCCATGTCATACAATGGTGGGCTTTTGATGTCGTTTTTATGACTTTTGTCCTCAATAAAGGTATATTCCACCGTTATTTATTTACTTGAATATCGGTTTGTAGGGCATGTTGCAGAAAAAGCTGCTTATCACATTAACGACTGCACGGGGCTCCCGCCAGTATACCCTGGGCCAGCTTGCCCGGTATCTGCTCGCCCTGTTTTTGGTGATGGCGGTTTGTAGCTTCTTTGTGTCTAATTTATTGCTGGTACAGACTTCAGATGAACTCGAGGACCTGGAACAGGGTATTAACTCGTTGTCCAGTCAGTATGAAATGACACTGGGAACCCAGGAAATACAGAAAGGCCAACTAGACCAGCTGTCTCATACGCTGCAAGAATTGAAAGTAGAGCGGGATCAACTTCAGGAAGAAAATCTGCGCATCGGCGAGTTGAATGACACTTTGGATGCCAGTCTCTATGGATTGGAAGACCTGCTGGGCTTACCTCCCTCTGAAGATATGACCAGTGGCCGTGCTGATGAGCTGACGGTGATGACTAACCAGCGGCTGTTTTTCCTAAGCATTATGCCCAATGGCGAACCGATTCAAGGGCTGCGGATTAATGATCATTTTGGCATGAGAATGCACCCGGTACGTAAAAAGCGGGTGATGCATAATGGTATTGATTACAAAGCAAATATAGGCACTCCGGTTTATGCAACTGCAGATGGTGCCGTTGAGTATGCGGGTTATAATAAGTCCAGTGGCTTTGGTAATCTGATTATTTTGCAGCACGGTCTTGGCTTTAAAACTTATTATGCTCACCTGAGTAAATTAAAAGTTAAAAGTGGGTCTTACGTTAGCAAAGGACAGCTAATAGGTCTGAGTGGTAACACTGGAACCTCAACAGGGCCGCACTTACATTACGAAGTGCGTCATCTCTACAGAGCGATTGATCCTGAGCCGTTTGTGGCATGGAATATAGGTAATTTTGATTCACTGTTTTCAAATGTCAAAGGTGTAAAATGGGCTTCCTTACAAAAACTGTATCCGCTAAATCAGGCACTGCAAACGGCTCAGCAATAACCATTATCGCTGAAGGAAATAAGTTCAGTGGTGATATGAGCATTGTCGGCAAGATGCATATCGATGGAGCTTTTGAAGGCAATATCTCTTCTATGGATAATATTTCTATCGGCAAAAATGGCCATGTACATGGAGTTGTTAAAGCTAACTACATCACTGTATGTGGATTGCTCGAAGGAGAGGTTATCTGTGATGAACTGCAGATTGATCGGGGTGGTAAAGTTGTAGCCACGGTAGTCAGCAAGATAATGGCAATTCATCCTGAAGGTAACTTTATCGGTGAACGTCGAATGAAAGAGGTGAGTATGATTGAGCATACGCCTCAAGTTGAATCTGGCATTGATGCTATTGATTCGCTACCCAATAAAGTCACACTCAGTACGGAAGAGGAATCAGCTTAAACGATGTGCGAATTACTGGGCATGAGTGCCAATGTCCCAACCGATATCTGTTTTAGCTTTAGCGGGCTGATGCAACGTGGTGGTGAGACCGGACCGCATAAAGATGGGTGGGGTATCGCCTTTTACGAGGGCAAGGGACTGCAGGTTTTTCATGATCCTGCCCCTAGTTGTGAATCGGAAATTGCCCGATTGATCAAGAACCACCCGATCAAAAGTAAAACCGTCATTAGTCATATTCGCCAGGCTAATGTAGGCAGCATCTGTCTTGAAAATACACATCCCTTTACCCGTGAGTTGTGGGGCTTTTGTTGGACCTTTGCTCATAACGGCCAGCTTGATCCGAAACTGTTTGAGTTACCATTGACTCACTATCAACCGGTAGGCACTACGGATAGCGAATATGCATTCTGTTGGCTGCTAGGGCAGATACGCGAACGCTTTCCTCAACGCCCTGATTGCTTTTCTGATGTGATCGAGCTGATTCATTGTTGTGCTGATCAGTTGCGAGAGTTGGGTGTGTTTAACATGCTGCTGACCGAATCAGAATATTTATTGGCGTATTGCACGACTAAGCTTTCCTGGATAACCCGTCGCGCGCCTTTTGGTCGTGCACGTTTAACCGATGCTGAACTGACGGTCGATTTTGGTGAAGAAACAACACCAAATGACATCGTGACGGTTATTACCACGGAACCACTGACCGATAACGAACAGTGGCGTAAGTTGCAGACCGGCGAGTTGATTGTCTTCAGGGAAGGGGTACAAGAGCCCCTGAGTCGCTGTTTTGGTCATGCCTGATCGTTAACCATCCCTTTATATCTGAAAATTCAATTGTGACTGCCACTATTAATCAACTCTATTCACGGTTAGATAACTGTCTGATCGCCGATCGATTTTCTATTCGGAAAAAAATCCAGCTATTGCAACGTCGTCTGAAAGAGCAGAAGCCATCAGATCGCCTTAGTGAAGAGGTAGAGGCGTTGCTGCATCGCTCTGAAGAACGTGTCGCTAAACGCGTATACAGTCAGAAGATCAATTTTCCGGATCTGCCCGTCAGTGGTCGTCGAGATGAAATTGCAACCGCAATCAAAGAGAATCAAGTGGTGGTGATTGCCGGCGAAACCGGCTCAGGAAAAACGACTCAGATACCTAAGATCTGTCTTGAGTTAGGCCTGGGTAAAGTCGGGTTAATCGGTCATACACAGCCCCGAAGGCTCGCCGCCAGAACCGTTGCCAATCGTATTGCTGAAGAGCTACAGACAACCTTAGGTAGTACCGTGGGTTATCAGGTGCGATTTACTGAACAGGTGGCAGACAAGACCATGGTCAAGTTGATGACTGATGGTATTCTGCTGGCGGAAACACAGAATGATCGCTATCTGGAACGTTATGAAGTGCTCATCATCGATGAGGCTCATGAGCGCAGCCTGAATATCGATTTTCTGCTGGGGTATCTGCATCAGATTCTCCCGAGGCGCCCGGATCTAAAAGTAATCATCACTTCAGCGACAATCGATCTGGAGCGCTTCTCAAAACATTTTAATAATGCCCCTGTGATCGAGGTCTCCGGGCGAAGCTATCCGGTTGAACTACATTACCGTCCCTTAGAGGAGTTGGATGATGGCAATGAAAAAAGCATCCCCGAAGGTATTGTTTCTGCTACTGAAGAACTGATTCGTCTGGAACGCAAGAAGGGTCTTACCGGTGCCGGAGATATTCTGGTTTTCCTTAGCGGTGAACGTGAGATCAGAGAGGCAGCGGAATATCTGCGTAAAGCTTCGCAGCAAGGGCGATTAAGGCATATAGAGGTGATGCCGCTCTATGCCCGGCTTAGTGTGGCGGAGCAGAATAAAATATTTTCTTCGGCGCGTGGTGCAGGGCGTCGTATTGTGCTTTCCACTAACGTGGCAGAAACCTCGCTTACGGTACCGGGAATTCGTTATGTTATTGATCCGGGCGTTGCCCGAATCAGTCGTTATAGCTACCGTTCTAAGGTACAGCGTTTACCGATTGAGTCAGTTTCTCAAGCCAGCGCTAATCAACGGAAGGGACGTTGCGGCCGGGTAGCTGAAGGTATCTGTATACGGCTATATTCCGAAGAGGACTTTGATGCCCGGCCTGAATTTACGGATGCAGAGATTCGCAGAACCAATCTGGCCGCGGTAATTTTACAGATGCTCAATTTGCGGTTGGGCGCGATCGATCAGTTTCCCTTCATTGATCCGCCGGACTCCCGTTATATCAATGATGGTTTTAAACTGCTGCAAGAATTGAGTGCTGTTGATGAAAAGCGTCACCTGACCAAGCTTGGCCGGCAGTTGAGCCGACTACCTGTTGATCCTAAGATCGGTCGGATGTTGCTGGCGGCAGTACAGAATAACTGCTTGGCAGAGATGATCGTTATTGCCAGTGCACTGAGTGTGCAGGACCCTCGCGAACGGCCGATGGAAAAGCAGCAGGCAGCTGATCAGAAACATCGTGAATATGCAGACGAAGAATCAGATTTTGTGACCCTGGTTAATCTCTGGAATCTCTACGAGGAACAGCGACAGGAGCTTTCGCAAAATCAGCTGCGAAAGTATTGTCAGAAACAATTTCTATCCTACATGCGTATGCGGGAATGGCGTGATGTGCATCGTCAGCTGCATCTGATCTGCCGGAACCTGGATTATAAAGAGAATACGCAGCCCGCCGGATATGAATCGTTGCATAAGTCTTTATTGGCGGGGCTTCTGGGTAACATGGGGTTTAAGCAGGAGAAGAAAGAGTATCTGGGGGCACGTAACCGCCGTTTCAATATTTTTCCTGGCTCGATGCTATATAAGAAAGCGCCTAAATGGATAATGGCGGCAGAATTAGTAGAGACTAGTCGGCTCTACGCTCGAATGGTTGCCCGTATTGATCCGCTGTGGGCGGACTCCCTGGCGGCTCATTTGGTAAAACGGTCCTATTTAGAGCCCCATTGGGAGAAGAAAAAAACCCAGGTGGTCGCCCAGGAACAGGTGACCCTGTATGGCTTGATTATTGTGCCGGGTAGAACGGTCCACTATGGCAGTGTTGACCCACAAGTGAGTCAGCAGATCTTTATTCGCAGCGCGTTGGTTGAAGGTGAATTTAAGACCCAGGGGGCGTTTTTTAACCATAACCGTAATCTGCTTAGTTCGATCGAAAATCTGGAAGCGAAGACTCGTCGGCGAGACCTGTTAGTCGATGAAGATACCCTGGCAGATTTTTATGCGTTACGGCTGGAAGAAAATAATGGTGCCGATAAGGGTAAATGGGTCGTTAACGGTGCTGGGTTCGAGCAGTGGCGTAAAATAGCAGAACAACAGAACCCACAGATTCTGTTTATGCAGGAGGAAGACCTTCTACAACGTTCTGCTGAGCATGTAACCGGTTCCAACTATCCGGAACAGCTAGTCCTTAACGGTGCGAAGCTGAAGCTGGGTTACCATTTTGAACCGGGTGCTAAAGATGATGGGGTAACGCTGCAGGCGCCCCTGGTTCTGCTCAATCAGATCTCAGAAGAGCGTCTCGAATGGCTGGTACCAGGTATGTTAAAAGAGAAGTGCGTTGCGCTACTCAAAGGTTTGCCCAAAGCGTTGCGGAAAAACTTTGTTCCTATCCCAGACTATGTCGATGGATTCATAGAGACCGCAATATTTGCGGAAGGCTCGCTGAATGAAGCGCTGGCACTGCATCTGAAAAGAAAGACGGGTGTCAGGATTAGTCGGGATGATCTGGATGCGGTAGTGCTGGATGATCACTACCGGGTGAATATCCGTTTGAGGGGAGAGAAAGGAAATACGGTCAGTGAGGGGCGTGACTTGCAGAAACTGCAGCATGGTTTTGGTTCCCAGGCCCGCCAAGCATTAACTAAAGCGCCTTCTGAAACCTGGGGGCGTAAAAATATCACCCTGTGGGATTTTGGTGATCTGCCTCAGGCTATAACGTTGAAGCAGGCAGGGGGGCTTGAACTTGAAGTCTATCCGGGGCTTCAGGATTGTGGACAGAGTGTAGAGCTGAAAGTGTTTGAAGATCAGGCGATGGCTGTGAGGCAGAATCGCCAGGGTCTGGCTCGGTTGTTTATGCTACAACTAAGTGAACAGTTGCGTTTTGTCAAAAACAAGCTGCCGGCTTTTCCGCAGACGGCGATCTTCTTAGGAAAAGTGCAGAATAAAAATCAATTACAGAATGAATGTCTTTTTAGTGCTGTGCAGGCAACTTTCTTGCACGATGTAGATATTCGCTCTCAGCAAAGTTTTGCAGACCAGCTAAAGCAGTATAAAGCTGACTATTGTAATAAGGCAGAAGAGTGGGCGCTGTTGTTAGGAGAGATCGCTAAACGTTATCACAGCATTCAGAAGCAACTTTCAGGTTCGGTTAATCTTCAGGCTGTCACAATACTCGCCGATATTCGCCAGCAACTTGAAAGTCTGGTGTATAAAGGCTTTCTGTTGGAGGTGCCTGGTGAGCAATTGCAGGAGTATCCCCGTTACCTGAAGGGGATCGAGGCGCGATTAGAAAAGTATCAGCGTGAACTGCCCAGGCAACGGATGCTGAGCGAACAGTTACAACAATTGTATAAACAGTATCAGGGGCGGGCTGAACTGGATAAAAAACATAACCAGTATAACGTAGCCCTGGAAGAATATCGCTGGATGCTCGAAGAGTACCGGGTTTCTCTGTTTGCTCAGCAATTAGGTACCCGGGTAACTATTTCTGAAAAGCGCTTAAAGCAGCAGTGGCGGCAGATCGATTGCTAGCTGGTTCGCCGCAGGGTTAAATTGGCGTGTGGTCCAGTATTAATTGTTTCATCTGATCTGTATCAGATTTTGCTAATACCGGCCTGCACAAAAAGGAGTAACTGTTTAAAAAGATAGAATAAATAGTTGCGAATGGCGGGTGGTTATGCTGTAATGCGCCAAATTTATTAAAACGCACTCTGATTACGGCAGCTAAAAACAATGATTTCACAGCTCTTAATAGCGCCGAAATTGTTGAAAAAGCTAAAGAAGACCAAATAGAATGCGATAAAGAATACTAAGGGCTGGCATAGGTGTTAGCTCAAAAGAAGTATTGATAACTGATATTTTTTTACTCATATCATTGCAATATTTCTATTTTATAGTATTTTTCTTGGTAGCTACGCGTAGTTGATGACGCAAAGCGATAAGAAATAATTAAAGTTTGACTACTAGTACGTTAAATATTGAAGGGGAAACATTAATGAAAAAGTCTATTATTGCTCTGGCTGTAGCTGGCGCTATGACTGCACCACTGGTTGCACAAGCTGACGCTACTCTGTACGGCTCTCTGCGTGTTCAAATTGCTGATGCAGAAGGTGCAGCACTGGATATCCAGGACAACACTTCACGTATCGGTATCAAGGCTACTTCTGAGCTGTTCTCTGGCGCGACTGCAATCGCTCACTTCGAGACTTATGCAAACACTGAATCCGGTTCTTTCGGTACTCCAGGTAAAGGCCGTCTGGCTTATGTTGGTGCTACCGGTGATTTCGGTACAGTTCTTGTTGGTCGTCAGTGGTTGCCAGCTTACCTGTGGACTGTTGGTAAGACTGACATCATGGCTGCTGCTTCTACTGAAACAACTCACAGCTACGGTACTGGCGGTCGTCAGGGTAATGCTGCTGCATACCTGTCTCCAGTTATGGGCGGTCTTCAGCTAGCTGTTGCTGGTGTTGCACGTGATGCTGCTGGCGTTGATGCTGGTGGTGATGCTGGTACTCAGGTTGATGCGACTCACGTTGCAGCTAACTACTCTGTTGCTGGTTTCGGTATCGCACTGTCTACACTGCAGTATAACGGTGTTGTTGATGAGAACATCAACTCTCTGGGTGTAAACTACTCTGCTGATAACCTGTACGTAGGTTTCTCTGTAGAAGATGACGAAGTTAACCGTAACGGTGCTGACTCTGTAATGGTTCTGGCGGGTTCTTACGCTATGGGCAACACTAAGGTTCTGGGTTCTATCACTGATTTCGGTGATGACGCTGCAGACGTAGATGGCGGCAAGCGTTACATTGCTGAAGTTCAGCAGAAGCTGGGCAAGCAGGCATTCGTATTTGCTAACTACATCGAAGCAAGCGGTGACGCTACTGATGCTGGTAACGCAGTTGATACTTTCGCTGTAGGTTACAACGTAAGCTTCTAATCTTTATTTAAAGATTAAGCTTATAAAAAAGGGTCCTTCGGGACCCTTTTTTCGTTTTCATATATTCTGTTGTTTGCGGTTCAATGCTGATTGTTTCTTTTCTGCCCAGGGCAAAGATCGCTCGCATCTTTGTTTGTTGTAGTGCACAATTTATTCTTATATATTCCAATATATCTGTATATCATTAAACGTTAATAGTCTGTTACTAAGGAATCTGCTTATGCGTTGCATAAAAAGACTATCTATTCTGTTGTTATTGTTACCTTCTTTTGTGGTTGTGTCTGCTGCTGTTGCCCAGGATGGGAATAATGAGATTGATCCGTGGCAGGGCTTTAATCGTTCTGTTTTTGAATTCAATGAAGTATTGGATGGTTATCTTCTCAAACCGGCAGCCCAGGGTTATCAGTTCGTAACGCCTGATATTGTTGAAACTGGGGTTAGTAATTTTTTTGGTAATCTGGCTGATGTAGGAAGTATTGTTAACAGCTTGTTGCAGTTGAAGGGTGAGGCGGCGGTCCAGGATTTTTCCCGGGTAATTTTTAATTCCACAATAGGGTTAGGTGGAATTATCGATGTAGCCACGCCAATGGGTTTGCCTGAGCATAAAGAGGATTTTGGTCAGACGCTGGGGTATTGGGGAGTACAATCGGGACCTTATCTGGTTCTGCCGCTTTTAGGCCCTTCGAATGTACGTGATGGTATCAGCAAAATACCTGATTCAATGCTTGATCCTGTTGGAGAAGTTAATCCTATACGTACCCGTAACCAGCTTTATGCTTTACGCATTGTAGATACCCGGGCGGATCTGTTGGCGGCGGAGCAGCTTTTGAACGGAGATCGCTATACGGCAATACGGGATGCTTATATGCAACGCCGGGAATTCTTGGTTAACGATGGTCAGGCTGTATTTGACGATGATCAGTTCTAGAAAGTAATGGCTTCCCTGTGACGAACATAAAAAAACGCATCTTTAAGATGCGTTTTTTGGTTTTGGAGGTTTCCTGGTAAGGCTATCAGAGTTGACTGAGTAACTGCTCCAGCTTTACCTGATCTGCAGCAAAGTTACGAATGCCTTCGGCTAGTTTCTCAGTGGCCATTGCATCTTCGTTCATGGCCCAGCGGAACGATTGCTCGCTGTTCAATTGTTTCGCCTCATCGGAAACCGGATCACTGGCTAGCAGCTTTTGATCTAACGGTAGCTTTGTTTCAGCCAGTTCGTTAATCAATCCGGGGCTGATGGTCAGGCGATCGCATCCAGCTAATTGACGGATCTCTTCGCTGTTTCGGAAACTGGCGCCCATCACTACGGTTTTGTAGCCATGCTGCTTGTAATAATTGAATATACGGCTGACAGACAAGACGCCTGGGTCTTTAGATCCGCTAAGATCTGTGCCTTCAGGGCTGTTGGCTTTGTTCCAGTCAAGAATACGGCCAACAAAAGGGGAGATCAGAAATACTCCAGCGTCTGCACAGGCAACTGCTTGTGCAAAACCAAATAGCAGGGTCAGGTTGCAGTTGATGCCCTGGCTTTCTAACTGACGAGCGGCTTCAATACCTTCCCAGGTCGATGCGATTTTAATCAATACTCGTTCGTTGCTGACACCGGCTTCCTGATACAGTCCCATCAGTTTTTTTGCTTTAGCGATGGTCGCTTCAGTATCAAATGAGAGTCGGGCATCTACTTCGGTAGAGATGCGTCCAGGAATCACTTCAAGGATTTCACATCCGACCAGAACCGCTAACTTATCGGTCATGTTGGCTAATTGCTCTGCTTCACTGCCTCCCTGACTTATCGCCCATGCTTTGGCTTTTTCAAGATAGGGGCGGTATGCAGGGTCCTGGCTGGCTTTAAGCAGCAAGGACGGGTTGGTGGTGGCATCAACCGGTTTCAGGTCGCGGATGGCGTTAATATCGCCGGTATCGGCAACAATGGTGGTCATCTTCTTTAGCTGATCCAGCTGGCTTTCCATATGTATCATCCTTTAATTTTTTAGATCGCCGCAACTTTAGCTACGGCCTGTTTCAATACGTCTACACCCGCTCCAGCCTTATGGGCATTCTCACTCAGGTAGCGTCGGAACTGACGTCCCCCAGCTTGTGCGTGAAAAAGTCCAAGTAGATGGCGAGTTATATGGCCCAGATAGCAACCCTGTTGAAGTTGCTCTTCGATGTAAGGGTACATCTGCTCAATAATCTCTAGTCTGGATTGAATAGCAATTCCTGGATTATAAAGCGCGTCGACTTCGGCCATCATATAGGGGTTATGGTAGGCTTCCCTGCCTATCATCACACCATCAACCTGCTGTAAATGTTCGCGGGTTTCTTCTAAGGTTTTAATACCGCCATTAATGAGGATTTCCAGTTCGGGAAAAGCTTCCTTAATCCGGTAGACCCAGTCATATTTAAGCGGTGGAATATCCCTGTTTTCTTTTGGGCTTAATCCCTGAAGTATCGCTTTTCTGGCATGGATTATAAAGGTTTTGCAACCGGATTCTCTGACAATAGATACGAAATGATGAAGCTCTTCGTAACTATCCATGTCATCGATACCTAAGCGATGCTTAACGGTTACCGGGATGCTCACGGCAGATTGCATTTTTTCCAGGCATTCAGCGACCAGCTTGGGGTGGGCCATCAGGCAGGCGCCAATCATATTGTTCTGAACCCGATCGCTGGGACAGCCGACGTTAAGGTTTACTTCGTCATAGCCAAAGTCTTCAGCCATTTGGGTACAGGTAGTAAGATCGGCAGGATTGCTCCCACCAAGTTGAAGTGCCAGTGGATGCTCCTGCGGGTTATATTGCAGAAATCGTTCCCGGTCTCCGTGTATCAGTGCACCGGTGGTCACCATCTCAGTATAGAGCACTGCATTTTGGCTGATAATACGGTGGAAGTATCGACAGTGGCGATCTGTCCATTCCATCATGGGTGCAACACAGAATGTGCGGTTAATTCCTGCACTTTGTTTTTCAGCAGTCATGTGTCAGAGTCGTTCCGGATTAGTTTTTTAGCGCTTTGATATTTCTCGCATCAGACCGCTGAGATCTAACCCCTGTAGGTCGGCTAGTTTCTCAATATCAGTTTGAGTACGAGGGGGGGCTTTACTGGCGGCTTTAATCGCCAGTTTTTTTTCTACTGCTTTTTGCTTCAGCTTGTCTAACAGGCTATTTAACTGGTCCAGACTGAGGTTGCTCAGTTGAATATCAATTTCGTTATTTTGCATCAGATAAGATCAATTTCCAGAGAAAGTGCAATATTCCATACTTATCTGCAGCTCTTGTGCAGAATACAATTACGTCCTTGGAGGTCCGCAGAGTTCTTTATTTGTGCTTAGGCATTTAAAGTAGTTAACAAAAGGCCATTAACGGAAGACCACTAACAAAAGTTTAATTATACAAAATTAATAAAAAGAGCTTATATATTCAGTGTAGCGTTAACTCCGATGAATGAATCCCGGGGTGTATGGCGTACAAATTAATATCTTGTTAATAACACTTCGAATGCGAAATCTATTGCGGCAAGCAACTATAACATTCAAACAGATAGTATTTAAACTGATATCGCAGCAATTCTCACCGCGCGGCCATTTTTAAACAGTTCTGATTCAATTACTTTGAAACCACAGCGTTCTAGCAGCTGTATAAGGTCCTCAGGGTGGTAGCGGTTGTGTTCCTGAAAATGCTGAAAGGCGTTGGTCAGCGCCTCATAATCCGGGGTATGGCTGCCCAGATTAATATCAGCATATTGGTGTTCCAGGTAGTCGGCCAGTGGTTGGCGAACCATGTCACAAAGGATTAATACACTACCGGGTTTCAGCCAGCTGCGCAGTTTACTGAACAGAGTTACGGGCTGGTGCAGTTCATGAATCAGAAGATTGGCCAGAACGACATCTACGGAATGCACTGGAATGTCCACTGTGGGGTTGTTGAGATCATCGATGATGATATTAATATTAGTGGCCAGACCGTTGATACGGTCTAGCATATAGGGTGCGAGTTCTATGCCGGTAAGGCGGGCATTTGGATAGAGGGCTGCCAGTTCATTCAGCCAGAGTCCTGGACCGCATCCGAGATCGATTACAGAGGCTTTATCAGACAGTTGCCGATCACAATGACGGTGCCAGAAGGTTTGGAAATCTCGATCATGATTCTTAGCGTGACTCTGAATCGTTTTTTCGGCGGCTTTATGACCATCGCCTCCGTGGTGGCGGCATAGATACTCAGTGGTTTTTTGCATCTTTATTTGAATGCTCTGTGAGTCATAGTATGGTCATTATTTTCATGTTTTAATGCCGGTTTCGCAATTGAAAGTAGTGATATACATGCACCAGATCAAACGGACCGGCGTTTCTCGTTTCTACTATGCCACTAAATATTCAATGCAGGGAATTAAAGCCGCCTGGATAGAAGAGCCTGCTTTTCGTTACGAGGTCGGGGCATTAGTGGTGATGGTGCCTGGAGCTATCTGGTTGGCTGAGTCAGGCATTCAATTAGCATTGATGTTGGGCTGCTGTTTTCTGGTATTAGCGTTCGAGATTGTTAACTCAGCGATAGAAGCGGTCGTCGATCGCTGGGGGCCTGAATATCACGAGCTGGCAGGGCGGGCTAAAGATATGGGCTCTGCCGCGGTGTTTATGATGCTGAATATGACCTGGATTATCTGGGCTGGCATTGCCTGGGATAACGGTTATCTGGACTTTATCAAAGGTTTTTTCTGATGTTTAATATCAAAGCAACGCCCGGATTTCCGGCAGGCAGGAACCACAGTTACTGCCGCATTTTAGCTGCGTGACGAGTTTTTCAATATTGTTCGCCCCCTGATGTATCGCCTTGCGAATGCTTTTTTCACCGACTTCAAAACAACTGCATACGATTGCCCCCGAGTCATGGTTGTTATCAACCGGTTTACCTGCCAGAAGTGCCATCCGCTGAGCGGGGGAGGCTGTTATCTGGTCGAACTGTTTACTCAACCAATGGCTGTTGGGTAATTTCTCAGTCGAAGCAAAAAACAGTAGCTCGGGTGTTTGATCACGGAAGCTGACTAATCGATATGTTTCTCCTGAATCGAGTTCGATCTGGTCGTCATCGCTAAAGGTCACCATGGATTTAATCCAGGTTTTCCAGTTTTCTGGTAGTTGAGTGCCCGCCAGCTCATAACGAAAGCCTCTTTTCTGAGGAATTTTACTCCAGTATTCGCAAGGCAGATTAGCGAGTTCCATCTCTGTAATCAGGATTGCCTGCCAGCGGCTGTTTAGTTTATTAATACTGACCGGGCAGTGTTTTGCTTCGGGTTGCCCAGAGATAGGGTCCTTAATCGATGCAAACAGACTATCCACCCGGGCCAGCGAGGCGAACTGGTCCGTCCAGTGAATCGGCATAAAGACTGAACCGGCGGGTTGCCCTGCTGTAATTTTTGCTCGCGCCAGGCAGCGACTGATAGCACTCTGTATCTCAACCAGATCCTGTTCAACGATACCTTTATCTGCGGCATCATGTAGAGAGATTTCTACATAGGGTTGATCGATATGATTGAGTAACCGGCTGGCTTTGCCAGTGCGGGTCATCGTGTGCCATTGATCGCGAATTCGCCCGGTATTCAGTACCAATGGGTAAGTTTCTGATACCTGGCTGATAGGCGCGGCAGGTGTTACCGGTATCATTCTTGCCCGGCCGGACGGGGTATTAAACCTGCCGTTGACGAACAGGCGCGTTGAATCAGTCTTGCTATCTTTTATCGCAGGCCAGCGAACCGGCTTCATATTGTGATATTCATTTTCTGATAACGTCGCGAGTGACGATATATCAAAGAAGCGTTTACCACTGTTTCGAAAGCCTGACAGTTCAGCATGTTCGGCGAATATCTCAGCGGGCGAATTGAATCTAAAGCCTTCTTCAAATCCCATTGTCTGCGCAACAGAACAGATGATCTGCCAGTCATGCAGGCTCTGCCCCGCGGGTTCTAAAAAGCCTTTCTGACGTGAAATTACCCGTTCAGAATTGGTCACGGTACCGTCTTTTTCCGCCCAACCGGTTGCAGGTAGCAGCACATCAGCGCAAGCGGTAGTATCGGTTTTCTCCATGCAATCAGAGACAACCACCAGTTCGCAACGTTGCAGTGCTTCACGAATAAAGTCTGCATTGGGCATACTAACAACTGGATTGGTACCGATAATCCAGATCGCTTTTATCTTGCCATCATGGATAGCCTGGAACATGTCGACCGCTTTTAAACCCTCTTTTCGGGCTATATTCGGGGCCTGCCAAAAGGTTTCTACCAGTTCTATATTTTCCGGATTGCTGAAATCCATATGTGCCGCGAGCTGGTTCGCCAGCCCACCGACTTCCCGTCCGCCCATTGCGTTGGGCTGACCGGTTATCGAGAAAGGTGTAGCGCCGGGTTTACCAATCTTTGCGGTCGCCAGGTGACAGTTTATTATCGCATTACCTTTATCTACTCCTGAAGAGGATTGATTGATCCCCTGAGAAAAGAGCGTGACAACTTTATCGATCTGAGAGAACCATTGGTAAAGTTGTTTAAGATCAGGTTTGTCTAATCCGCATAATTCTGCTGTTTGGGTTAGATCGGCCGTGAGAGTTCTGGCAGCCTGTAGAGCGTCCTCAAAGCCTTCGGTGTGGTCGTTGATATATGAGTTATCAAGAGCGTTATTGTCCGCCAGGTGGCTCAACAGGCCGGTAAACAGGTATCCATCACTACCGGGCTTGAGTGGTAGGTGCAGGTCGGCAATATCGCAGGTGGCTGTCCGACGCGGATCAATGACAACGACCTTCATCTCCGGGCGGGCTTTTTTTGCCGCGACAATTCGCTGGTAGATGACCGGATGTGCCCAGGCGGTATTCGATCCCACCAGTATAAGCAGGTCGGTCAGTTCCAGATCTTCATAACAGCCCGGTACCAGATCAGCCCCAAATGCACGTTTATGAGCGGCGACTGCGGAAGACATGCAGAGGCGGGAATTGGTATCAACATTGGCCGAGCCAATAAAGCCTTTCATCAACTTATTGGCAACGTAATAGTCTTCGGTAAGAATCTGGCCGGAGAGATAAAGTGCGACTGAATCGGGGCCATATTTCTTTATGGTTTCACTAAAACCCTGAGCAACATGATTAAAGGCTTTGTCCCAGCTGACCGTTTCACCCTCGATTTGAGGGGCTAGTAGCCTGCCTTCCAGCCCAGAGGTCTCGTGCAGGGCTGAACCTTTAACGCAGAGTCGGCCCTGATTGGCAGGGTGCGCCTTGTCGCCACTTACCGCAATCAGCCGATTCTCACTTACCCTGGCATTTACACCGCACCCCACTCCGCAGTAGGGGCAAGTGGTTTTTACCTGGCAAGTGTCTGGGCTGGTTGCGATAGTCATCAATCAGGGTGTCCTGTAGGTTTGTTGTGTGTAACGTTTATTCGAATTTTAAAAGAGCACTAAAAAAGAACCTGGACCTCACCATTTTTAATCTGGGCAGGCCAGGATTGTATATGGGTATTTTCATCATCCAGGCAACGGCCGCTTTTAAGACAGAAGTGCTGCTTATAAACCGGTGAGGCAACAAACAGATCATCACCTTTAGAACCGATCAGCCCACGGGACAGCACATTGGCCTGGCTGAACGGGTCATGGTTGGCGATGGCAAATACGTCTTGCTCTTTTTCTACATAAAACAGGGCTATCTGAACGTCCTTTACCAGCGCGCAGATTCCGGAGTTTGGCACCAGATCGTTTTGACTACAGACCGTAGTCCAGGTTGTACTATGAGTCATTTCTATATCCTCTGTATCAGCTAACCAGTTTGATAGGCTCGGCCTGAATGTTCGCTTTTTCTTCTGTTGTCGCGGGACGGATCTGCTGCCGTTCTTCAACAAAGACAACGTTACTGTCACTGGCATCGGAGTTAACAAACTGTCGGAAGCGCTTCAATGCTTCAGGACTTTCCAGAGTGGTTTTCCATTCGCACTGATAGGTTGCTACAACATGATCCATCTGCTGTTCCAGTGCATCACCCAGGTTCAGGCTGTCATCGATGACCACTTGTTGCAGATAGGCCAGACCACCCTCCATATTTTCCATCCAGACGGAGGTACGTTGTAAACGATCGGCGGTCTTGATGTAGAACATCAGCACGCGGTCGATGTAGCGAATCAGGGTCGCTTTATCCAGATCGGTGGCGAACAGGTCACCGTGACGAGGTTTCATTCCACCGTTGCCACAAACGTAAAGGTTCCAGCCATTTTCCGTCGCGATAATACCGATATCTTTACTTTGTGCTTCGGCACATTCCCGGGTACAACCGGATACCGCAAACTTAATTTTATGAGGTGCTCGCAAGCCCTTATATCGGTCTTCCAGTTCAATCGCCAGACCAGCGCTATCATCGACACCGAAACGACACCAGGTACTGCCGACACAGGATTTCACCGTACGCAGGGATTTACCGTAGGCATGCCCGGTTTCAAAACCGGCTGCTATGAGTTCTTCCCAGATTGGGGGGAGCTGGTCTAAGCGCGCACCGAACAGGTCAACCCGCTGACCACCGGTAATCTTGCTATAAAGATTATATTTCTTAGCCACCTGACCGAGGATTATCAACTTATCGGCAGTTATCTCTCCACCGGCAACCCGGGGTACTACGGAATAGGTACCATCCTTCTGCATATTTGCCATAAAGGTGTCATTGGTATCCTGCAGCGCAATGTTTTTTTCGCTGAGGATGTAATCATTCCAGCAGGAAGCCAGAATGCTACCGACGGCCGGACGACAGATTTCGCAGCCGTGACCGCTGCCATGCTTGTCTAGTAGTTCGTCAAAGCTACGGATCTCTTCAACCCGAATCAGGCTGTAGAGCTCCTGACGGGTGTAGGGAAGGTGTTCACAGAGGTCGCGGTTTACTTCGACGCCCATCTCTTCTAATTCATGATTAACCAGATCGGTCAGCAACGCAGCACAGCCGCCACAGCCAGTGGCTGCTTTGGTGGCACCTTTAACATCTCCTATTGTGCAACATCCTGCATCCAGTGAGGCTCTCACGTCACCTTTGCTCACATCATGACAAGAACAGATCTGGGCTGTCTCCGGCAGGGCCGCAACCCCCAGCCCGGTCTGTTGATCATCACCTCGATTGGGCAGGATTAATGTGTCGGGATACTCCGGCAGGTGAATGCCGTTGAGCATATATTGCAGCAGCGTGCCGTACTGTTCGGCATCGCCGACCAGAATTGCGCCAAGGAGTAGTTTTCCATCTTCAGACACAATCAGCTTTTTATATATCCCTTCGCGTTCATCAATAAAGCTGTAGTTCTGCGCGCCAGGTGTTCGACTATGGGCATCGCCAATACTGGCAACGTCAACACCCATTAATTTAAGCTTGGTACTCATGTCGGCACCGGTAAAACAGTCTTCGCCATTGGTTAAGTGAGATACGGCCACTTTAGCCATCTGATTGCCTGGGGCAACCAATCCGAAAATCTGTTTATTCCACAGGGCGCATTCACCAATAGCGTAGATAGAGGGGTCAGAGGTCTGGCAGTTATTGTTGATTACGATACCGCCGCGTTCACCGACGTCCAGTTCACTCTGGCGCGCCAGTTCATCGCGTGGGCGGATACCGGCAGAGAAGAGAATAAGATCTGTTTCCAGTACTTCACCATCGGCAAAATTCATTTTGTGGAAACACTGCTCACCGTCATCGATCAGCTGGGTGTTCTTCTCGGTATGTACCGTTACACCTAGTGCTTCAATCTTCTGACGCAGTATTGCACCGCCACCATTATCCAGTTGAACAGCCATCAGGCGAGGCGCGAACTCAACCACGTGGGTCTCTAGCCCCAGATCTTTTAGCGCTTTAGCCGCTTCCAGCCCGAGCAGACCACCGCCGACAACGGTACCGACTTTAGAATTTTTAGCCGCTTCAGCAATCGCTTCCAGATCATCAATGGTACGGTATACCAAACATTGTGAACGATCATGGCCCGGTACCGGAGGTACAAAAGGGTATGAGCCGGTGGCCAGAATAAGTTTGTCATAGCTTAGTTCACGACCCTTATCAGTGGTTACCGATTTGTAGCCGCGATCAATCATTGTGACTTTTTCCCCAGTCAGCACGTTAAGACCCCAGCTGCGGTAAGTGTTGGCATTACCCATGGCCAGATCTTCAGCGGTCGAACCGGAGAAGTAAGCACTTAGCTGAACCCGGTCATAGGCTAATCGGCTTTCTTCGCAGAAAACGGTTACGTCAAAGCTTTCCAGCTGACCGCTGTCGGCCAGGCTTTGAAGAAATTGATGGCCCACCATACCGTTACCGGCGATAACTAATTTTGTTTTACTCATAAGGTTGCTCCTGTTGCCAGGCTAAGTTCCTGTGGATTAAGGTCTGGTGCAGAAGAGACCGGTGTCTCTGGCACGCCCGCAGTGATTGATTTTGAGATAGAGTCGGTTTCGCAGTAGCGCCAGCCAAAGATCAGGTCCGGCGCCAAATGTTGAACTGGCTGTTGAGTCTGGATCAGCTCGAAGTACTTGTTACCATCGTTAACCGCGCCGTAGAGCACAGCGCCGGTGAGTTTTTGGTCACGAAAAATAAGCTTGCGATAGACGCCATTGTTATTGTCCTGATAGACGACCGTCTTGTTTTCAGGGCTGCCCATAAACTCGCCGGCTGAAAACAGATCGATACCTGATACTTTGAGTTTTGTCGCACAGGGCTGAACGCTAAAGCGATGATCTGATGTTTCGCACAGTTGATCGGCCAATACTGCGGCCTGGTCCCATAGAGGGGCAACCAACCCAAAGGTATGTTGGCCAAACTGAGTGCATTCACCCAGTGCAAATATATTCGGATGAGAGCTCTGCATCTGGTCATTGACCAGAACTCCCCTGTCGCAATCGATCGCACTGGCTTTCGCCAGCGAGTGATTGGGCGTTATGCCGATTGCGATAACGGCCAGTTCTGTGTTGAGAACTGAGCCATCACTCAGGGTAATTTGCTGGAGAGCGTCCTTCTGCACAGAGGTCTTCTCTACAAAGACCTTCTTAAGAGCCTCAGAGTTTGAGTGCACTTCGCTTTCTGAACCACCAGACAGAAGGGCAGGGCTCTCATCGGAAGATATTGTTTCTTGACCGGAGAATTGAATGATTTCCGCATTGAGGCGAAAGCTGATGCCACGTGCTTCCAGCGACTGTTTAAGCAGTTCACCTGCTGCCGGATCAAGTTGCCGGTTTAGTAACCATCCGCCCCGATGAATAACCGTGACATTAAGTCCTTGTTGGCACAGTCCCCAAGCGGCTTCCAGACCAAGTAAGCCTCCGCCAACCACCGTGGCATGCTTGATGTTGCTGGCCTTATTCATGATGCGATCGATATCGTCCAGCCTGCGAAAGCTTAATATACCTTCCACCCCGACGTTACGCGCTGCAGGGGGAATAACAGGGTTGGAGCCGGTTGCCAGCACTAGTTTGTCATAGCTTAATATCGTCCCGTTGTGACACTTAATCGTCTGATTGTCAGTATCAATGCCGGTCACGGTAACGCCGTTATGCAGGGTTATATTGTGTTCCTGATACCATTGTTCTGAATGGGTGACGATATCGCAGGCCTTAATTTCCCCAGCCAGAACGGGAGAGAGCATAATCCGGTTGTAGTTTGCATAGCCTTCTGCGCCGAATACGGTGATCCGGAACTTATCCGGGTCACGCTTCAGAATATCGTCAAGCAGACGGCCTGATGTCATGCCGTTACCGATGATGATGAGATGAGGCTTTGTCATAAAAAATCCCAAAAAAAAATGGCATCCATCAACCGGTACGAATACCGGAGGATGAACACCATTGTTCAAAAAATATGAGAAGCCGAAGATAGGCACTTAGAGTAAAGCAGAGACCGTGCCTGATTTGTTTATTTATATATTTTTCAATTAGTTAGGTGTTTTTGTGTCTGTGCCTTAAAGAGGTTGTGTAGATTTGGCGCACTGTGTTGGGGCGGGGATTAGGGTTGTGCACAGAAAGGCATCCTCTGGCAGAGTTATCATCTTGATAAACTGCTCCTTCAGTGGCCAGTGTGGGAAAGAAGTCTTGTTGCGATTAACCCAAGGTTTCGTAAAAAAGCCCGGCGGGGCGCCGGGCTTTTTATGCTTAATCAAGCCTGTGTTTTTCAGGCGGCTTGCTCATCCGCAAGCAGAGGTGTTGATGCTTGCACGTCTTTAATCTTTTCAGGCTTTTCTTCGGTGGCAGCAGGTTCAGTCGGCGCTTCACCCGGTTTTCTCTGCTTCTCATAGAGGAAGCTGAGAACGGCGGCCCGATAGTGGTTATATTCCGGATCATCGGCCAGTTCCAGGCGATGGCGAGGGCGTTCCAGTTTTATATCAAGTATTTCACCGACGGTGGCTGCCGGGCCGTTGGTCATCATGACAATGCGATCCGATAGCAGTACCGCTTCATCAACATCGTGAGTAATCATGATCACCGTGTTATTCAGGTCTGCCTGAATTTCCATCAGAGAATCTTGCAGATGCGCCCGTGTCAGGGCGTCCAGTGCACCGAAAGGCTCATCCATCAGCATGACGGTTGGCTCCATCGCCAGTGCGCGGGCGATACCCACGCGCTGCTTCATGCCGCCGGAGATCTCGTCGGGTCGTTTATGCATCGCATGATCCATATGTACCAGATGCATGTTATGTTCGATCCACTCCTTCATTTCAGCTTTAGATTTGCTGTGTTTGAAAACCTGTTTAACAGCCAGTTCAACATTCTGATAGGCGGTTAACCAGGGTAGTAGAGAGTGGTTTTGAAACACTACCGCCCGCTCAGGACCGGGTTGGTTTACCTCTCTGCCGTCTAGCAGTACGCCGCCTTTTGTTGCCTGGTAGAGACCGGCAACGATATTCAGAACGGTGGATTTGCCGCAACCGGAGTGACCGATCAGCGAGACAAATTCTCCCTGATCTATCTTCAGGTTGACGTTGTTTAACGCTTTAAACGGGCCGCTGGGTGTTGGAAAGTCGATATCGACACCGGTCAGCTCAAGGTGTGTTTTAACGGTCATGATCTTCTCCTAACCTTTGACGTCAAGGTCGTTTATCTCAGTTCTACTGATTTATCCCAGGATACTTTCTTCTGCAGTGCCAGCATGACCCGGTCCAGTACGAAACCGATCAGACCGATCACTAATACAGCCACCATTATCCGTCCCAGTGAGCTGGAACTACCGTTCTGAAACTCATCCCAGACGAACTTGCCTAAACCCGGGTTCTGCGCCAGCATCTCTGCGGCAATCAGTACCATCCAGGCGATACCTAATGACAGACGCAGGCCGGTGAAAATCATCGGAATAGCGGAAGGGATAACAATCTTAATAACATGGGTCAGCCAGGGCAGACGCAGTACCTTGCTGACGTTGTTCAGGTCCGTGCTGATGGTTGATACGCCGACGGCGGTATTCAGCAGAGTCGGCCAGAGACAGCAGAGGGAAACGGTGATCAGCGAAGTCACAAAGGATTTAGCAAACATCGGGTCATCACTTACATAAAGCGCACTGACAACCATGGTCACCAGTGGCAACCATGCCAGTGGAGAAACCGGTTTGAATAACTGAATCACGGGGTTGAACGCGCTGTAGAGCGTTTTGTTCATGCCGATCACAATGCCCGCCGGAATAGCGATCAGTGAGGCGGCAAAAAAGCCGGCTAACACTGTCACCAGGCTGGTGCCTATCTGGTCAATAAAAGTTGGCTTGCCGGTGTAAGGACGGGTCTTGATAACGGCATCGGGATTGGCTTCCAGTTTCTTCGCATTGCGTATCTCCAAACGTTCATAAAAGGCGACCTCTTTTTGACGCTCTCTATTATGCTCTGCGATCAGGTTCTTGCTTTCTTCATATACCTGAGTTGGGCCAGGAAACTCACCCAGGGAGGTGTTAATGTTCTGTGCGCCAATATTCCAGATAAACAGAAATACCAGAATACCGCTCAAAGGAACGACAACTGATTTGATCAATTGAGCCAGATTAAACTTCTCTGGTAAGCCTAACGGCTTTAACAGTTTTAATGCGATGCTACTCATAAGGCCTCTCCAATGGGTCACTCAGATGAGTGACCCTTTGGTTTTTGTAGTCAAACTTGTTAGCTGAATCTTTTAGCCGGACTTTTTAGTAGAGCTTTTCAGTAAAACCCTTCAGCTGAACTCTTTAGTAGAGCCTGGTTAGCCCGGCGTTAAACAGACGTTAAAGCGTAGTGTCTGGTTTCAGGCCGATTTTAAACTTCGTCAGATACTCATTTGGCTTAGTACCGTCATAGGTAATGTTGTCAATGAAGTGAGTCTGTGGGGCTTTGTAACCGGTCTCAGACGCAAAGTCAGGGAACTCACTGGCTTCAAGCTTGCCTTCTGCGATCAGCTCTTTAGCTGCTGTTGCGTAGATGTCCGGGCGGTAGACTTTCTTAGCGGTATCCATAAACCAGTCATCAGATTTAGGTTCGGCGATCTGGCCCCAACGACGCATCTGAGTCAGGTACCAGATAGCATCAGAGTAGTAAGGATAGGTAGCGTTGTGACGGAAGAAGACGTTGAAGTCAGGCACTGCGCGCTTATCGCCTTTCTCGTACTCGAATGTTCCGGTCATTGAGTTCGCGATAACATCGTAGTCAGCACCGACATAGTCAGAACGAGACAGAATTTCTACTGCTTCAGGGCGGTTGCCATTGTTATTATCGTCCAGCCATTTTGCCGCACGGATCATCGCTTTAACGACACGGATGTGGGTATTCGGGTTCTCATCCGCCCAGCCTTTGGATACACCGAATACTTTCTCCGGGTTGTCTTTCCAGATCTCATAGTCGGTTACCACGGGTACGCCTATCCCTTTGAATACCGCCTGTTGATTCCAGGGCTCCCCGACGCAATAACCATAGATAGTACCGGCTTCCATAGTGGAGGGCATCTGTGGTGGTGGGGTAACGGAGAGCAGGGCATCGGCGTCGATCTGACCGGCAGTGTCGCCCTTATGTGGCGCATAGTAACCCGGGTGAATGCCACCGGCTGCCAGCCAGTAACGCAGCTCGTAGTTGTGGGTAGAGACCGGGAACACCATCCCCA